>JAUXDC010000127.1 GCA_030618605.1 Holophagae bacterium | reverse complement strand
ACATAGAGGAGCAGTACGTTCGAGTGGCCGTGACCGGCGCCTTTGATTCCTTGGATGAGATGGGCAATGTGCTCATTCGAGGCGTCGGCTCCGGCAGTATGATCCGGCTGGCCGACGTGGCCACCATTAAGCGCGGTTATCTCGAACCGCCTCGAGACCTTCTGCTCTTCAACGGCGAACCGGCGATCGGAATCGGAATTGCAACCGTCGAGGGCGGCAACGTGGTCAACACCGGGCGGGCCGTGATCGAGCGCCTGACGGAGCTCGAGGCGCAACAACCCGTCGGCATGGCCCTCCACTCCATCTACTTCCAGGCCGAGGTCGTAACCCAGGCGGTCAATGGTTTCCTGATCAATCTGATGGAAGCGCTGGTGATCGTCATCGGGCTGTTGATGGTGTTCATGGGCCTTCGCTCGGGTCTGCTCATTGGGGTCATTCTTGTGCTCGATATCCTGGGCACTTTCATCTATATGGGCGTTTTCGACATCAGCCTTCAGCGCATCTCACTGGGCGCCTTGATCATCGCCCTTGGCATGCTGGTGGACAACGCCATCGTGGTCACCGAGGGATTATTGGTGAGATTGCAAAGGGGTGTGGAAAGATTCAAAGCTGCAAGGCAGAGCGTTTCCGAAACCATGTGGCCCCTTCTCGGCGCGACTGTGGTGGCCATCCTGGCCTTTGCCGCCATCAGTGTCTCCGACGATGCATCCGGCGAGTTCCTCGGCTCCCTGTTCAAGGTGGTGGCGGCCTCGTTGCTGCTCAGCTGGATACTCGCCGTCACCGTGACTCCGTTGCTTGGTGTGATGTTCCTCAAGTCGGGTAAAGGCGCCGACGAGGTCGATCCGTACGACAAGCCGTTTTTCCGTGCCTATCGGCGGTTCCTTTGCTATGCCATACGCCTTCGCTGGTTGACCCTGGCCGTACTGTCCGCGCTGCTCTTCACTGCAATTTTCGGTTTCGGTTATGTCAAGCAGAGCTTCTTTCCGGACTCGGGCCAGCCACAGTTTTACGTCGACTTTTGGAGGCCTGAAGGAACCCATATCCGAGACACGGCGCGAGATGTCCGGACCGCCACTGACTGGTTGCTCGAGCAAGAGGGCGTCGAGTCAGTGACAGGTTTCACCGGCCGTGGCGGCTCCCGATTCATGCTGACCTACCGGCCGGAAATGCCAAGCTCCGCCTATGCACAACTCCTGGTGACTGTTGAGGACGCCCGACTGATCGACGAAATCAGCAGAAAAACCATCACCTACCTGGCGGAGCGTTTCCCTGATGCCGAGCCGCAGACTCATCGATTCGTCTTCGGAACTGGGGGTGGCGCCAAGATCGAAGCTCGAATCAAGGGTGACGACCCCTCCGTGCTTCGAGAGCTTTCGGAGCAGGTCAAGGCGATCATGCGGGCCGATGCCAACACCAAGGACGTGCGGGACGACTGGAGACAGCAGGTACCGGTGATTCGCCCCGAGTTCGCCGAAGCCGAGGCCCGGCAAGCGGGCATCAGCCGTAACGACCTTGCCTCCAGCCTCCAGGTAGTCACCTCCGGCAGCATCGCCGGGCTTTACCGCGAGGGAGACACTCTCCTGCCTATCGTTTTCCGTCTGCCCGAGGAGGAACGTTCCTCCGTGGCCCAACTGGCGAACGTCCAGGTGTGGTCTTCCACCACCGGCCGGGTGGTGCCGGTCAACCAGGTGGTGACGGAGATGAGCACCGAGTGGGAAGATCCGATTATCAGGCGTTACGACCGCCGCAGGACCATCACCGTCAAATGCGATCCGCGACTTGGAGTGGCGAACCCGGTCTTCACTCGATTGCGACCCCAGATTGAAAGGCTTGAGTTGCCACCAGACTATGAACTCGAGTGGGGCGGTGAGTTTGAGAGTTCCGGTGATGCCAATCGCATGCTGATGGCCAGCGTGCCGCTTTTCTTTTCTCTGATGGTGCTGATCGTGGTGGCCCTTTTCAATACGACCCGGCAGCCCTTGATCGTATTCTTGACGGTGCCGCTGGCGATCATCGGCGTCACCGCGGGCCTGCTGATGACCGGCCAACCCTTCGGCTTTGTTGCTCTGCTGGGTTTCTTGAGTTTGTCCGGCATGCTGATCAAGAACTCCGTGGTCTTGCTCGATCAGATCGATATCAATTTGGAGAGCGGTCAGCAACCGTTCGAAGCGGTGTTGGATGCCGGTGTCAGCCGCCTCCGCCCGGTCTCCATGGCTGCCTTTACGACGGTGCTTGGCATGACCCCGTTGGTCTTCGACATCTTCTGGAGGGGAATGGCCATCACCATCATGGCCGGTCTGACATTCGCGACGGTCTTGACCCTGGTGGTGGTCCCGGTTCTCTACGCCACCTTCTACCGAGTTTCCTCGCCACAACAGGAGTGTGCATCATGATCAAGACTCTCCACAAAATTCTATGTGGGTCTTCAGCGGTGGCCGGCATTGCGGTATTCCTTGCCTCGGGCGCCGGGGCAGTGTGGCCGTCCGACGATATTCCGGTCGTGCGAATCGGCATCGTGAGCGACGGACCGAGTGCGCGGGAAGACAGCTTCGTCGATCTCTTCAGGAAGGAGATCGAGGGAGTCACTGCAGGGGTCTACGACCTGGAGTTCCCGAGAGGCGCCGTCGTCGACGGCGGCTGGGAGCCCGATGGAATCGCCCTGGCCGTGGACGTGCTGTTGGAACGTGACGATGTCGAACTGATCGTTGCGGTCGGTGTCGGTGTTGCGGCAGAGGTCTGCGGCCGGGACCGGATTGCTAAGCCGGTGGTGGTCCCCTTTGCTTTCGGCGACTGTGCCACAAAGTGTTCCCAGAACGCCAATGTCCAAATCCGGCCGATCAATATTGGGGCCCTGATGACCCGCGACCTGCAGGCTTTCCACGAGACGGTACCGTTCAGCTCGGTCGCTGTATTGGTGGATCCTACGTGGCCTTCAAATTGTACGGTTGTTGAGCTTGGCCGGGCGGTTGCACCGGAGGGTGTCGCGGTCAAATTCATCTCGATGCCGGTGGGAATATCGGACGTGTCGAAATTACTGCCGGCCGACTCGGATGCGGTCTATCTCATGCCGCTACTGCAGTTGCAAGAACTCCAACTGGAAACTCTCGTCAAAGAACTGACTGCCCTGGGTCTGCCGACATTCTCTCTATTGGGAGAGTCGGAGGTGGACCGTGGCGTGCTGGCCGGATTGAACACCAAAGCCACCATGGCTGCAATGGCCCGCGGTGCCGCCCTGGAAGTACTCGACCTGATCGAGGGACGTGAGACGCAGCACACGATGCGCGTCGAGACCGGAGGTCGGCTGACTCTCAATATGGCGACAGCCCAGGCGCTGGGCTTCTCCCCGAGCTGGGAATTGCTCACCAGGGCCCGGCTGCTTCACGACCAGGGATTTCGACGTGACCGTCCCATCAACCTGAGAACGGCCATGGACCAGGCGGTGAGGGCAAATCTGGATATAGCGGTGCAGGATCGCAGAGTCGCCGCCGGCGCAGAAGATATTCGTCAAGCCAAGTCCAACTACCGTCCACAAATCGATGTGGGTCTGATCGGCGCCGCCATCGACGAAAACCACGCAATTGCAGCCCTCGGCCAGTACTCCCGCTACGTCGCCGGCTCGCTGACCTTGACCCAGCTGATCTATTCCGACGCCGCCTCGGGCAACATCACCATCCAAAGGGACCTTCAAAAGGTCCGCGAGCTTGATATGCAGGCCCTTCGCTTTGACATCGCCCGGGACGCAGTCGCCGCCTACATGGGAGTGATGCGCAGTGATGCCCTGATTCGCATCCGCCAGGAGCAGGTTGACTTGACCCGAGCCAACCTCGAACTGGCACGTATACGTCGATCCGTGGGTGCCGCTGGGGCGGCTGAGGCATATAGGTGGGAAGCCGAGCTGGCAACGGCCCGCGCCGGCTTACTCGAGGCCTTGTCCTTTGATCGTCAAAGCGAGCGCCGGCTGAGTCGGCTTCTGAATGAACCCCTGACGACCCGATGGGATATGCACCAACCCGATATTGCAACGGCTCTTGACGCCCTTGGCGGCGCCGATAACGTGGCCTTGCTCGATACGCCGAACGGGTACGATCACTTGACCTCGAGCCTGGTAGAGCTGACATTACAAAGGGCGCCAGAACTGGCGGCCCTTGACGCAGCCATCTCCGCTCAGGCAAGAGTATTGACGGCTGCCCAGCGCGCCAGGTACGCCCCGCTTGTGGCACTCAAGGCCGATCTCAATCAGGTTCTTGCCAAGGATGATACCGGCGGTCTCGATCTGGGAGACATCGGGGACTTGATTCCCGAGTTTGATGACACCAGCTGGCAGGTTGGTGTTCAGGCCGGGTTGCCCGTGGTCACCGGCGGCGCCAACAAGGCACGTCGCATCAAAGCGCAGGAGGAACTCTTCGCCCTTCAAACAGACTCAAAAAATGCACGGGAGAAACTCGAACAGCGAACCCTGTCGGCACTGGACACCGCCACCGCTTCCTGGTCGACCATCTCCTTGCGAGAGCAAGCCGCCGAAGCCTCGGCCCGTACCCAGGAGCTGGTCCAGGACGCCTATGCACGTGGCGCCGCATCGATCATCGACCTGCTCGACGCGCAGAACAACGCACTGACCTCCCAGCTCGCCGCTGTGACTGCGGTCTATGATTTTCTTGACGATTGGGCCGAGGTGCAACGGGCCGTTGCCGGATTCCCTCAAGCAGAAGCCAAGTAGGAAGCAAGAAATTCAGGATCAGAAGCCTGTAAACGGTGCTTTTGAAAAACCTGACAATCGTTGCCGTCCATGTGACTCCGGGAAGAGTTTCGGGTTGGGCAGGGTTATCCCCTGAAGAAATATCTCAAAGGAAGCCACCATGCCAAAGCCTGAAAAACACATCTTCATCTGCCTCAACTCCCGGCCTCCGGGGCACCCCAAGGGGTCGTGCACATTGACCGGCGCTCAGGCCGTGCTGACCGAATTCGCCGAGCAGTTGGAAAACCGGGAGCTCAAAGGTCGTTTCCGCTTGACCCGGACCAGTTGCCTGGGTCCATGTGAGGCGGGACCGATCGTTCTTGTGTATCCGGAAAGCGTCATGTATGGCGGCGTTCAAGCCGGAGATGTCTCGGACATCATCGATGGCCACCTGCTTGGTGACCGGCCGGTCGAGAGGCTCAGGGTTCCTGTAGACGTGTGGTAAAGGGGGCTGTCAGCCGTCAGCTCTCAGCTGTCAGTGACTCTGCAACACCGAAAAAGCGTCTTCGGAAATACAGCGCGACATTGACCAGGCCGATCAACACCGGCACCTCGACCAAGGGACCGATGACGGCGGCGAATGCAGCGCCGTGGTCGATGCCGAAGGTGGCGATCGCGACGGCGATGGCCAGTTCGAAGTTGTTGGAGGCGGCGGTGAAACTCAAGGTGGCTGCGCGGCTGTAACCCGCACCGACCTTCGCGCTGATGAAAAAAGACACCAAGAACATCACCACGAAGTAGATCAACAACGGGATGGCGATGCGGATAACATCGAGCGGCAGCTGCACAATGGTCTCACCCTTGAGTGAGAACATGACGACGATGGTGAACAACAGGGCGATCAGGGTCATGGGACTGATCATTGGGATGAACTTCGTCTCGTACCAGATCTTGTCCCTGAGTCTGATCAGGGAGAATCGGGTCAGGATTCCCGCGAGGAATGGTATGCCGAGGTAGATGAAGACGCTCTTGGCAATCTGGCCGATGGTGACGGAGACCTCAAGGCCTTCAAGGCCGAACCAACGGGGCAGGACGGTGATGAAAACAAAAGCGTAGATCGAGAAAAAGAATACCTGGAAGATCGAATTGAGAGCAACGAGCCCTGCACAATACTCGCTGTCCCCCTTGGCCAATTCGTTCCACACGATGACCATCGCGATGCATCGGGCGAGCCCGATGAGTATCAAGCCGACCATGTAATCCGGCTTGTCGTGCAGCAACACGACGGCCAGGGCGAACATCAGGATGGGTCCGATAATCCAGTTCTGAATCAGAGAGAGTCCGAGCACCTTCCAGTCACGGAATACCGGACCCATCTCCTCGTAACGCACTTTGGCAAGCGGTGGGTACATCATCAGGATGAGGCCGACGGCGATCGGGATATTGGTCGTTCCCACGGACAAGCCATTCCAGAACCCGGCGATGCCCGGCCACACGAAGCCCGATCCGACACCAATTGCCATTGCCAGGAAGATCCACACCGTCAGGAAGCGATCGATCACGGTCATGTTCTTGGAAATGCCTTCGTGGGCCGTCATGGCCTGTCTCCCTCCTTTGACCGGGCGGTGTCAACCTTCGAGCGTCTTTTCTCCCGTGCCGCCTCGTAACCCAGTCGGCATAGATCCTCGAGGGGAAGACCCCGAATTTCCTCGACCAGGGCGAGATCCGCCTGCATTTGTTCATCACCGGACGTGCCGGCAAGCGCATTGTCGATCCAGGGTCTGATTTCAGTGCCGACACCAAGCCCAACCCATACCCACCGGCCCTCTTTTCTTTCGGCGGTCAACCCGGCCCTGCGGAGTTCCCTCAAATGGGCCGATACCGTCGAAGGGGCCAGTGTGAGAACCGCCGTGATCTGACAGACACAGAGTTCTCCACGTCGCAGCATGGCAATGGTTCGCAGGCGGGCGGGGTGGCCGAGGGCACGGGCAATCGCAACGGCAGTGTCGAGGGAAGAATAATTCATTTCGTCTCCTCGCGAAATATAGTATTATCCTTGGCGCTGGTCAACCGGAGGATGAGGAAATGGGACGAAAACTGAGAGTCTTGATCCTGTGTACCGGCAACTCCTGCCGGTCCCAGATGGCCGAGGGGTGGATCAATCATGCAATGGGAGAGAGGTGGGAGGCGCGTTCGGCTGGAACGAATCCCTCCGGGGAGGTCCATCCTCTGGCCGTTACGGTGATGGCGGAGGTTGACATCAATATTTCAAACGGGATACCCGAGCACGTTGACACATACTTGGCCGGGGCATGGGATCTGGTGATAACGGTCTGTGATTCCGCCCATGAAAACTGTCCGGCGTTCCCATACCCGGTTGAGACTCTGCACATTTCGTTCCCCGATCCCGCCGATGCCGAGGGTGCCCAGGCCGAGAAGATCGAGGTCTTCCGCATCGTCAGGGATGCAATCCGCCAGCACCTTCTTCCCGAGGTTGAACGGCGCTCGTGGTAAGGTTCGCGGGAAAACTTGGGAGGTAGGATATGCGGTGGCAGAAGGGGCGCAGGAGTACCAATGTTGAGGATCGGCGAGGGAGGCGACTGGGAGGTGTGGGCGGCTTTGGCCTGAGCGGTGGTGCTCTCCTGATATTCGGCATCATTTACCTCCTCCTGGGCGGAAACCCGATGGGCCTTCTGGAGATGGGGATGGAGAGCATGGGGCCGAGTGCTTCAGTTTCCAATGTACCGATGCAGCAGACCGGCGGCCCGCAGGACGAACTGGCTGATTTTGTCTCTGTGGTGCTGGCGGATACCGAGGACACCTGGACTCGGGTTTTTGCGGAGAATGGTGCACGTTATGAGCCACCGACCCTGGTGCTCTTCACCGGCAGGGTGCAGTCGGCCTGTGGTTTGACCTCTGCAGCGGCCGGCCCGTTCTATTGCCCGGGCGACCAGCATCTCTACATTGACCTCAATTTCTATCGGGAACTGAAACAGCGATTCGGCGCCCCAGGGGATTTTGCCCAGGCCTATGTCATTGCCCACGAGGTCGGCCACCACGTTCAAAACCTGCTGGGCATCTCGGATCAGACAAGCCGAATGCGCCGAGGAATGAGCGCAGCTGAGGCCAACGCCCTGTCCGTTCGGGTCGAGCTTCAGGCGGACTGTTTCGCCGGAGTGTGGGGGTATCACGCTGATAAACAGCGTCATCTGCTCGAACAGGGTGATATCGAAGAGGGCCTTCACGCCGCGGCGGCGATCGGGGATGACCATCTGCAGCGGCAGGCCGGCGGCGTGGTCAACCCGGACAGCTTCACTCATGGAACGTCGGAGCAACGGGTCAGGTGGTTTCGGACAGGTCTCGAAACCGGCCAAGTCGACAGTTGCGATACGTTCAATACCAGCGAGCTCTAATCCGACCTTGGTCTTGCAGTGTCAAGTATCGAGTTTCGAGTATCAAGTATCCAACTCCCTGAACCGTTCCCACAGTGCCGGGGTTGCTGAACGGGCTTCGTCGGCCAGGGCAGGGACATCCAGGGTCGTATGCCGGAAGTCCTTGAGCAGCACCCGGCCTCGGGCAATGGTATGGCGTACGACGCTTTCCGAGGCGCCATAAAGGAAATGCCCCAAGGTATTGGCCGCAGTGACCGGCGTTGGGGCAGGTGGCTCGACGACGATGACATCGGCCGGTGCTCCCTCGGAAAGACGGCCCAGGAGTGGCTCGTCAAAAATCTGTGCGGCTCGCCGTGAATTGGCGTGCAACAGGCCAGACACAGTGTCGAAACCGGATGTCGGATCGCCTGTTCCCGCCCGCACACCCAAGAAGGCCGCCCGGAGCGAGCCCAGCATCCTCGACGACATGCCGTCGGTTCCCAGGCCCACGGTGCACCCGAGGCTGAGGGCGGCCTCCAGGTCGAGGCGGCCGACGGCGTTGTTGGAGTTGCTTTCGGGGTTGTGGATCAGGATGGCGCCGCTCTCGGCGATCCTGGAAACATCGTGCCGGTCCAGGTCCACCCCGTGAGCCAGCAGGGCTCGGCCGTCCAAGAGGCCGAAGTGGTCGAGACGGTCCAGTGGAGTTTGGCCGTACCTCTCCTGCGAGAGCCTTGTATCCAGCTGATCCTCGGCGAGGTGGATGTGGATGCCCAGGTCGGCCGGTCGCTGTTTGGAAACCTGTTCGAGGGTTGAGTCGGAGATGGTAAAAGACGCGTGGAGGCCCAGGAGACTCCGTAGTCGGGGGCTCTTTCCGTGATCTGAAGCGAACTGAAGGTTTTCCTCGAGTCCAGCCATGGCCTCATCATGTCCGTTACGGTCGGAGACTTCATAACACAGGACTGCCGAAAGACCGGCCTCCCGGACGACTCCGGCGATCAGGTTGAGGCTACCGCCGAGGCACGAGGGCGAGGCGTGGTGATCGAAGACGGTCGTACAACCCCAGCGGGTACAGTCGGCCAGACTCAATGCGGCGGAGAGGCGAACGGTCTCGGCATCAAGCGCCCGGTCCAATCGCCACCACAGGCCCTCGAGGATCTTCCCGAAGTCGCGCATCGGCATTCCGGGGTCAAGCCCACGGGCCAGGGCAGAATAGAAATGGTGGTGCAAATTGACAAGGCCGGGGAGGATCAGCCCTCCGTGGGCGTCGAGGAGTTCAGCCCGGGGGTAGGCTGCGCCCAGATCCTCGAAGGTTCCGACATCAATGATACGGTCCTCTTGGATCGCAACTGCCCCATTGGTAATGACTGTGGACTCCTGGTCGTATGAGGCGACGACCGTTCCAGGTCCAATGACGGTGACTGAGTTCATGTCGATCCTCCTCGCTTGATGAATCGGCCTGACGGTTGCTCAATAAAAGTCTCGTGACCGGACCCGTCTCGCACAAAGACCCTTTGACCTCGAACCCAGGTTTCCTGGATCCGGCCCTCGAGGATCATGCCTTCCAGGGGTGTGTAACGGTTCTTGTTGTGGAGTTCTGATGCGCGGACCGTCCATGTGGCGCCTTCGTTGATCACCGAAAAATCTGCGTCCCAGCCCTTTTCGGTCCGGCCCTTGCGCCGGCCGACGCCAAAGAACTCGGCCGGGGCCCGACTGGTGATCTCCACCAGGCGTTCCAGGGTGATCCGGCCCTTGGCGACACCCTCCGAATAGAGGGTCGGAAGCAGCAGTTCGACCCCCGGTACACCGCCGTAGTCGGTCCAGATCGAGCCCGTATGTTTCTCCTCCGGCCAGACACCCGCGGCGTGGTCCGAGGCAACGAAGAGCAACTCTCCTGCTTCGAGACCACGCCACAATCCCTCCCGGTCCCGCTGTGATTTGACGACTGGCGCCGTCTTGAGCAAGGCGCCGAGGCGGTCGAGGTCGGCATCTGTGAAGAGCAGGTAGTGGGGGCAGGTCTCGGCGGAGAGCGGGAGCCCTTCGGAGCGGGCCGCTGTGACGATATCGAGCGCCTCCCTGGAGGCTATGTGTACGATGTGAATTCGGGCGCCGGTCTGTCGGCAGAGGGCCCGCAGAGTCCGGGCAGCTGTGATTTCGCCCTCGGCCGGACGGGAGGCGGCGTAATCCAGCGGCGAGTTTCGCCCCCGGGCGAAGACGGCGCTTTTGGCCTCTTCGACGACACTGCGGTCCTCGGCGTGCACTCCGACCGGGATGCCTCGCTGGGCGGTAATCTTCAGGACCTCGAAGATCTGCTCCGGTTCCAGATCCCTGAAAGTCTCCATGCCGGAGAGCAGGTAAACCTTGATGGCACTGACGCCGGCGTCGATCAGTTCCTCGAGTTGCCCACGCCAGCCGGAACTCTGGAGAACATTGCTCGACACGCCTCCCCACAG
>JAUXDC010000283.1 GCA_030618605.1 Holophagae bacterium | reverse complement strand
TTGACCGAAGGATGAAGGACGGCTGCAGCCCGTCGGACGCCCGCGGTCACAACGGAATCTGAACCATCGGTTGGCGCCATTGTTCGACGGTCTGGAGGGCTGCTTCAACGTCCCCGCTTTCGATCGTCGTTACAGGGAGCCCGCGCCGGGGCATGCCGCGGAACCAGGTTTCCTGGCGCTTGGCAAACTGTCCGATAGCGGTCTCAAGGTCGGAGACCATCGTCCGGTAGGTCTTCCGGCCTGCGAGGTAGGCGCCGATCTCGCGGTACTCCAGCCCGAGACTCTTCAGTCTTTCAGTGGTGATGCCCTGGTCCAGAAGACCCCGGACCTCGGCGACCATGCCGTCTCGAAGCCTGCGTTTGAGTCGGTCTGCAATATTTTCGCGCAGTTGTTGCCGTTCGGTGGTTATCGACAGAATATGAAGGTCGAGGTCGAGATTCAGGGGTTTGGTATAGCTGATCGGGCCCCTGCGTTCGGCCGCCGCAATCTCCAATCCCCTGATCATCCGGCGACGGCTGGAACAATCGGTTCTGGCACGAATTTCGGGCGATGCCTCGAGCAGACGTTCCTCCAATTCCTCTCGATCATGGTCCTGGAGTTCGTTGCGGAGTTTGACATCCTCATCGACATCCGCCAGACGGAAGCCCCGGAGGATCGCCTCGATATAGAGCCCGGAGCCGCCGACCATCAGAGTCGGAGCCGTGCCGTCGCCAACGGGTCGGCGGTGGGCGAGGCTGTGGAGGACCTCATGGCAGTCCCTTTGATAGTGGAAGAGCGTGTAGACCTCTCGGGGGTCGGCGATATCGATCAGGTGGTAGGGGACTGGAGGATCGATTGCCGAATATTCGCCCAGGTCCTTGCCCGTGCCGATGTCCAGACCCCGATAGACCTGACGCGAATCGGCAGAGATGACCTCACTGCCCAACCTGCGTGCCAATTCGACTCCCAGGCGGGTCTTTCCCGTTGCCGTCGGTCCGACAATGACTAGGAGGGGGTAGGGCATTGAATCTGTGGTGCCTTTCGGGTGTCGTGAAGGCCCTTTTTCGTTGCATCCTCGGCCCGTACGGGGAGTACAGCGTCTCGAATGCGCCTCAAATGGCACTTCACGACCCCCCGAAATCCATCCGCCGCCAATGCCATACAACCTCCTGGAAGTTTCATTTCTCGAAAACCTGACGGAAGCGTCTTTCCATCGCGAAGACATTGTCTCTCGACCGGCCCTGAAAGACGATACTCAGCTTTCGCGGGCGACGTCTGTTTCCGGGGCCTTCGAGCCAGAGCGGGGAGGTGGCGATGGCCCCCGTGCGAGTCACTGGATCCCATGCGTCGGCGCCGAGGGCGTTTTCGAACTCTTCATACGTCGGCGGCAGGCGGAGTTTGCGAACCGAGAAGAAGCGCCCGTAGAGGCAGCCGCCCCAAAGATCGGCCAGGTGTCGCCAACCTTCCGAGGCGTGACGCCGGGCGTTGAGGTCGACCAGCGGTCGAAGCCTCGCAGTACCGCAGTCGCTCCAAACCAGGGCGTCGATGCACACCGGCCCGAAATAGCCTTCGTGAAGAAGGGCTGTAGCGACTGTCTCGGCGGTGGTGGCCAGGACTTCGTGCCACTGTGCCGGAACCGCCGTCGTCCGGTCATACAAGGCGCCTATGAAACCGCCGTCTACGGTGTGGATCGCCTCGTGGACAGCAAAGTCCTTAACCCTGCCGTCCGCTGTAACGTTGAACACGGTGCAGAGGTCCTCTGTTCGCTGAAGCCACCACTCCAGGACCATCGGGCCTTGCTCCAGCCGAGCACTCAACCAGCGGACGTCTGCGTTCTCCAACTGTTGGGCCCGGAGCCGTCTGTTGCCCAGAGCTGCATTCCCGTGCTCGGTCTTGACTACCCATCCTTGAGGCCTGTCCTGTTCCGAATGCAAAAGAGCCCGGAGCTCTTCAAGAGAGGCAAAGGCGCCCCGAGGCACGGTGCAGGCCAGAGCCTCCCGCTCAATACGGTGGGCGAAGGACCGGCCGTTGACCCGCCGCACGGCCTCCAGCGACGGTGAAGCGACCGGTCTGTCGTAGCGGCCCTTGAGGGCGATCGCCTGAGGACTCCAACCGTAGGGCCTGAATTGGAAGCCTGATCGGACCTCGGGGAAGAGAGAAATCTCAGGCATTTCGATCCCTCGGTTCTTGAGATACCGAAGAAAATCTTCCGGTGGCGGCTCGAACAGCAGGATCGAATCATCAGCTTTTACCGCAATCAGCGCATGGAGGGCCAGTTCGCGCACCTGAATCTGAAGACCTTCGTCGCATGACGGATCCCGGCCCGGCTGCAGGGCCAGGTCAAAGTCTGCATTCCACCAGTGTTCGTTCGGCATCGGCTACAGATTAACCCGGCGGGGATCAAACGAAGAAAACACCATTGAACCGCCAAGACGCAAAGAGCGCGAAGACAAGGCAAATAAGGGGTCGGAGGGATAACCCCCTTTTCCCGAGCCCATCCCACGTCGGGCTACAATGGTGGCTGTAGTGAAAGGGAGGGTGATCATGGCAAAGAAAGTCGGTGTGATTCTGTCTGGGTGTGGCGTGTACGACGGGGCGGAGATTCACGAGTCGGTCATCACGATGCTGGCTCTCGATCGCGCCGGCGCCGAGATGGTTTTATGCGCGCCCGACCGTGAGCAGATGCATGTGGTCAATCACCTGACCGGTGATGTGGCCGAGGGCGAGAGTCGAAACGTGCTGGTGGAATCGGCACGGATCGCTCGCGGTGCTCTCCGGGATGTTGCAGAGGTCCGGGCGGATGAATTGGACGCGCTGATCCTCCCTGGAGGCTTTGGCGCCGCAAAGAACCTCTGTACATTCGCGGTGCAGGGGGCTGACTGCGAAGTCGACGAGGGCGTGGCTTCGCTGGTACGTGAGGTGCATGCCCAAGGCAAGCCCGTGGCGGCCGTTTGTATTGCCCCGGCCCTGTTGGCCAAGGTGCTCGGTGAAGAGGGGTTGAAGGTGACGATCGGTAGTGATCCCGATACCGCCGATGCCATCGAGCAGACAGGGGCGACCCATGTCAACTGCCCTGTCCGGGAATTTGTCGTTGACGAAGAGCGGAAGATCATCACCTCGCCTGCCTACATGCTGGCCCAGACGATGTCCGAGGCCGCAGAGGGCATCGAAAAGACCGTTGCCGAATTGCTCCGAACGGCGTGAACGACCGGCAGTCCATTCGTACGGTTCAGCGGGCCACCATCGTTGGCCTGGCTGCCAATATCGTTCTGGCTGTGGGGAAGGTCACGGCTGGGATCATCGGTTCGTCGGCCGTCGTCGTCGCGGACGGCATCCACTCGTTCGCCGATCTGGTCACTGATCTGGTGTTGCTTGTCGGAACCTGGTTTTGGGCGCAGCCCCCAGATGAGAGGCATCCTCACGGCCACCGCCGGATCGAGACCCTGATCACTGCCGGAATCGGCTTTTCCCTGGCGGCGGTGGGCATTGGACTGGGATGGGATGCCATCAGCCATCTGAGGGAACCTCGGACCACAGTGCCGACGGCCCTGGCCCTGGGTGCCGCAATTATCTCGGTGTTCGCCAAGGAGTGGCTCTTCCAATGGACACGGGGCCAGGCTTCGGCGGCAGATTCTCCGGCCTTGATGGCCAACGCATGGCACCATCGGTCGGACGCTTTCTCCTCAATTCCGGCAGTCTTGGCAGTTGGGACAGCGATGATTTTTCCGGCCCTTGCATGGGTCGATCGCCTGGGCGCGCTCGTGGTGTGTATTTTTATTCTCTGGGCCGCCTGGGGCGTCTTTCATCCCGCGTTGCAGCAGTTGGTTGATGCTGGGGCGCCGGTTGACGTTCGTGATCGTATCGGGACCCTGGCTCTCGAAGTTGATGGCGTGGTCGCCGCCCACGCGCTGAGGACCCGCTATGTCGGTCCCAAGGTGGCCGTGGACCTCCACCTGGAGGTTGACGGCAGTTTGACCGTGGCTCAAGGGTTCGGGATCGCTCGCGCAGTCAAGGAGCACCTTCTGGCCAACGGTCCCAGCGTCGGTGACGTTGTAGTTCAGGTTGAGCCGGTGAAGGACGCTGGGACGCTGGGAGGCTAGGACGCTGGGATGCTGGGAGGCTAGGACGCTGGGATGCTAGAAGGCAAGGGCTCAAGGGTTCTGACCGACTCCAGGGGCGCCCGCTCCCCGACGGGGTTTGACGGAAGCACGATGTGAATTTTCCTTTTGGCCGTTAAGTGATGGCTCTTGGACCCGTAATCTCTTCAATGACAACCGGCTGGCCATGGGATAGCGCTTCATCAATGAAGCTCTTGAATGCAATGGCGGCAATTTCTGAACTGACCATTTGGTCGATGAAGTAGAAACCGTATTTCTCGACCGAGTAGTTGTAAATCTCTCGAAAACCGGGTGCTATCGGTGATGGTAGACCTTGAAGAACCGCCGAAGAATCCCACCCATTTGGTTTTTGCCACTTGATTCTGTACTCACGTGCCATGTTTCACCTCTGTTTCGGTCATTGACCCTCCGATCATCTGCCCACCGCCCCAGCATCCCAGCCTCCCAGCGTCCTAGCCTCCCAGCGTCCTAGCCTCCCAGCTTTTAATGCACCGACATCGGTGGGGCCAGTTCGAAGGGTGCGATCCGGACGTCGAATGTCTCATTGGCGG
This sequence comes from Holophagae bacterium, assembly GCA_030618605.1. GTDB lineage: Bacteria > Acidobacteriota > Thermoanaerobaculia > Thermoanaerobaculales > Sulfomarinibacteraceae > DAOWGJ01. The sequence continues at coordinate 331 of JAUXDC010000283.1, read as the reverse complement.
CGTTGATCATCTGGAAGGCGCCCTCCATCGTGCCGAAAGGGGTGGCGAGGGGACAGAAGGAGGTGTAGTCGAAATGTTCGCCGGGATCGAGTGTCGGGTGCTCGCCGACGACGCCGGGCCCACGAACTTCCTCGACATGACCGTTGGCATCGGTGATGATCCAATGACGGCTCTGGAGCTGCACTCTTTCGTTCCCGCCGTTGGTGACGCGAATCCGATAGGCAAAGAACCAATGGTCCGGTCCCGATTTTTCGGGCACGAATGCCGGCCTGACCATGACCGTGATACCTCGCGTTGTCGTCTTCGAACCGCGTTGTCCGTCGTTCATCAT
>JAUXDC010000073.1 GCA_030618605.1 Holophagae bacterium | reverse complement strand
GAGCGGTTTGACCTCACATTTGAGGGTGACGCCGAAACCTTCCTCACGCCGGCATTCGCCGGCGCCTCGGTCGAGCAGCGCCCCGATGCGGCCGTTGGCGAGCCGTTCATTTTCGGTGGATACCATCTGGCGGTTCGGCCGGACGGGCGCTACCTCAAGGGTGAGAACCTCTCGATTTTTTGTCTGCTTGTCCTGCCCGAGGCCGAGGAGGTTGCTCGTACCGGGACCGTTCGAATGCGATGGTACATCGACGGCAAGGCGACGCCTTCGCAGCCGTCCCAGCCGGCTCATTTCTCGCCTGCGGGTTCTTCGACCTGGGTGTGGGGCACTCAGTTGCCCCTCGAGGCGCTGTCCCCAGATCGCCGTTACGATTTGAAGGTCACCATCAAGGACACCGACAGCGGGGCTTCGTCGACCACCAAGTTGCCTGTCTTATTCGTCAAGGACTGAGTGGGGCAGTGACTCGGGCAGGAAGAAAGAGGGGGAGTGTGGAAGAGGGGACCAGGGAGCAGAGATCAGGAAACAGGGAAGAGGGCCCTGGGGCTCGGCTTCCGAGATTCTGTCGAGACGCTGTCATCCGATCTTATCCCTCCGCCTTCACACTTCACACTTCACACTTCATCCTTCCGCCTTCATCCTTCATCCTTCATCCTTCCTCTGATCCCGGCTCAGGCGGGTTGGGCATCTTATGAGCGTCAACCACCTGCCCCTTCCCGACCTCCAAGACCTCTCCGATGCCATGGTCCGGGGGTTGTCGAACCTGGCGATCGGCGGCATCGTTCCCGGAGCCAGGCCCCTGGTGCCGGCTGCGATCGATCCGGTGTTCTTTGCAGGCGGCCGGACCGTGATCATCGTGCCTCATGCCGCCGAGGCCGAGGAATTTGCGGCGGTTCTCGCCCTGCTTCGACCTGACCTCAGGACTGGGGTCGTGCCCGAAGATCTGGCTTCGATCTACCAGGGAGTCGAGCCGCCTTTGGCCTCCCGGCTGGAGGCGGTTCGCCTGTTGGACCTGATCGCCCGGGACGAGATCGACCTCATTGTCGTGCCGGCCCGAGCCCTGTTGGCGCCGACCGCTCGGCCGTCGTCGGTTGAGGTGACAACCCTGAGGCTCAGTCCGGGCCAGGAGATCGACACTGTCGATCTGGCCCATGGGTTGGCGGTCGCAGGCTACCGGAGGGTGGACCTGGTCGAGGAGGCTGGAGACTGTGCCATCCGAGGCTCGGTTGTCGATGTTCATACGGGAGGAGAGACGGCATACCGCCTGGAAATGGACGACCTTCGCATCGATCGAATCCGGCGTTTCGATCCGACGGACCAGAGAGGCGTCGAAGGCGAGGTTGAGGCTCTGGAGATCCTACCCCTTGATGTCTTTCCCTTCTCGGATGACCGCACTGACCGTTTGGCGGCTCTGCTGGAGCCCGAGTTTCCGGCCCTGGCCTCTCAGATACGATCCGGGGTCGAGCGGCGCCTCTGGTGGGGCGCCTGCCATTTGCTCGAGCCGGAGGCCTTGAGTTGGTTGGATCTCGGCATTTCGGTCATCGTCTGCGATAGTGACGAGGTGCTCGGTGAAATGGAACGTTGGTTCAAGGTGCAGGGCCGGGAATGGCGGACGCAGGACGAGCGCGGCGTACACCTGCCCGATCCGTCGCGCCTGCTCATCGACACAGAGGTATTGAGGGTGCAGATCGAGAAGCCGGATCTTCGGATCGAGCGCCTGGAGGTAGGAGACGGGACGACGCGGTGGTGGCGTTTGCAGACCCATCCCATGGAGAGTTTTGTCCGGCGCATTCCCGACCTGGTCCCGAACATCCGCCGGCGGCGGGCCGAGGACTTTGTACAGGTTCTGGCCGTTGCAACTGAGGGTGAAGAGCGGCGTTTTACCCAATTGTTGGATGGCGGGGAGGTTATCCCCGTAGACGGCATTCCGGGGCCGAACGAGGTTTCCATCTGCCGGTGTGGTGTCCGAGAGGGTTTCATCTGGGACGGTGGCCTTGCAGTCTACGGGCGTCGTGCCCTGACGGCCGTGCCCCGTCCGAGGCCCTGTCGCAAGGGGATTGCCGCATTTACTTCGGACCTTCGTGACCTCAAACCCGGGGACCTGGTCGTGCACATGGATCACGGGATCGGCCGCTTTACCGGTTTTCGTCGTGTCGCGGTCGAGGGGCGTCATACGGAGATGCTGTCGTTGGAGTACCAATCAGGCGACAGCTTGATGGTGCCGGTCGAGCGGGCCGATCTGATTCAGAAATACGCCTCCGGCGATGTTGAGAGCCATCCGAAACTGGACCGTTTGGGTGGTGCCACTTGGGCCAGGAGGAAGGCGAGAGTCAAGAAAGCCGTGCGCGAAATGGCGGCGGAGCTCCTACGTCTGGCTGCGGTACGCCGGGCGGCCACAGGCTTTGCCTTCTCTCCGGACTCTCCATGGCAGAAGGAGTTCGAACAGGCCTTCGCGTGGGATCTGACGATAGACCAGGCGCAGGCCGTCGTGGACATTAAAGGCGATCTGGAGAGTTCCCGGCCGATGGACCGGCTTCTATGCGGGGATGTCGGGTTCGGTAAGACCGAAGTTGCCATCAGGGCCGCATTCAAGGCCGTTCTGGATGGCAAGCAGGTGGCGGTGCTGGCGCCGACAACCATCCTTGTTGAACAGCACATGGAGACCTTCAGGGAACGCATGAGCGGCTTTCCGGTCGAGGTAGAGATGCTCAGTCGTTTCGTATCTCCGGCTCGATCCAAGGAGATCATCCAGGAGCTCAAGGACGGCAGGGTCGACATCGTCGTCGGGACCCACCGGCTGTTGGGTGCGGAGGTAGGCTTTCGGGATCTGGGGCTTGTGATTCTGGACGAGGAGCAACGCTTTGGGGTAGGGCAGAAAGAACGTCTGAAAAAGCTCCGGACTGAGGTCGACGTATTGGCGATGTCGGCGACGCCGATTCCCCGCACCCTGAACATGGCGTTCTCGGGCTTGAGAGATATCTCCTTGATCGAAACGCCGCCTCGGGACCGGCAGGCGGTCGAAACTACGGTCCTTGAATTCTCTGAAGACATCGTTCGGGAAGCGATTCTGCACGAGTTGGAGCGGGCCGGGCAGGTCTTTTTTGTGCATAACAGGGTGCGCTCGATCGGAGCCATTGCCGAATGGCTTCGAACAGTGGTGCCGGAGGCTCGGGTCGTGGTCGCCCACGGCCAGATGGGTGAGCGCGAACTGGAAAAGGCCATGCACGCCTTTCTCGAGGGGGAGGCCGACGTTTTGCTGGCGACGGCGATTATAGAAAACGGCCTGGACATTCCCAACGCCAACACCCTCCTGGTCAATCGGGCCGATCGCTTCGGCCTGGCCCAGCTCTATCAGTTGCGCGGCAGGGTCGGGCGATCCGATCGTATGGCCCACGCATTGTTTCTGGTGCCTCCAGGCCAGGCCTTGTCCGACACAGCCAGGGCGCGTTTGGCGGCCGTCCAGGAGTTCTGCGAGTTGGGAGCGGGCTTTCGGATCGCAGCCCGAGACCTGGAAATCCGTGGCGCCGGCAACATGCTGGGCGCCGAGCAGCACGGTTTCATGGAGGCTGTCGGCTTCGAGACCTACTGCCGGCTTCTGGAAGAATCCATCGCCGAACTCGAGGGCCGGGAGAGTCCCGTACGCCGTGAAGTTGAGCTCAAGCTGGGCCTGGATGTGCAACTACCGGGGGACTTCATCCCCGAGCCGGCACTGCGCCTCAGTTTCTATAAGAGACTGGCTGCGTGCGATGACGACGAGGCGCTGGTCGATCTGTTGGACGAAATCGTTGATCGATATGGCGCCGCGCCTCCGCAGTTGGACAATCTCGCCGCCGGGCAACAGCTCCGGATCGCCGCCAGGGCCGCGAGGATCATCTCGATCATGCGCCGGTCAGGGGTTTGGCGTCTGCGGCTGGACGGCGAGGCCGCGCCTCCTGCGGCCCTGGCCCAGGTCCTGGGCACCGTGCCCGGCGCCCGGATTACGCCGACCGGTGAGATCACCCTGCCCGACGACAGCGGTCAACTGGGTGCCCGGGAATTAAGGGATCTGCTGGTTGCGTTGGTGGCGTAGAAGAAGAAGTCAACGCAAAGACGCAAAGGCGAAGAAGAATAGCCACAAAGAGGCACGAAGAGGGGAAAGACGACGGCGTCAATATCGCTTGTAGGGGCGGACCCCCGTGTCCGCCCTGACCGAGTTCGCGGGGGCGGTATCGAAGAGGAATTCTCTCGCAAAGAACGCAATGAGGAACAAAAAGGTGCCAAGAGGGAGAGGATACACCGTGATGTGCCCAGCATCTTGATGTCGCCTTCGAAATTTCCCAGGCTACCGATAACCCGAGTGCGGACGCGTCCGAGCGGCCCCGAAGGCCGGGGTTGGCTCTGAGGCGCGTCCATTCCGACACTGAAGCTGCACCTGCGGCCTGCCCTATACTGCAAGGGGACCATCACGACTCTAAGATGCACCGCGAAACTGTTGAAACGGCTCCGGATTAAAAACCCTGGAGAGCCACCGGCGCCAAAGAACTGCCTGGGAGATTGGTTCGCCAACATCATCTATACGCCCCGAGGTCATTTCGTAATCCTGGTCAGTGAGCGGTCGCTCTTGCCGGTGATCACGACAGCGCGAGACCTCGACAACCTGGTGCCTCGTTTCTCGAGAGATCTTTCGGAGGTCCTCTCCGCTCTTGGTGTCCCGGCCAAGCTGATCGACAGGGAAATCGAGCAGATGCAGCCGCTGTACTTCGGTCGCACCAACAGCCCAACGATCCTGGGTTCGATGAACGATTTCGTGCAAATGTTCAAGTGGTCCCTGGATGATCATCCGGATTCGACTCTTATCGACTGGTCATTGTTCCTGGCACAGGCCCCATGCCGGCCGATCGGGATGGAAAGGCCGGAGCCCCTGGCTCCTCGGTTACTGAGAAACCCCCATCAGTTTACGGTGATTGACGGCGGGGAATCCTGATGGCCCCTGTCCCTGCCCCTGAGATTCCCAGTCATAGCCGAAGGATCAGAGAGCTTGAGATTATGCTAGAGTTCTGTGGTTAAAAAGAGATTCCAATTCTTAGCCATTCGTGCCTCACTGTCACAAAGTGAGGAAACATAAACTCATTATCAGGAGGAGCTGTTCGATGAAAAAACTGTTTTTGCTCTGTCTGTTTGTGGTCATTGCATTGCCTGGCTTGGCCCTCGATACCATTGATGAATATATTCGGGAGTATCCCAACCAGGAGCAGGTCAAGATGATGAACGCCTGGCTGGAAAATAATGAGAAGGGGACCTTCCATTTTTCCGGCCTTGTGGGCCCTTCTGATGGAACCGTGATCACCCCCCAGGCAACCGTGGATTACGGCTATTGCTGGTTCTCTATATCCGACGGTCCGACCGTTGTTAACACCCCCAAATATGACAGGTTCTTTTCCGTCTCCATCTTTGACATGAAACACAATGTTCCTGCGGTGGTCGTCAACCCGGACAAGGCGATTTTGATCAAACGTCCCGGGCAGAAGGCGCCGGATGGAGAGTTCAACGTTGTTGAACTGGAAACCGATCAGGGACTGGTCTTTACCCGGATGGTTGTGGTGAACAACATGGATGAGGTCCGCAATCTCTCAAAATCCATTGTCATGGAAGGCGGCAGAGGCGACATGAACCGTAATGTGCAGCGCTTTTCCCCGGAGACCGAGAAAAAGGCCCACACAGTCATTGATGCCGTTATCGCGGGCCTGAACGCGGATGACGCCTTCGGCAAGGTGAGTGGTGATGTGAGTTTTCTCAATCTGGCTGCCGGAGTGAAACTCGGGCAGTTGGGCACCCCGTCCGAGACCGTCCGTTACGGGATCATTCTCACTGATGACAGCGGGGCAGCGCTGAACGGCAAGGATATCTATACCGTGACCGTTCCTGCGGGCCTTGTGGAAGAAGGAGGGTATTACTCGGTCACCCTCTACGGCACCGACAACAAGCTGCTCATCCCCAATGACAAGAAGATTTATGACCGTACCAGTTTTTCTTCCGAGGCCAATGACGACGGCACCTACACCCTGACGCTGAGCCCCTCCGGCGAGGGCCAGAACGGTATCCCGACGGGCAAGGATTTCTACGGCATTCTCAGGGCCTATGTGCCGGCCCCAGGCGCGATCATGAAGGTCAAGGTTGAAAAGAAATAGGAGATGATAATGAAAAAGACGTTCAAATGCTGTATCGGATCGCTTGGTGTCGCTGTCATGCTGCTGGGTTGCGGGGTCGCCACCGACAAGAACGAAGAATCAACGACAAAGACAGTCAGCCCGGAGACCTTTGTCCGTGCGGAAACCGATAATATGTACGCGGCAATGATTGAGAATGCTGGAGGCACCAACAAGTTCTTCCATTTTCGCAGTCCCACTCCCCTTGACAAGCAGACCGTGGTTCGCATGAACCGTGACGTGCTCTATTCGGGGGGTGTCTTTGATGCGGAACAGGAGTTGACCATCCAGTTCCCGGAGATGCCAGATGACCGTTATGTCTCGGTCTACGTCATCAGCAACGATCATTACGTCGTGGATATCATCCACGAGCCGGGAGCCCATAAGGTAAAGGGCGATACCCGTTTTCTCTATCTCATTGTCCGGGTCCAGGTGAAGGACGCCTTTGACGAGAGTGAGATCGCCATGATCAATGCACTCCAGGACAAGTTCATCGTCACCTCTGAAACAAACGAAGAATTCCCCGGTTTCCACTGGGACAGGGCGTCTCTTGATTCGCTGAGGGCAGACTATGAAAAAGAGTACTCGGCCAACTACAGCAGCTATGCCGGCATGATGGGCAAACGCGGCAAAGTCAATGAAGAAACCCGTCATTTGGCGGCCGCCACCGGCTGGGGGTTGTTTCCGGAAGAAGAAGCCACCTACCTGGCATTCAAGGGAAGCGGTCATGCGGACGCCTGTTACAAAGCGACCTACACGGTCCCGGAGAACACGGGATTCTGGTCAATCACCGTCTATGGTGATGACGGCTACATGAAGAGCGATCACAATCTCATCAACGGATCAAACGTCAAGCTCAATGATGACGGGACTTTAACAGCCCACTTCGGCTCCGAAGCCACCTGCGGCGAGGTGCCGAATCGTGCCGATATCACGGATGGCTGGAATTTTCTGATGCGTATCTACCTCCCAGGCGAATCGGTTCTCAAAGGTGAGTACGTACTGGCTGAAGCCACTGAGGTGAAATAGGCGCTCGCCGTGTGTTCCCGCCATGGCGTTTCAAAGGAAACGCCATGAGCGGATGAGCACACTGTTGGAGAGGGAACCCGGCTGGATCGGTGACTCTCAGACGACTCAATCCGGCTGGCCCAGCGCGTCACAGATGAATCTGACCAGGGATCCTCCCGCGTGGCAAAGCTCTGCGAGCTCCTTGATGAAGCCCTTGCCAGAAATGTTTATGAGACATTATTTTTCTCAGTAGTCAGCACCTCAAGACAAGCCGCGAGCCCGGCATCGAATGCCGCCCGGACTCGCGGATCGGCGAGGCCTCGATAGTGCTGGTCACTCTGCTTCGGGAGGGTGACGTTGTCAGTGCAGAAGAGCAACGCTCCGGCCGTCAGTCCGAGTCGTGCCGATACAACCGCCGTGGTCGCACACTCGCATTCGATTGCGATCACCAGATCGCGGTAGGTTTCGTAGAGCGAAGGGCCTTGTCGGTATCCCGCGTCAGTTGTGAAGACGACGCCTGAGAGAACCTCATGCCGCCGGCCGGCGGCATCGGCAAGCGCGACTGTCAGGCGAGTGTCGAAGAGTGCCGGGAATTCGGGTGGTGCGTACCAGGAGGATGTACCTTCACCACGCACGGCGCCGGTGGCCGCCACCAGGGTGCCGACCTTGAGAGTCGGAACGATCCCGCCGCACGCGCCGAATACCACGACTCGCCGGGCGCCGTTGCTGCGCACCATCTCGAGAGCATTGGCGCACGCCGGCCCACCCATGCCCGAGTAGACCAGGGTCATGTCGTGGCCTTTGTGGTGGAGGGTGTAGAGCTCACGATCCGTGGTCTCGTCAAGTTCGACAGGTTTGCCGTCACACGCCTCGATAATCGCCGGCAGGTAGCTTCGCCGTCCGAACGGAAGCAAGATCACGTTCTCGCAGCATGGAAATCCTGGGTTGGCAGCATGGTCGAAGGTGCGCTGATTCGTTTCGAGTTCGTTTGGTATCATGGAGCAAGCATACCTTCGCCACCTGCCGACCCAGCCAATCAGGGTCCTGGATTCTTGCACAAGGACGACAGGGTATCCTCCTCAGCGGCCAAGGGCGGGCGGAAAGGCTGAACCAGCCTTTCCGATCTCGCGTATACGTCTCAGAAGGCAGGGAATGATTTGAAATTCGACCTCGTAGCTCCGATGTTCTTGGCGGTGATGTTGACAGCGGGATCGGCGGCACCGCAGACGGCGCCGCCCTATCAGGCGACAACTGGGTCCGAGGCGCCGGCTCCATCCGGTGTGTTCCATGGGGAGGTGGAGGTCAGTGTTGTTACCCTTTATGCCACGGTTGTTGATCGCAAAGGCATGGCGGTTTCGGGCCTGAAAGCCGAGGATTTTGTTGTATTCGAGGGTGGTGAGGTGCGGGAGATTACTCTCTTCGAGGCCATCGATCGAATAGGACTGGAACTTCAAGGCGCCGTTGGCGAGACCGAAGACGAAGAAAGACCTGCTCCAGAAGTGCAGCCCAGAGGTGAATCGGTGGCGGTCGTCTTCGACAATATCCGCCTCGAGCGTCGTGCGCGTCGTCGGGTACTCAAGGCTCTCAATACGATGATTGAGCCCTTGTGGGCACAGGGCGCCGAGGTGATGGTGGGGGTGATGGCTCCCCGATTCGAAGTCGTCCAGACCTTCGATCGTGATCCCGAGCATATTGCCTCAGCCTTCGAGCAGGTGGCCGACACGCCAACCACGGGTGACGCTCTCAAATCCGAGCGGCGGGCGCTCAAGCGTGATGTCTACCGTGGTTTGACGACCGCGAGCCAGGAGACAGCTGCGGTCATGGCCATGTCCGAAGGGCAGAGGCTGGAGCTTCGCATCAATGCCTTTCGGGAGCTCGAGATGCAGCGGGCCCTGGAAGGGCTCAATCGCATCGAGTCTCTCGTTCGCTCACTGGCCGGTCGCGGGGGACGCACCTCGCTGATCTGGGTCACCGAAGACATGACTTTTCGTCCAGCCATCGATATCTATCGGCGTTTCTTCAACCGGTTCAGTACCTACTTGACACTGGATCGGCCCGACTTATGGGGCACCGAAAGAGATTTGCGGCAGGATTTTGACAGGGTGATCGGCGCGGCCCATGCTGCCGGGGTAACGGTGCATGTAGTGGATGCCTCGGACCGGGATTCCGAGGTCATGGACACTGACTTCGGTATGCAGGACATGTTTACCACCACCGCGAGCCTGGCAGCAGGGGCATCGATCAAGGGCTACGACCTCTCAGAGGCCAATGATGCCATCGAAGGATCGCAATATCTGGGATATGGCACCGGCGGCGATTTCTTTGGAAATAGTCGAAATTTCGAACTCTTTGTGGACTCCTTCGTTGAGACCACCTCGACCTATTACGTCATTGGGTACGACCGTCCGGCACCAGGTGACGGTCAGACCCATTCGGTGCGGTTGGAAGTCAATCGACCGGAGCTGCGGGTCCGCCATCCGGCCAAGATCCTCGACCGCACGCGGGAGCAGCGACTGACCGACTCGGTCGTTTCTCATCTCGTTTGGGGTGACGGCAACAACCCGCTGGGGCTTCTCGTCGAGGTCGATGAGAAACAAGAAACCGAAGACGACACCGTGCTGTGGCCCGTCGATCTGAAGATTCCGGCGGTCGGTCTGCTGCCTGGTGATGACGGCCGTGCGCTGGTCACCGTTGTCGTGTGTGTCGGCCAATCCGACGGCACCATGGCAAAACCGTACGAGTTCCGTTTGGTTCTCCCTGTGCCGAAGGACAACCCTCAGGTTATCGGCACGGCCCATGTGACGTTGAGTACGCGCCCGGAAAGCGACAGAGTCGCGGTCGGCATTCTCGACGAACTCTCCGGCGCAACATCGACGGAGTTTGTAGATCTGACGCCGGACAGGTAGAGGCGAGGAGATTGAGGGGCAGAAGCCTCGGTCATGCCACCTTTCTCGGTCACGCTGTCGGCCTTTGCCCCTCAGGGTCCTTGGTGACAACCGTCACTTGACCCGGCAGCTGTCAGACTCCATATTGTGACAGAGGCAACTACAGTTCCGATTTTCTGGTGTAGGGAGCTGTGGTGTGTCAGATTTTCTAAGGCTTGTCACAGTACAAGTCGAAAGGGGAGACAATGAGCATCACAATTACCCGGAACAGAATGGCGCTTCCGATCATCATCACCGCGGCTTTGATCATGGCAACGATTTTGCCGGGATCCGCGGAGGCGGGTTCGAAGCTCTGGCTCTATCCCGATTCTGAGGACCCCCGGAATGGCGGTCACGTCGTTGAGACCGGTAATTTTGTTTTGAATGTTGAGAACCTTGGGTCCGGCAACGGGGATACCACCACCTACGAGGTCTTTGTTGTGCTGTCGGTCAATGACCCCGCACTCCTTGCCGGTGGGAGCCTCGGGTTGCCCGACGGCACTTCGGTAGATCTCGAACCCGCCGCATTTGTTTTTGATACCCCTATTTTCCCATGTTCGGGCCATTCCTTTCCGCCTCACGGGGTCTACCCGGCCTTCATCCAGGAGTTCTTCATCGGTGATATTGCCAATGGCCAAGTAGTCCAGATCGCGGTTGACATCCAGGGTGACGACGGGCTGGAGGCCCATTTTGACGCCTTCGGCACCGGTTTCAAACAGGCCGGCCCCAACCTCAAATGTTATGACGTCAGCAACCCTTCCGGCCATGATGTCAGCGTGATTTTCGGTGAGGGTGGTGGCGAGGAACCCTGTCCACAGTTGACGATCGACAAGGTCGCTTCGGTTTCCGGTGTCGACCTTGGCGACGAGGTGGTTTTCACCATCTCCGTTGAGAACGAAAGCGAATGCGATGCAACCGAGGTTGTCGTCTCCGAGGATATTCCGATGGTCTTCGGAGAAGACGGCATCGAGGTTCCGGCATTCACGATCGTGGCGGTTGATCCGTCTCCGACCGAGCAGACCGACTCAATGTTGATCTGGGATATTGGGGATCTTCCGGCAGGCGAAACCGTGGTCTTTGAGGTGACGGTGGTCTTTGACGAACCCGCCGCCGATGGAACGGTCGTAGAAAACACCGCCTGTGTTGTTTTTGCGGAGTCTGATGAGATGATCTGTGCCGGCGCCGAGGTGGCTGTCGGTTCAGTTGGAGGCGAGATCGGAGGGCCGGGTTTCTGGTGCAACCAGATCCGTTTCGCCCTTGAGGGACGGCACAACGCCAAGTTCACCATAGAAGAATTGGAAGAGTGGTTGACCGCCATCAACGAGGCCTCTCTGGTTTTTCCGGAGCTGTGGGACACCACCACGCTGGAGGGCGCGCATGATCTTCTGTGCCGTCCGAACGAGGCCGAGACGGTCGCCGATCGGTTGGCACGTCACCTGCTCGCGCTGCACTTCAACGTGATTGCTGAAAGGGTAGACCCAGAACTCAGTCTCGGTGACCTCTGTGAGGGGTCGGTGCCTCTTCCTGCCGATGCCGATCCGGCGATGACGATTGCAGAACTGGTGGCGGCCGCCGAGGCCGACATCCTGGCTGGAGCCGGCGATGAGATTCTGGGCTTCTGGCTCGAGGTGATCGATTTCGTCAACAACGCGACGGTATCCGGTTGCGGCGAGGTGCTCCATACTCCCAAGACGCTGGTCTGATCAATTTCCGGTTTCACCTCCAGGGGCATGCCGATGCCCCCGGGGGAAGCCCCTTGTGTGGGTTGTCGCACTGCCGTGAGTGCTCTTGGAATTGGGTATCGGCGCCGGCAATGGTGTCATAAATTGCGCGGATGATGAGCCCGTAGTCGCTACGGGCTCATCGCATTTTCGGGCCGTCTGAGCACCTTGAATCGCCGAAAGAGTGTCGTGCCGTCATCATCGACCAGGGTCAGGAGATGGCGGCCGGGCTCGGGCGCCAGGGACATCCGGTGCTCGCCTCTGGTTCGCCCGAGGTAGTGATGGTCGAGATGCCAGAAGATAGTGCCTCGAGGATCGGCATGGGCGGCCTCGGCGACAAAACGGCCTCGCCGGCCGTCCAACTCCAGGGGGACGTAGATCTCAGCGCCGTTGTCGGGATAGAGGCAGCTGATCCGATCCTCGTTCTCTTCGGACCGGCAGTCCGTTCGCCAGGGCGGCAGAGGCCGATAGTCCGGATGGCGTTGGGCGTACTCCGCAGCTAATGCAGGCGGAAGGATGAAAAACGAGCGGTGGATCATCGTAGCGATCGTTTCGCAGCCACCGTCCACCCGGTAGCGGCCGCTGGAATCGAGGTGGACCTTGCGGCAGTAGGGACAGATTCGGCCGGGCAGGCAGGAGGCCGGAACCGTGGCAATCCGGGTTTCCCCGCAGTCTTGGCCGGCCCGCAATCCGCCGTGGGCGCAGATCTCGAGTTCCCGCATTTCCAGTTCGGGTTCGTCGAAAAAGGGACCCGAGGGCAGGGTGTCGAAAATCGAGAATAGAACCGGGGCAGCTGCCGAGTGACCGGTCAACCCAGGCCGGCCCTCGCCGTCTGCGTTGCCTGCCCAGACGCCGACGACGTATTCCGGCGTCACCCCGATGGCCCATGCGTCGCGGAAACCGTAACTTGTGCCGGTCTTCCAGGCGACCCGCCGCGAAGAAGCGAAGTTCTTCCAGGAGGCGTCCAAACCTGGACGAGAGACTTCCAGGAGAGCCTCCAGCGTGGTGAAAGCGACCCCTGCGTCGAAGGGTGAGGGTGGGCCGGCCTGGACTGGGCTGTTTTGCCACCTCAATGGCCGGAAATCGGCGTTTTCACCGGGTGCATTGAAGAAGGCTCCGACCGTTCGGCCCAATCCTGCGTAGAGAGCCGTCATCTCCCAGAGGGTGACCTCGGCGCCCCCGAGGATCAGAGAGAGTCCGTAGTCGTCTGAGGGGCGGAAGAGGGTCGTGATGCCCAGAGAGCGCAACAGACCGGCGAAGCGAGCGATACCGTGGGAACGGAGCATTCGGACGGCGGGTACGTTGAGGGATCGGCTCAGGGCCACGGAGGCGGGGACGGCGCCCGAAAAATGACGATCGAAGTTTCGGGGTGCGAAGCCGCCGATCCGCGTCGGGATATCTGGGACGAGTTCCTCGGGCAAAATCTCTGCGTCGGAGAGCATGGTGGCGAAGAGGAAGGGCTTGAGAATGCTTCCGGAACTTCTCGGCGCGGTGATGATATCAACCTGCGCGCCCTGATCGCCGAGTCGACCGACGTTGCCGACGTAGGCCAGAACCTTGCCTGAACCGGTATGGGCCACCAGAGCGGCCAGATGGTCGATGGAGTTTTCCTTGAGGGTTTGATGGTGGCGGGCGAGGATCGCCGAGAGCCGACGTTGGGTCTCCAGATCCAGTGTGGTGGTGACGATGCCTCCACCGGGAATTTCCCTGCGCGCCCGGTCGAGCAGGTGGGGCGCCAGACGGGGCAAGGGGCGCGGAGGCCCCGGCAGGGGCTCGGCCTGGGCCAGTTCGAGGGCAACTTCGTCCAGGAGATGCCGTTGATGCAATCTATTCAAGAGGGCATTCCGCCGCCGGAGCAACGCCTCGGGACGACGTCCGGGATGGATCAGGGCCGGCGCATTCGGCAGGACGGCCAGGGTGGCGGCTTCGGCCCAGGAGAGATCCCTTGCACTGCGTCCGAAGTAGCGCCATGCCGCCGCCTCCAGGCCGACGATATTCCCTCCGAAAGGGGCATATCCGGCGTAAAGCCTGAGGATCTCATCCTTGGAGTGAGAGAGTTCCAGACGCAGGGCCAGCAGGCACTCAACGGTCTTCTCTCGAATGGTTCGAGGCCGGCCGTGGCGGGAGAGGCGCACGACCTGCATCGTGATGGTCGAACCCCCGCTGACGATGGCGCCGGCCTTGAGATCCTGGGAAAGGGCGCGGGCCATTGCCAGGAGGTCGATGCCGGGGTGGTAGTCGAAGCGGTGGTCCTCAAATTCGAGCAGGGCGTGGCGAAATTTTCCGGGCACTTCCGCAGGCGCGCCGAAACGCCACTGTTCGTCCGAGGCCGTTGCCGCACCCAAAAGTCGCCCTTCATGGTCGAGAATCGCCGTGCCCAGGGGGTCGGAAAACTCCACCACCGGGACAAAGAGTACGAATAGCAGAAAGACGAGAATCAGGCCGCCCAACACTCGGAAAGAGAGCTTCTGGGCGGTGGTCACGATCAAGCCGGAACTGGAAGCGCGCTCGACCAGTTGGCGTTGCTTACAAGAATGTAGCGGGCGAGACGCCCGCCGCCACAATGAAATTCCTCTTGTGGCGGCGACCGTCTCGGTTGCCGTGCGGGAGCTCGAATCAATCTATAGGTAACCCCGAGCCCAACGAGCGCGTTGGCCCAGGTCAATGGATGACGGGCTTGGGGAATGGGCGGAGTGGGCTGAGAGCTGATCTCACGGCCCCCCCACCTCAACCCATTGTCCCGGCATTCTGGCGGCGATCGATGGATCGTACATAGCCTCGGCTGTGATCATGGGCAGGTAGAACCGGCCCTTGAAGGTTGCGGTGATTGAGATTTCGGCGGTCAGCGTCCGCCCGGCGGCCAGGTCAAAGAAGAGATC
>JAUXDC010000052.1 GCA_030618605.1 Holophagae bacterium | reverse complement strand
ATGATGAATACCGAGAAAAAAGCGTGGTATCGGCAACTTCACTGGCAGGTTCTGGTCTCCTTGGTGGCGGGGACGGCCTTCGGCGTCTTCGCTCCAACGGCGGCAGAGGGAGTGGGTTTTCTGGGAGATCTCTTCTTGCGCCTGCTCAAGATGGTCATCATCCCGCTGATCTTCACCTCGCTGGTCGATGGTGTCGCCAGCCTGGGGGATGCCCGAAGCGTTGGCCGGGTAGGGATCAGGACAATGATCTACTACACATGCTCGACCACTGCGGCGATCATCGTAGGAATGACTGTGGTCAACATCATCCGTCCGGGGCAGGGCTTGGAGTTGGCAGGAACGACAGCTCTTCCTGATGGCTTCTCGACGACGGGTCAGAGTTTGCCGGAATTTCTGATTCGCATGGTGCCTGACAACGTCATTGGAGCGATGGCTGAAGGTCAGGTCCTGCCGGTCATTACCTTCGCCCTGCTGTTTGGCCTTTTTTTGTCTCAGATGAACGGAGAGGGGCCGGCGGCCGTACTTCGGGTTGTGAGAGGTACGTTGCAAGTCATTCAGGCTCTGACCCTCGGCATCGTCAAGCTGGCGCCGATCGGTATCTTTGCACTGTTGGCACGGGAAGTCGCCCGGTCCGGTGTGGCTATTTTCCAAGAACTTGGTCTCTACTTCCTGACTGTTGGCCTCGGTCTGGGTTTTCATGCCCTGGTGACCCTGCCTCTTATCCTGTTCTTCGTCGGCCGTCGATCTCCGTTCGCTTACTTCAGGGCGGGGTCTCCGGCTCTGGCGACGGCCTTTTCCACGGCATCATCTTCGGCCACCTTGCCCTTGACGATGGAATGTGCCGAAAAACGGGCAGGGGTCGATAAGGGTGTGGCCAGTTTCGTGCTGCCGCTCGGGGCGACTGTCAACATGGATGGTACCGCTCTCTATGAAGCGGTCGCAGCCTTGACGATCGCCCAGATGTACGGCATCGAACTTGGCATCGGGCAACAGGCGATCGTTCTCCTGACGGCGTTGCTGGCTTCAGTGGGGGCGGCGGGTATTCCGATGGCGGGGCTGGTCATGCTGGTCGTCGTCCTGGAGGCCGTTGGCTTACCGTTGGCGGGTATTGCAACCATCATTGCCGTTGATCGTGTCCTTGACATGTTGAGGACGGCGACCAATGTATGGAGTGATCTGGTCGGCACGGCCGTGGTCGCACGGTTTGAAGCCGGTACGGCCTTGAAATGAGGAGGCGTAATGAAGCAATTAGCCGCTGAGCCACGAGTGAGTTCGAACAACCCACGTAAGGGGTTAGGGGTGAGGGGTAAGGGGTTGGGTCGCAGGGTACAGGATACAGGTCTCAGGTTTTGGAGTGCATTGTGTTTCCTGGGACCTGCAACCTGCAACCTGAAACTTGCGGCAGTTTTCCTGCTCGGTCTTGTGGCGTCGGTTGGCGTCACATTTGCCTCGTCCCCGGTTGTCCTGGTACTGCAGCACGACCTCGAGGTCCAGCGAGGCATTCAAGACGAGGAGTTGGCACATTTGCAACGTGTCAGATCCAAGGCTGCCGAGTCATGGACGAGGGTCCGACGAGGCGCAGCAGACTTTATTCATGCCCAGGTCGAAGGTGAGACCATTGAGAGTCTTCGCCGCCGGGATGAGGATCTCCGATTGGTTGAGGGACAACTCTTGATGGATATGCTGGAAATGCAGCAGTTGCGCCAGTCGACTATCGTTCGGGAAAACCTAATGGCGGTGACGCAGGCCGAACTTCGACGATTGACCGGGGGGAGCGGCCCGAGCCGTGACCTGATTTCGGGCGCGTGGCAATTGGTCATGGAGCCGGGTGGCCACAACGGTCTGATGACCCTGACTCTCGACGGGACGCTGATCCAGGGCACCTATGAACTGGATGGTGGCTGGACAGGGTCGTTGCGCGGGACCCTGGTCGGAGGCCGAGTGCGAATGGAGAGAATCGACTCCCAGATGGGTTTCGTGGCGATCTTCTACGGTGCGGTTCGGGGGGAGGGTGACGACGTCCGACTGGAAGGCAAATGGGAGGCCACCCAGTTGTCCGCCGGAACGCCCTCGGCCGGGGGTTGGGTGGCGACCAGGTTGAGTGTCAACGGGCAATGAAGCCGGGAACACAGGGCAGGTCATTGCATCGCAGGGCCTGTTGATGGTGGCCCAAAATCCACCCTTCAGAGAGCCGGTGTTTTGTAGGGTGGGCCTTGGCCCACCAACGTGCCCATGGAGTTGCCGGTTCAAACTGTTGAGAATTGCTCAACTGAGGTGATACTCTCCGGTCGTCGAGTCTCGGATTATCGGGACGCCCGAAAATGGAGAGTATTATGACGAAGAACCCCTGGTTTATGTTTGTTGGTGGATTGATGATCGGACTGGTGGTCGGATATGTCGTTGCGGAACGCCAGGCGGTTCCGCCGTCGGTATCCCTGGCGCCACCTTCGGGAGCTTCTGCCGTGCCGGCCTCCCAGCCTCAGATGGGGCAGAATCCCGGTTCACAAGGTTCTGCAGAGGTTGAGAGGCAACTCGCCGAGATGAGAAATTTACTGGCGAAGAACCCGGGGGATGCCGGCATTCTGGTCGCCATGGGCAACATCTATTTTGACGCCCAACGTTGGGAAGAGGCTCGGCTGTCCTACGAAGAAGCCATCGAGACGATACCGGACGATGTCAACGTCCTGACCGATCTGGCCGTTGTCTACAGAAACATCGCTAAGCCAGAACGGGCCCTGGAGATTCTCGGGCACGTCATCGAGGTGGCACCAGACCACTGGCAGGCGGTCTACAACCGGGTCATCGTGTTGCACTTCGACCTGCACTCCCATGACGAGGCGGTCGAGGCTCTCGGAGCACTGGAACTCTTGGCCCAGAGCAATCCTCAGATTCCGGATCTCAGCGGCCTGGCGTCGCAGGTGAGACACGAGTAGTGCAGCGCATCATCATCATTGTTGCCGTGCTCTACGTCTTGTGGCGGGTGTTGGCGGCGATGGGCCGTCGAACGGCTGCGTCCGGCAAGGGCGCCGAGGACTTCAGTCGATTCAACGCCCGAAGCCGGGACCGCAGGCGGGCGGCCAAGGAACGGCAGGCTGAGAATGTGGAACTGATAGCCTGCGCCCACTGTGGAACATTCATTCCCACCGATCGGACCCTGACCTCTGGAGAGGGTGTTATGTGTTGTAGCCGTGATTGTGCAGATCTCCTTGAGGCCGAATCAGTCGAACGGGCGTTATGAGTCCTGAGGGCCAACCGGGCCTGTTTGCCGGAGCCGGCCGCCCGGCGCCTCTGGCGGATCGGATCCGGCCCAGGAATTTGGACGAGGTCGTAGGCCAGGAGAACCTCGTTGGGCCGGGTGGTGTCATCAGGCGTTTCCTCGAGGTCGGCGATGTGCCCTCGATGGTGTTCTGGGGGCCGCCAGGGTGTGGCAAGACCACCCTGGCCAATCTGCTGGCCGAAGCCGTCGATGCAGAACTGGTCGTCTTTTCCGCCGTGCTCTCGGGTGTCAAAGAGGCCAGGGCGATCATGACCGAAGCCAAAGAACGGCGGCGGCTTCACGGCCAGTTGACGATCCTTTTTGTCGACGAGATTCATCGATTCAATCGGGCACAGCAGGACGCTTTCCTGCCCTTTGTCGAGGCCGGTGACGTCATTCTGGTTGGTGCGACCACGGAGAACCCCTCTTTCGAGCTCAATCGGGCCCTGCTGTCCAGAGTCAAGGTCTATATCCTCGATCCCCTGGACGAGACGGCGCTGGAAGATCTTCTCAGGCGGGCCGTTACCGATTCCGAGAGAGGCATCGGGGGTCGGGGCATCGAGGTTGAGTCTGATGCTTTCGAGTTGATGGCACGGACTGCGGCGGGTGATGCCCGGCAGGCGCTCAACCTGCTGGAGATGGCCGTGTCAACGATTGAAGAGGGCGAACCGGTCACTGCAAAGACCGTGGCATCGGTCGCTCAGCGAGCCCTGGCGGTCTACGACAAGGGCCGGGAAGAACACCACAATTTAATCTCTGCCCTCCACAAGGCGGTGCGCAACTCTGACGTTGAGGCGGCCCTCTACTGGATGGGACGAATGCTCCAGGGTGGCGCCGATCCGAGGTACGTCGTCCGGCGGATGTTGCGCATGGCTTCGGAGGACATCGGCATGGCCGACCCGCGGGCACTGGAGCAGGTCGTGGCGGCATCGGCGGCAGTCGATCATATGGGTATGCCGGAGTGTGAATTGGCATTGGCCCAGGCCGCCGTCTATTTGGCGATGGCGCCCAAGTCCAACGCAATCTACAAAGCCTACGGCGCCGTCAAGAAAGAAGTGGGCGAGCGCCCAAATCTGCAGATTCCCCTTCAGCTGAGGAATGCGCCGACCCAACTGATGCGCGAGATCGGCTATGGCGAGGGCTATCGTTATGCCCACGACGAGCCTGGCGGTGTTGCGCCGATGGAGAGCCTGCCCGACGAGTTGGTCGGCAAGACCCGGTTCTACCGTCCGACAGATCGCGGTTGGGAGGCGAGGATTCGGGAGCGGCTGGAGGAGATTGAGAAGCTGCGGAGGCGATAGCAGCGCGTAAAGATTGGCCCATGGGAGTTGCTTTGCTCATGGAGCCGCGGGGTGGGCCAATTTCCCACGCTCCTCTCGCTTGGTGCGCTACGCGCAAGACGAGGATGAAACGGTTGCATCGGTGGTTATTGGACCTGGCTTGCTGTCTCCAAGGCTTTTGCGGCCCATTGGTTAATACTCTTTCCGCTGGCCTCTGCGGCGACAGCGACTGCTGCGTGAACCTTGGATGGAATTCTCAACATCAGGTTGCCGGAGTACGGCTTATTGGGTTCCTGACCAAGTTCCTTACAGGCGGCAAGGTAATTGTCTACCGCCTCTCGGAAAGCGGATTCCAGCTCTGCAACAGCTTCACCATGGAAACCGACAACATCACGAATTCCGATGATATGACCGACAAAGATATGATCTTCAGGGTCGAATTCAACGTTGGCAAAATAGCCTCGGTAGTTCATTCCTTTCATGGCTTGACTCCTAACTTCTCAAGAAAAAAACGAGTGTCCTTGACGCGGTACCTCAGTGCCGCTCTGCTTGGATGCGGTCTGTGAAAATATGCACGGATGCCGTCTTTCTCAAAGGTGACGCTCGAGCCGCTTCCTTCAATGAGCCGACAGCCCAAAGCGACGAAGAGGGCCTCGATTCGACTCCATTCCAGGTTGCCGTTGACCGGTTCGCTGAAAATGGCGATGACCGTTTTTCGGTGTTTACCCTTCAGATTTTGGAGCATAATAGATTTCATCTAATATTGCAATCAAAAATTGATTGCAATATTACCTTAATTGGATGGCACTCCACCCGGCAGGCGAGACGCATGCCTCAACAAACGCTCCTATCGCCCGAGGATGACGTCGATTCCACTGAGAATGGTTTTGAGTTGTCGTTTTGGGAGCTTGCCTGTGCGTTCGGTCAACTGGTCCTTATCCAGTGAGACGATCAGGGAGACATTGGCTACAGATTCCTTTGGAAGTCCTGTCACGTTGCTGGTCAGCAGGACGTTGCCGGGAGCATCTGCCCATTTGAGATTGCTCGTCAGGGGGACACAGACGACCGTTCGGATTCGACTTCGATTGATCGCATCACACTGAACTGTTACAACGGGTCGTCTGAGTCCGGGTGCCGAACCGGTCGGCTCGCCGAGATCGGCCCACCAGATTTCGCCCTGGGAGATCACCAATCCACTCGCCGAAGTGTTTGTTGGGCAGCCTTACGTGTGAAGTCGTCATTCTCTGGATCGACCTCATCGATGATCCTGTTCATGGATGCCGTAATACGATCATCGTCGTGTCGAGCCACAAACTCTGTGAGGGCTCTTGAGTAGAGCCGGCTTCGAGAGATCTGCATCCGACTCACGAGACGTTCAGCGTCCTCAAAGACGTCATCGGGGATTGAAACAGCAGTTTTCATACCAAAAGTATAACCGACTGAACCTTGATGTCAAGGTGGAGGTTTGCAAGTCTTATTCTTCGGTTTTGAGTTCATTTGTGGCCGAAAGGCCCCTTAGAACACTCCGGTACGCTTGAAAACGGGACGGCCTGAGAAGCCCTCTGACCATCAGGCCTAAGCGGAGTCGTCTCCGGATGGTCGGAAAATTTTGGAGATGATGGCGTTCAGCATATCTGAGGAGATTGCCGTAAAAGGCTTCGAGAAAAGCGCGGTTCCCCAGACTGCCGACTGACGAACCTCCGATGTGCCGTACCCGGGCCTTGGGCACGACCCTCCAGGCTTTGTTCCAGGGAAAGGCTGGGTATTTGAGGCGGTCGTGGAGCCGGGCGCAGAAGTCGACGTCTTCCCACCACGCGGGGAAGTAGGATTGATCGAGGCCGCCAAGAGCATTCCATACTGATCGGCGGATCAACCATGCAGCGGCGGCCGGCTGGGCGACGGCGGCCGGCTGGTTGGGGTTCCGGGGGAACGCGGGTCGGCCCGAACGCCCCAGGGCGAGGTCCCGTCGAGTGGGCAGATCTTTCAGCTGCCACTTGTGTTGGCTGGAACCATCGGTGTTTTCCAGCAGGGGCACAACACCGGCCAGGTTGGGGCGATCCTCGAGATGGGCCGTCAGAATGGTCAGTGCCGGGCCTGAAATCTCAGTATCGGGGTTGAGCAGAAATACGTTTTCGGCGGTGGTAACGCTGACGCCGTGATTGGCAGCGCCTGCGAATCCGGGATTCTGGGACAGGGCTTCGACCTGAACTTCAGGGAAGGCCCGGGCCAAATGCTGAGTGCCGCCGTCTCCCGACCCTGCATCGACCAGGACGATTTCGGAAGGTGCTTTCGGTTGACTGGATACGAGTGAGCGAAGGCACTGCTCGACCTCGTCGCCACCCTTCCAGCGCACGACGACGGCTGCGACGGTCGTCATGCTTGGCCTCCCGCTGAGCGAAGGCCCGCAAGGGTGAGCGCCGATCTGACCACGGCAGGTGCGAGGGAGGCCCGCGGGCACTGTCTCAGTGTTGGAAGGGCGTCCACCAGGGGTTCGATTAACTGGTTCCAGGACCAGAAGGGTCGGGCCCGCTCGAGGTTGGCCCTGCAGCGGAGCTGTTCCCTCTCGGTCAGCAGCAGTTCGAGGGCGGCCGCCGTTCCGTTGATGTCGCCCGGCCGGACAACGCCGCCCCATCCGTGGTGATGGGCCAGGTCGGAGACTTCGCCACCCTCGGAGAGGAGCAGTGGAACGGTGGCCCACAGGCCGTCCAGGGCACGGGTCCTGAACGAGAGTGTCGTTTCTGGGCCGGCCCGATGGAGGACAGCCAATAGAGACGTCCGGTTGAGCACGCGGTGGCGCTCAGCGTAGGGAATCCACTGCTCTAGGCCGACAACCTGGGGCACTTTGAGGCCTCGTGCTTCGGTCGCCTGACGGAGGTCTGAGGGACCAAAATTGGGTATCGGGGATCCCGGGCGGGCGGCGACGGGTACCACAATACTGATCGGAGCGCTTCCCAGCCGAGCCCTGGCCGACAGGAGGGTGTCCAGGTCCAACCAGGGCCAGACGCCGCCCCACCACAAGACGACGGCGTGGTTGGCCGGAACGCCGGGAATCTCGACCCTTTCAGGGGGGGGCGCCGAATCTGGAACGCCAAAGGGTGTATCGAGGATCGGCATCTCCGGGCGTATGTGGTTGAGCTGTGTGCTCCACCAGTGCATCTGTGCCCTGCCGGCAACGAGCAGGGCGTCGGCACGGGCGGCAACCAGCGGAACCCGGGCCATCGCGGTCCGTGTACGACGCCGGATGGCTTTGGACTGCGGCATTGCGGCCAACTCGGCGGGGAGGGGGGTCACGCCGTCGACGATCAACAGGGACCGTCGGATAAACGCCAGCGGGGGAAGATTCCACGGGGCGGAGAGCACTGCGTCGGCCCATGACCACCGCGGTCTGGAAGTGACCGTCGGCCCTTGACCCGGCGCCGTCGATCCTGCAGCGCCGGCAATGATGACCTCGTGACCGGCCGTTTCAAGAGCCCGGCCGAGTTCCCATGCCCTGAGGGCCGATCCTGCCATTACGGGACCCAGACAATCGTCGGTCAGGATGAGGATTTTCATTGTGGACCTGACGGGAGGTGCGGCAGCCGTGGCCCGGGCGTTGAGCGAAGCCAACCCTGAATCTTGATCAACGGGAGGGCGGCCAGAACCAAAATTGCCACAGGGATCGTACGCTTGTTCCGTCGAGTGAGGGTTCGAATGGCCCGAAATTCACCGCGAATCAATCGGGGAAAGTTCAGGGCAAAGGCAAGAGGCGAAAGATTTCCCGCCAGTGCGCGCCATCGGTTGGAGAGGATCCACCAGGGATGCCGCCAGGTCCGGCGGTTGCCCGAGGCAGATCCCAGATGAAGGCAGGGCGCGCCGGGCACCCACGCTGAGCGCAGACCGAGCCTGAGCAAACGCAAGGCGAGGTCGGTGTCCTCGTGATAGCAGTCGAAGTCTTCGTCAAACACCGATTGGTTCTTGAACCGGACGGCCTCAAGGGCCTTGGAACGGTAGAGGCAGGCCGTGGCTGAAACGCCGAGTCGATCTTCGATGCCGCGGTTTCCGTCGTCGGCCGCTGCGCCGCGTTCCACCTGGATGGGAAGCCCGAGGTGATCAAGGTTCAAGCCGCGGCCGTCGACCAATCGGGGGTTATCGGCCTCGATGACAGTCCCCTGGACCGCCGAGAGTTGCTGATGACTCTTGAGGATGGAAACAAGAGTCTCGAGCCATTTGGGGGAGGGTTCGGCGTCGTCGTTGAGAAGGGCAATGAACCCAGTGTCGGCCGTTACAGCCTGGATTCCCCGGTTGGCGGCAGCGGCGAAGCCCAGTCGATGGTCGTCAAGAATCATCATGACCTCGGCGCCGGCGTTTGGGGGGAGAGCGCCTCCGGAGAGAACGACAATGATGCGATCAGGTTGCAGAGTTTGGCCGGACAGAGCCGTGAGGCAGTCGCCCAGACTCGGCGCCCCAAGGGAGGGGATGACCACTGCAACACCTTCGCACATGATTGAATTATACGGCGTAAATCCTAACCCCTAACCCCTGACCCCTAACCCCTTACTTTTCAACTATGTAGGAATTAGAAGTGAAAATTGGCTTGTCTGTGCGACTATTCCATGATGGCTACATGGATCATCGGAGACATTCATGGGTGTTTTGCCACCTTACGGCGGTTGCTGGACCGCATCGAGTTTGATCCCGAAAAGGACCGGATAATCCAGGTGGGAGACCTGGCCAACAAAGGGTCGAAAACCCTGGAGGTTCTCCGGTGGGCAATGAACCTGGGCGATCGATTCCAGATGGTTTTGGGGAATCACGATCTCCACCTGCTGGCCAGGATTGCCGGTCGGCGGTCGCGGAAGGAGGACACCCTGGATTCGGTGATGGATGCACCCGATAGGGAGGCGCTGTCGTCGTGGCTCAGTGCCCAGCCGCTGATGCTGAAGGTCAAGGACACTGTCATCGTTCACGCCGGTTTCATGCCCTCGTGGTCCCTGACCGAGGCCCAAGCGATGGCCCGTGAGTGCGAATCCGTGGTGCGGGCCGGGGGCATCGGCGATCTCTACGATCGTCGGAAGGTGCTCTGGTCTCCCGACCTCGACGGCCTCGATCGGACTGCTGCTGCCCTGGGAATTTTGACCCAAATACGTACGGTCCGTCCTGACGGGAGGCCTCTATTGGGTTACTGGGGTCCGAAGAAGGATGCCCCGAAAGGAGCGAAGCCGTGGTTCGAGAACTCCACCGTCGTTGCCGAGGGCTGGACCACCGTGTTCGGCCACTGGGCCACATTGGGCGTATTTCATGCCCCCGGGGCCATCTGCCTGGA
Source organism: Holophagae bacterium (assembly GCA_030618605.1). Taxonomy (GTDB): domain Bacteria; phylum Acidobacteriota; class Thermoanaerobaculia; order Thermoanaerobaculales; family Sulfomarinibacteraceae; genus DAOWGJ01. Next base: position 7,267 of record JAUXDC010000052.1, on the reverse strand, counting down.
CTCCGGCTGTGTCTACGGCGGAAAACTCACCGCCCTCAGACTGAAGGACGGGCGGACTGTCCAAGTTAATCTAACAATACGGGATCTGATGGGGGAGTGAAGGGTGAACGGTACAATGCCGAACATGAAACGCTTTTGTTTGATCGTTGAGGGGTGATCTCGAAACTTCGCCCCGTCTGGAGACGCGGGGACCCATGCAATAAGCCGACGAATTGCCCAGTCTGCGATATAATCAGTAGATGCCATCCAAACCGGACACTGTTTTCGACAAGATCCTCTCTGGTGAGATTCCGTGCCACAAGATTTACGAGGACGACCACGTCTTTGCTTTTCTCGACATCGGTCCTCTGTGCCTGGGACACATGCTGGTCATTCCCAAGGAACGGAAGACCTTCCTGCATGAACTCAGTGACGCAGCGGCGGCCGCGATAGGGCGGGTTTTGCCTCGGCTGAGTCGGGCCGTGATGGCCGCGACGGGGGCGACGAGCTACAACATCCTTCAAAACAACGGAACCCAGGCTCACCAGGTCGTGATGCATGTCCACTTTCACATCATTCCCCGATGCGAAGATGGAGGTCTCGACATCGGCTGGAATGCCATGTCTCTCCCCGGTGAAGTCGCCGACAGCCTGCGTGAGGCGATGCTGGCTGACTTGGCGAACGACTGAAGGCGGAGGCTGGAATTGCTCGACGGAATTCTCTCCCCTGAACAGGTCGCTGTCATCAAGGATGAGAGAATCCTCCTGGCTGACATCGGTTCCGAGTTAGCTGTTCTGGAGGCCCCGGACGATGATCGTGCGGCCCTCGCGGCCTCGGTGGAACAGCTGGACGACCTCTTTCTCGTCGTGGTCGTCGGTGAGTTCAACGCCGGGAAATCATCGTTGCTGAACGCCCTGGTGGGAGAGGTGGTCCTGGCGGAAGGTGTGACCCCCACGACCTCGCAAATTCATGTGATCCGGTGGGGCGAAACGGTCTCCAGGGCGGAGCACGGTGACGGTGTGGAAGAAGTTCACCTGCCCTTGCCGATGCTGAGGGAAATCACTCTGGTCGACACACCTGGAACCAACGCCCTCGAACGAAGGCACGAGGCATTGACTCAGGAGTATGTGCCGCGATCGGACCTCGTGCTCTTCGTTACCTCGTCCGATCGACCACTGTCCGAAAGTGAAAGGTTGTTTCTCCAGAGCGTCCGGGAGTGGGGCAAGAAGGTTGTCGTTGTCGTCAACAAGGTGGATATCCTGCAGGATGACGCAGCCGTAGAAGAGGTTCTGGCCTACGTCAGGGAACATGGGAAGGTCATCCTTGGGGTGGCGCCCCAGGTCTTCGGTGTTTCGGCGGCCCTGGCTTTGAAGGCCCGCCGAGAGGGTGGCGACGGGGAGCCGGATGCGGGGGGATTGCAGGTGCTGGAGCGGTACCTGCGGCAGGTCCTCGACAGGAACGAGCGGATTCGCCTCAAGCTGGAGAACCCGGTCGGTGTCGGACAGAATGTGATGGCGAGAGCGGAGATGGGTGTCGATGGCCGGCTGGGGCTGATCGCTGACGATATTGCAACCCTGGGTGACATCGAGAGCCAGTTGAAAATATACACGGATGACGTGCAGCGTGAGTTCAAACTTCGGTTGGCCGACATTGACACTGTGCTCCACGGTCTGGAGTTGAGAGGCATTGACTTCTTTGATGAGCGCCTTCGCCTGAACCGGTTACCTTCCTTGTTCGACAAGGAGTTGCTTCAGAGCGAGTTCGAGAAGGTCGTTGTTGGCGAGGCGCCCGCCGAGATTGAACAGAAAGTCGAAGCCCTGATCGACTGGTTGGTCGCATCCGATCTCAACCAATGGCAGTCTGTTGTCAACCACGTCAACCGTCGCCAGTCCGTCCATGCCGATAGGGTTGTCGGTGAGGTCGGTACGCGGTTCGACTACGACCGTGCCGCCCTGTTGGAAACCATTGGGAGGGCATCGAGAGAAAGTCTGAAGAGTTACGATCGCGCCCTCGAGGCCAGGGAAATGGCCGAGAGCGTTCAAAAGGCTGTCACGGGTACGGCCTTGGCTGAAGCCGGCGCCCTCGGGCTCGGGGCGACGGTGGCCTTGATGGCCTCGTCGACGGCGGTAGACATCACAGGGTTGGCGGCTGCCGGGTTGTTGGCTGTCGTTGGACTGTTCATCCTCCCGGTACGCCGGCGAAAGGCCAAGGCCGATCTCAGAGAAAAGATTGGGACCTTGCGGTCGAAGATCATGAGTGGCCTCACACGGCAGTTTGATGTGGAGGCCGCCAAGAGCCTGAGTCGAATTCGCGAGACCATTGGACCCTACGATCGATTCGTGCGGGCTGAGAAAGCCCAACTGGAGGGCCGGAAAGGCCGGTTGTCCGAGTTGGGAGATCGTTTGAGAGAGCTCAAGGATAGAATCGTTGCGGTGACTTAAGCTAGGAAGCTGGAAGGCTGGGACGCTGGGACGCCAGGAAGCTGGGAGGCTGGGACGCCAGGAAGCTCAAGGCGGACACCCCCACGCATCCTTCGAAAAGCCAACCCCCTTCGCGTTTCTTCCTTTGTGACCTTCGCGTCTTGGCGGTTCAATCCTCTTGTGTTTGGCCCCGTTTTTCGTGCCTTTTTGTGCCTCTTTGTGGCTATTCTCTTGCTTCTTTAGCTCTGCGATTTTTGGAACCGCTTGACCGAGGTGGCCTCTCGAGGCTTGATCAGGCCGCGCCGGATGAGATTGTGGATGATCACCCGGTTGATGAGGTTGGAACCAGGAAGCAGATTGAGGACCTCATCGATTGTGTAGACTCCGGTGATCCGAGACAGGACGAACCCCTCGGCGGGATCACAATCCAGCTTGACCAGGTCATCCAGCTCAATCCGTATTTCGAGAATGTCCGATCCTTCGATTTTCTCGTCGTTCAGTGCCTGCTCGATTTGACTGAACATCGACGAGGCCCAGGTCTGGACGGCAGACTCGGGCGCAAAAGTCTCCTGAGCCTCGTTGATTAATCTGACGGCGTCGAGGAAACGGCCCCGTTCCAACCGTGCCATTACATTGCGTTCGGTCGACATCCACGGTGCAGCGATCTGTTCAGACAGTGCTGCGGTCCCTCCAGATGAATGTATCTGCATCAGGCCTGATTGCACGCAGTGGTGGACTAATTTGAGGACATTGAAAACCGTGCGCCGGTTGGACAGGGCCAGTTCCTCGATCGTGCCTCTGCCGTCCATCTGCGTTACCAATGCCATGTCTGTGTCTTCCAGGTCTTCCGGGAGAGCAATCAAGATGGGAACGACGGCGGTGTCGGGAATCAGGTCGATCATATGACGTCGTTCGTCTTTTTGCCGATAACCTTCGAAGAGGAACGAGGTCGCCGGGAGCGGGGCCTCCTTGAATGCCCTGTCGGGCAGTTGGCCTTCGATGAAGCGGAAATCTCCGGATTCCCACAGGATTAGATCGTAGAGAGTTTCCTGGGTCTTGGCCGTCAGGATGATTCGGAGTTCTTCTGCGGTGACAAATCCGTTTTCGATCGCGAGTTCGCCGAGCATCATTGATTTCGAGTCTTGGGTCTTGAGCATCGACTCGATATTGGTCGAAGTGCAATAGCCCCATCCCATCAGGTAGTGGCCGAGGAACTCACGGGGATTGTCGGAGGCAACCGCGACTACATCTCCCTGGCGAAAATAGATTTTCTTTGTAAACTCCGGTCCGTCGATGACTAGGGTCCCTGTTTTTTGCGTCGAAGCCAGCCATTGGACCAGGTCTCCAAGGCCCATTGTTCTGAGGTTGCCGGCTATGGTCAATCTTTCTCCCTTGGTCACCCTCTGGATGAGAGGAAGAAAAATCGCCCCAAACCATGAAGGTTCCATTACTGTACGTCATAATGTTCCAGAATGGGGGAACGGAGGGGCCGATGATGAGCCGGATCACACTGACACGACCCGATGATTGGCACTTGCATCTGCGGGATGGTGCCGCGATGGCCGATGCCGTAGCCCACTCGGCCAGGGTTTTCGGCCGGGCGATCGTCATGCCGAATCTCAAACCCCCGGTCGTAACGACCGATGATGCTCGTGCCTATCGCAGTCGGATTCTTGCAGCCTTGCCGTCCGATACGACTTTTGAACCCTTGATGACGCTCTATTTGACGGATTGCACAGCGGCGGCCGAGATCAGACGAGCGGTTGACAGCGGCGTTGTACATGGTGTGAAGCTCTATCCTGCCGGGGCGACGACCAATTCCGAAGCCGGTGTGACCACTATTGCCCGTGTCGGTGAGTCTCTTGCGGTCATGGCCGAATTGGGACTGCCTCTGCTGGTCCATGGCGAGGTGACCGACCCCGATATTGATCTATTTGACCGGGAGGCGGTCTTTCTCGAACGAGTCCTGGCGCCGCTGGTGGAAGCACATCCACAGCTCAAGATCGTTATGGAGCATGTTACGACTGCCGAGGCCGTGGCCTTCGTCGAGAGTGCTCGCGATGGAGTGGCAGCGACGATCACTCCCCACCATCTGTTAATGAACCGCAACGCGATCTTCGAAGGTGGTATCCGCCCGCACCGTTATTGTCTGCCGGTGCTCAAACGGGAAAGGCACCGTCTGGCACTGGTTGCCGCTGCGACATCGGGTAATCCGTGCTTTTTTTTGGGGACGGATTCAGCCCCCCACTCGATAGAGACCAAAGAGGCCTCGTGCGGTTGTGCGGGGATCTACTCCGCCCACGCCGCACTGGAACTCTACGCACAGGTCTTCGACATGGCGGGCGCCCTGGATCAACTGGAGGCCTTCGCCTCGTTTTTTGGAGCCGATTTTTACGGGCTCCAGCACAATACCGAAAGCATGACCCTTGTTCGGAAGTCATGGCGAGTACCTTTGGCCTATCCTTTTGGAGAGGGTTCAGTTTCGCCTCTGGCGGCCGACGATACCGTGACGTGGCAGATCGAGGAAATTGATACGTACTGAGGGTGGTTTCCCCTCTGGAGGATGTGACATGGTTGCAAAACGCACAAACCGTAAGACCATCGGAATTCTGACGGGAGGCGGCGATGTACCGGGCCTCAATCCGGCGATTCGGGCCGTCACCGTCCGGGCCCTCAGAGAAGGGTACCGTGTCAAAGGCATCAAACGGGGTTGGTCCGGTCTGATCGAAATCGACCGGGAACGGGGCGATGCCGGCGATTCCGTTGTCGAGTTGACCGAAGAGGTCGTCAACAAAGTTGGGCGGACAGGAGGGACCTTCCTCCACACCTCGAGGACCCGTCCGAGCCATGTTCCCAAGGCCGATGTGCCGGAACATTTCAGGGAGGCGTACGGTGACGAGATCAACGACTTGACTCCGGACGTCTTGAAGAATCTGGATTACCTGGGTATCGACACCCTGATTCCAATCGGCGGTGACGACACATTGTCCTACGGTGAAAACCTCCACAAGCAGGGAATGCCGGTCGTTGCTTTGCCCAAGACGATGGACAACGACGTGCCGGGGACCGACTACTGCATCGGTTTTTCGACCTGTGTGACCCGAACCATCGAGATGACCCACGCCCTGCGGACATCGGCCGGAAGCCACGAGCGCTTCCTGGTCATTGAGGTCTTCGGGAGGTACGCGGGCTACACGGCATTGTTGCCGACGATGGCCGGGGCCGCTAATCGGTGCGTTATCCCCGAACACACCTTTGACATTGAACATCTCTGTGAGCTGATGACTGAGGATCGGCGGGAGCATCCCAGCAACTACAGCGTCGTTCTGGTCTCCGAGGGGGCGACCTTCACCGGGATGGACGAGATGGTCTTTTCGGACCAGGAAACCGACATGTTCGGTCACAAGAAACTGGGTGGTATCGGCGATCGTGTTGCCCAGGGTTTGAGGAATGCGTCTCCGAAATTCAACAACGGCCGGCGAATCGATGTGATTTCACAGCGCCTTGGCTACATGGTGCGCTCGGGCGATCCTGATGCGATGGACTCGATTGTCCCGATGGCCTACGGCAATCTGGCGATGGATTTGATCCTTAGCGGCGTCTCCGGCCGCCTGGTCAACGTTCGGAACGGGCGGTATGACAATGTGCCGATCGATGTTGTCACCTCACGCAAGAAGGTGATCGACGTCGGGAAGTTCTACAACACTGACCGCCTGAGACCCTTCTACAAGAAATTCGACGGCGCCCCAGTTTTTATAATGACCTCGGATTACTGATGAGACAGCTTTCAGCTGAGGCCGGTCGACAGACTTTTGTAGGGTGGGCCTTGGCCCACCATCCTGCGGCCCAGCCTCCTAGCCTCTTAGCCTCCCAGCTTCCTAGCGTCCTGGCTTCCCAGCGTCCCAGCCTCACGAGTTCTCCATGAGAACCCGTGAGTTAGTAGCCACCTGCAGCCGTGGACTCGAGGATGTCCTGGCGGGCGAGATTATTGACCTGGGAGGATTGAGGGTCGAGGCAGGGCGGGGCATGGTGCGATTCCATGGTGACCGGCAGGCGATGATCAGGAGTTGTATGGGGCTTAGAACCGCAATGCGGATTCTGATTCCCGTTGTTTCGGGATCGGCTGGTGACCGGGAGCAGCTCTACCGGCTGGCGAGTCGGGTGGCATGGGAGGATTACCTGACCCCCGGCGGAACCCTGGCCGTCAACGTCGCCGGTCGGAACTCGGCCTTCGGCAACACCGTGTTCGCAGCCCAGGTCGTCAAGGATGCGGTTGTCGACCGAATTCGTGAAAGAACCGGAGGGCGACCTTCGGTTGACCTGGTCAAGCCCCACGTCCCGATTCACCTCCACCTTCAAGAAGGCGAAGCGTCGATCTCACTCGATGCCGTAGGAACGCCGCTTTCAAAAAGGGGTTACCGTCCCAAGGGCGGACCGGCCCCCTTGAATTCCGCCCTGGCAGCCGGACTCCTGTTGCTGGCCGACTATGACGGTGAGAGGCCCCTCTTGGACCCGATGGGTGGAACCGGGACCTTCGGCGCCGAAGCTGCGATGATCGCAACGCGAATGGCGCCGGGCCTCTATCGGCGTTTCGCGTTCGAACGGTGGCCGGACCACCGTCAGGATCTCCTGGTCAAAGTGCGGCGTGAGCTCGAGGCTCAGCAGAGGCCGGCGCCGTGTCCCATCGTCTCGGCCGACCACGATTCCAAGGCCCTCAAGGTTGCCAAACAGAATCTCGGAGTCGCCGGGGTCAGCCAGTGGGTCGATGTCGTCCCGGGCGAAGCGACGACGATGGATCCGCCAGGCGAGGGCTCGTTGATCGTCATCAACCCGCCCTACGGCAAGCGCCTGGGAGAGGCCGGCGCCCT
>JAUXDC010000066.1 GCA_030618605.1 Holophagae bacterium | reverse complement strand
TCTGAGTTGAGGGTGAAACTCGAAGCGTTCGCCGGACCGATGACCAAAATCGCAGTCAATCCGTCGTCTTCGGCATCAGTGTCGTTGGCCAATACGCCGGGCAGTAGGTCCACCACGGTGTCGATGGTCCCGCCCTCGTCGGTCGAGTAGCTGTCAGGGGTTGCGACTGGCGCATCGTTGATCGCATTCACGGTGATCGACACGGTCGCCACGTTTGAATCGGTGACGGTGTCGTTGGCTTTGAAGGTGAAACTGTCGGGACCGTTGTAATCGGCCGCCGGCTGGTAGCTGCGGCTCGCCCCTGTGCCGCTCAGGGTGCCGTGAGTGGGACCGGCCACGACGCTGTAGGTCAAGGTCGTGGAGTCGACGTCAGTGCCCGTCAAGGTGATCGCCAGGGCGGTGTCCTCATCGGTCGTCACCGCCTGGTCGTTTGCGACCGGTGCGTCGTTGACCGGTGCGATGGTGATCGACACGGTCGCCACGTTTGAATCCGCGGCGTCGTCGTTGGCTTTGAAAGTGAAACTGTCGGGCCCGTTGTAATCAACCGCCGGCTGGTAGCTGACATTCGGCGGGGCGCCACTCAATGTGCCGTGGGCAGGACCGGCCACGACGCTGTAGCTCAAGGTCGGGCTGTCGGTGTCGCTCGCTGTCAAGATGATCCCAAGCCCGGTGTCTTCGTCGGTCACCACTGCCTGGCTGTCGGCGACAGGCGCATCGTTGACCGGTGCGATCACAATCGACACTGTCGCCACATTTGAGTCCAGCAAACCGTCGTTGGCTTTGTAGGTGAATTGATCGTTGATGGTCTCAGACCCGTCGTGGGTGTGGCTGAAGGTGCCGTCCGGATTGAGCGTGAATGCGGCCGCATTCGCCGGTCCTACCACCAGGATCGCTGTCAGTAGATCGCTCTCGGCATCGCTGTCGTTGTCAAGCACGCTCAAGGCACCGCCATCAAGCACGGTTACGGTGCCACCCTCGACGGTCGTGACACTGTCATCGACGGCCACCGGCGCGTCGTTGACGTTGACAGTGAAATTACGCGCGAAGTCATCGCCCCCGGTACCGTTGCCGTCACCATCGAGCGGATTACCCGCCCAATCCTTGATCGACGTCGTTCCGCAGACCAGGAGCCGGTACGCTCCGCTGGGCAGGGCGACCCCGCCGTTGATGTCCAGCGCCGCCGTCTGTTCGCTTCCACTGACGTAGGTGGCCCAGTCCACGGCCACCGCGCTGTCCCCCGCATCCACCCCGGTTGCGCAGTCCACAGTTGAAAAACCGTCGCCACCGTCAGAGAAGAGCAGGTAGTTCAGCGGGTTGGTCACGCTGTGGGGCGCCGTCTCGCCTCCTTCATTGCTCACCAGCTCGCTGAAGCTCACCAGGAGCTGGGTGACCGGAACTCCCACCTCCTCGATCTCCATAACCTCACCGTCTCCAGTGTCAGGATATGAGTTCACCAGGGTCACCTGAGGCGGAGTGGTATCCGAAGGTGTCGTAGCGAACACGAAATCGTCCCCGAACACATACCGTTCTTGCCCGATCTTGCCATCGGTCTCCTCGACCCGAAAGGAGGTGAAACCTCCCGTGTCAATGACCCCGAAAAACTGATGCCCCGCTACGAACATCTTGCCGAGGCCGATCGCTATCCCCCCGTCCAGGATCATGGCCAGGTTCGGTTGGGCGGACCCTGTGAAGTAGCCCCCGACCCCGTAGAGAGTGCTTTCCCCAGGCTCACGAGTTCCCGTAAAACCGTCCTTGAACAAACACGCTACGGGGGGATTATCGATATTGCACTCGGCGCTCGTCCCGGTGGCGTAACCATGATTCGGGTCGAAGACTCCCCACAGGCCTGTCCGGGCGGGACCCACGCCTGTGGTGATCTCGTTCGAGGCTGGAGGCGCCGGGTGGTTTGTCTCCCACTTGACTCCCCTGCTGATGACACTGGGTTGGCTGCTCGGGTCCCGGGCCGAGGTGGAGGGGCTCGAATCCCAGATGGCATCGTCCTCGAAACCTTCGGTGATCGTCCCATAACCGAGCTCCCCCACCTTCGTCAGGTAGGACACCTCGTGCCAGCAAACGAATACTCCCGGGCCACCTTCACACGCCGTCAGGGTCATCGTTGCCTGACTGGTCTGGTCTAAAACGGTTGCTTCGTAGGTAAAGGTGTCGGTTCCTTGGAAGCTTGCACCAGGGGTGTAGATGAAGGATCCGTCGGGGCAAAGATCGAAGGCCGGATCGGATTCGCAGGACAAGAATCCATAACTGACATCACTCACAAGCTCGACAGTAGCGCCGGCATCCTCCGCTGGGTCGTTGTCATAGGTGTCGTTGGCGAGGACGCCGGGAGCCTCGACCACGAGATCCTGGGCGAAAGGTACGCCCAGAACGTCGTCCACAGCAATCAGAGTCTGGGCGAACGAGCAGGGCGTCGATCCGAGCACGGCCAGTGCCAGGTTCAACAGTACCCGGCTCGCGAAGACCTCCTTGGCGAAGGCTTGACCCGGGAACGGGCCTCGAGCGCCCGGGCGCCGAACCGTCGCAACCCCGTTTGATGCCTCGGCCACTGCAGTCATCAGCTTGCTCCCGTCGCGCTTCGAGCTCGTTCCCATCCGAAAACTCCGAATGGGAACAGCGTCGTTCCCGATTCGAAAACGAGTGGTTTTCGTGCAAGGTCAAGGAGATCAAGGATTTGTGCGGAGGCGTACTCCTGTACGCCGCACAAGAAAATCCGCAGATCGACGCCGAGATTGCCGAAAAACGCCGTTTTCGGACGGGAACTAGCTCGCACACTCACGGGAGCACCAGAACAGCGGCCGGAATCAGCCGCCCGTCGTTGGTCCCCGGGAGTTCGGCGCCGTTGATTTCCGAAACCATCGCCGCCACGCCTCCGGTTGCACCCTCGGGCGGCTCGCCGGTCACTACAAGTCTCAGCGTGCCGGAGACAATCCAGCCGAGGCCGTAGCCGTCAATGAATCCGTTGTCCTGGAGGTACTCGCCGGGTCGCAGGTCGTAGCTCTGCTGATGGACCACCACCCCTTGCCGGTCAAGGACGTCGACCCGTACCGCTACCGGCATCGGGACGCCCGCACCATCGACAAGGGTGTTTTGCAGGATCAGATTGCTCCGGCTGCTGTCGTTCGAAGTGAATCCGGAGATCCTCCCCTCGGACCCTGCGACGATCATGTCCTGTTCTCCGAACGGGGGAATCGCCAGACCATAGGTCAAGAGGCCCTCCTCGCCGGGCTCCTCGGAGTAGGTACGCATCCACAGCAGGCTCTCAGAAGCCGTCACGTCGAGGCTGCCGGCCGCCGGGGACGGGAGAGCGAACAGATCACTCAGAATATTGCCCTGAAATAACCCTTCGCCCGACCCCAGGCCGAGCGACATGTTGTCCATATCCCCGCTGTTGTCGGCGTTGGACGGAAAGAACGTGAACGTCACCGAGTCTGATACACCCGCGGTATTGAAGACCATGACATCGCTTTTCCACTGGCTGTCGTTGACGCCACCTGTGACCGCAGAGCCGGGCAACCACGTCCGCTCACCTTTCGATCCCGGCGACTGGCCGAGCATGTAGCTGCCGTCGTTGGTGATGTTGCCGATGACAACGCTGTAAGCCACGATCTTGCCGTCGACGCCCACAACTTCGAACCGGTGGAGGCTATCCGCCACCGTCGCCATGTCGGGGTCGGCTACCAGGCCCGGAAACTCCCGCCGGAAAAGCTGGTTCAGTTGTTGCCAGCTGTAGGGCTCAACCCCAATCGTGCGTTCCTCACTAACCACTCCGGACCGATCGATCGCCCGGATCGTTACAGCGTTGCAATCGCGGTCGGTCGAGAAACCGAGGTTGGTGCGGTAAAAACCGGCCAGCGCCGGCACGAAGAACGAAGTCCCCGCTGGTGAGACCAGGTCCCACCGTATTCCCGGCACATACTGTCCGTATCGCTTGACGTCGTCAACTCGATTGAAGGTATTGGCCGAAACCAGCAGCCTGCTCTCGTCGCCGGTCAGCACCCGCCATAAGATCGCGCCGCTGCCCGAGCTCCCAAACACGGTGCTCACCGCGTCTTCCAGCAGTTCCGTTCGGTCCGCGCCGAGTGTCAGGGTCACCGGCGTGCCGATGGCCCCCCCGGCCGGCCTGAAGTAAAGCTCCACCAGGGTGTCACCGGCCGAGGCGTTGTGCACAAAGAGGTCCGTGTGCCAGTCACTGCCCTCAGACCCGCGGACGTCAGCCACACCTGCCACCACGCCGGTCATGACCGGAAGGGCATCCGGGACGATGATGAAGTCGTCCGCAAAAATGATCTTCTGGTCCTCCCGGGTTCCTTCGATCTCACGGAACTCGAAGGTCGTGAAGCTGCCGTCGACCACGACACCGAAGAATCGAAAAAACGAGTCCACCGGCCCGAGGCTGATCGGGTTGGCTTCGTCCCCATCCACGATGAGCTGAATCCGGCTGCCGAAGAGCCCGGTGAACCAGCCACCGATTGCGGTCAGCGAGCGCTCCGAGCTTCCCGCGAATCCGTCCTCGATCAGGTCGTCCACGTTCGGCACGCTCTGATCGCCGTGCGGGTTGGAGTAGATTCCCCAGTTCCCGGAGCGAGCCGCCCCGCTACCGGTGCTGATCTCGTTCGCGGGGTGGTTCGATGTCCATGTAACGCCTTGGCTGGTGACGCTCGCCACCGCCTCCGGGCTCCTGGAGGTAGCCCAGACGAGGCCGTCTTCGAATCCCTCCAGGACACTGGTGTGGCCGGAGACGGCGACTGCGAATTCGCCCTCGTCAGTAAAGACCGTCGCCCCTGTGACACCAGCCGCTGCCGGACCGGCCGCGCACAGGGTGAGTGCCACCGCGCACACGAATTCCCACCACCGCAAGGCTCCGCTCTTCCGACGCATGCTCTACCCCGCTACTCCACGATGAGGTCTTCGATGAGGAAATCGCCGATAACCACGGAGACCCTGTCTCCAGCCTTCACCAGGTTTCCCGTATTGCCGAAGAACATCCAGTAGATTCTTCCTTCTTTAGGGGCATTCGAGGTGCGCAGAGGGCCGAGCTTGGCGGTCTCAGGCACCGCGAGGACCTTGCCGGAGTCCTGATGTACCAGGAGAGGCTTGATCTGCCGCTCGAAGAGGTCGGCCGCCTTGTCGGCGTTGAGCACCCGGTAGCGGTAGTCGATCATGTGGTCGTTCGCGGTGAGGCGAATGCTCATGACCTCGACACCCCACTGCTCGGCCAGATACGCCGAGGCGGTCTCGGCCTCGCTCGCATCGAAACCCACCTGACGCGCAGGTTGGCCTCCGGCTTCCCGGTCCTGCAGGGTCTCGCCCAGAGAAAGCGGTGTGTCGGCGCTAGTGGTCCCGGCGACGGATACCACGATCAGAGTAACTATGAGCAGCGACAAACGGTGCTTCGATGCCTTCTTGTCGCTATTTCGGTTCGAATAGGTGTGTTTCATGATTGAGGTACCTCGGTTGTTGGTGCTGGTTGAGAAAAGGCCGGGCGCCGCGATGGACGCCCGACCGAGTCGGATTGTCGTTATGGTTTGACCACGTTGATACGCACCGTGGCCACGTTGGAGATGGCGCCGAGGTCGTCTACCACCGTGTAGGTGAACAGATCGGTTCCGCGGAAGCCGTTCTTTGGCGTGTAGATCACACTACCGTCGAGGAGCGGGTTCACGACCACCGTGCCACCGCGTTGGGTGGTGGCGCCGCTGGTGATGACAACGCTGGCAACGTTGACGATGCCATCCGCATCGACGTCGTTGTCGGTCACGCTGAAGGTCACCGGGGTATTCCTCGTCGTCTCCGCGAAGTCGTCGTTTGCGAAGGGTGCGACGTTGGCGGCCGCAGGAATCACGTTGATCGTGACCGTGGCGGTGCTGCACAGCAGCGCCGAATCACACGCTTCGTAGTCGAAAGTCTCGAAAGTGCCTGCCAGTCCAGCCGGCGTATAGGCGAACGATCCGTCACTATTCAGTGCGAGACCCACGGGAGCCCCGATTGCGCTTGCCGTCAGCACGTCACCATCCACGTCCACATCGTTGCCCAGCACGCCCGGGGCGGCCACGGTCAAAATGGCTCCCTCCTCGGCGTCATAGGTATCCGCCATCGCCACCGGTCCATCGTTGACCGGGTTGACAGTGATGCGAACCGAAGCGAGGTTGCTGTTTGAGCCGCCGTCGTTGGCGACGTAGGTGAAGACATCGACGCCGTAGAAATCACCAGACGACGTGTAGGTGAACGACCCGTCGGAGATCAGCGCCAAAGTACCCGCCGAGACGTCCGACACCAAGTTGGCCGTGAGCGGACCGGGTCCGCCACCGATGGTGTCATTAACCAGCACGCCCGGGAGAGCCACGGTCAGTAGCACACCCTCATCCGTCGCATAGGCGTCATCGAGTGCCGACGGTGCTCCCACCGCCGCTCCAGCCTGGAGGTAGGTCAGCATGCCGCCTCCGGTTTGCAGCCAGTTGGTGAGGCCCAGGGCACGGTCGTAGAGGGCGTAGCGGCCATCGGCGCCGACATTGACGACCGCGTCGATGGTCTTTGCCGCCTGCAACTCGATCCCGTACTGCTCGATCGCGTAGGGGTAGAGGTTGCCGTCCTCGGCGATCAGACTCATGTAGAGACCACCCTCGAGGGTCGGCACGTGGGTCTGGAGCCCGGCGTTGACAAAGCGCAGGAGCACGTCGGTGCTGGTTTCCACCGCGATGTCCGATGCGCCCGGGGAGTAGGGCGCGCCGTTGATCAGGAAGTAGCGGGGCTTGTAGTCGAAGGTGCTGGGATAGGCCGGCGTGCCATAGGTCCCGCCGGCGACCGCGGCGTGGAGCGCCGGGTCGATTTCGCTGTAGACGAGTGTTGCCTCGCTCGTGTAGCCGTAGTTCCCGACTGTCAGCGCTCCGTAGAGTCCCATCTGCACCTGCACCTGCGGGTGGGTGCCGCTGTGATAGAGGTAGGTGCCCTCTTTCACGCCGGTCCAGGCGTAGGAACCGACAGCGCCCGCGGCGGTCTCGGCGTCGAAGGAACGAACTCGCGTTCTACCCTGGCCGTCCATAAATGTTTCAGGGGTGGTTGCCTTGAGCTGGCCGGGGATGAAGACCGAAACCGGGTCGGCCAGGCAGTTCTTGACGTTGACGGTCAAGGAACCCCCAACTGTGGCGGTCAGTGCCGGACCGATGTCCCAGGCACCCAGGGGATCGACTGTCGCGCAGTCGAAGGTCAAGGCGTCCGTGACCTCGATGAAGCCCCACATTGCGATCGTATTGCCGTCGGGCGTGGCCGTCGTGGCCTCGACCGCAGCCAGTTCCACAGCAAAGGAGGGCGCCGCCGCGAGGGCGAGGGCCGCCAGCGACAGAGCCGGCAGCTTCAAGTGTCTAGAGAATTTCCTGCAATTCATAATATCTCTCCTTTCCCTATGGAATGGTGACGTAGGGCGGCTCGACGACCATCATGGTCAACATGCCACCGGGGAAGATGTCGAAATTGGTGAGCTCCTTCTCGGCATGGGAGTGCCACATGAAGAAGTACCCACCGTAGGGGTTGAGACCGCCCTCGCCCGGAGGCAGCGGCTGCACGTCGCCCATATAGGGACTGCCGGACCACCAACCGCCATAGGCCAGATTCTGGGCCTCGGGGAGAATGACGGACAACTCCTTGCCGTGGTCGGGACAATACTCCCAGTTGGTGTCGTCGTAGCCGTCGGCGCCGGCGGCTCCGGTCTCGTTGTTGACGAGGTCGTTGGCCGCGCAGATGTCATCGTGACAGGTGGCGCCGGGGTTGTTGTCGTCTTCCATGTTGTTATCCGCATCGATACATGCTGCCGCCGGGCCATACAGGTCCCAGTTCAACTGGGCGCCGGTCCAGGTAAAGATCTGGTCGACCGTCTGGCCGGGCACCGACAGGGTGGTGAACTTGGAACGCGCATGGGTCAGCAGGCGCCCGTCACGTGCGATCTGGTCGGCGTTGTTGCCGTGGAAGTGGAAGGGATGCTGTCTCTGGTCTGCGCCGATGATCCGCATCAGCAGCCTCTCGCCCGGGCGCATCCGCGGCATCGAGTTGTAGGGCTGATGGGGCAGCCAGGCGACGAAAGAATCCGCCAGGTCGTCGGGAGCGGCACGGCCGTTGATGAACCAGTAAACCGGGTAGTAGTTGGTCATGTCGATCTCGCCGAAACGGCCCTGCTCGGCCAAGGCGTGGACAAGGGGCTCCATCCCGGTCAGCAGGAAGAGATACTCGTGGTCGAAACGGGTGGTTTCGGCGTTGTAGGCGTAACCCTCGCCGAAATTGGGCCGAACGATGATTGCCCCTACCAGACCCATCTCGATCTGCAGCTCCGGGCGGGTGCCCGATTGGTAGATGTAGGTGCCCGGTTCGCTGGCGGTAAAGTTGTAGGTCACCGTATCTGCGGGACCGCAGGATTCCCGAGTCAGGAGCCCTTGACTACCACCGCTGGCCGTCACCGCGTGGCCGGGGAAGACCATCGAGGTGCACTGGTTGTAAGGCAGTGCGCTGGTCAATGTGATGGAAATATTCTGGTTCTGGTTGACGATCAGGGTCGGTCCGGGATATTGCGGTAACCCAACACCTTCGTTGTTGCCAAGGTCCTCGTAGCCCCAGAAATGCAGGGAGCCGCCGTCCGGGGTACTGATTTCCCCGGCCCTGGCCGTGAAGGCCAAGGCGGTCTCGCCGGCGATGCCGTCAATCCTGGCCTGAGCGGCCGCGCTGCCGACGCCGAGAAGCACAGAGGCTACGGCGACGCCGGTCACGAGGGCCCAGGAGGTTCTAATTGGATTGCTCATTGTTTTCATGGTGTTCCTCCTCACCCTAGTTGATATGGATCTCGGTCAGCATGCCGCCGAAATTTTCCGTGCCGTTGCTGAGATAGTTGAGATTGGCGGCGTACAGGTAGTACGTGCCGGCAGCCACTCCGGTGGTGTCCAGGATGGCGTCCGCCGCCATGCCGCCGGCCAGGGTGACCGAGTTGGTGTCGTAGTGGAGCGGCACAAGGCCGTCGGCACTGCGCAGCTCACGCGAATCGATGCCCACGACCGTCATCGGAATGCTCGGGCTGATCAGGGTATGGCTGACAGTGATGTTGAGATTCGACATGCGAAGCAGGATCTTTTCGCCTGCATTCGCGGTGATCAGTGAGGACTCCACCTGCGACTCGACGAAGCCGTTGCAGTCGCCGCCGCAGTCGGGGTCCGAGGGGGATGGCAGCGGATTCGGGTTGACCGTGTCGGGATAACCTCTGCCGTTGATCATGGGATAGCGGTCCTCCATGTAGGCGAAGGGCAAAGGCTGCACGAACCAGCTGGCATCATGAAAATCGGGGTCGAAACCGCCGAGCTGGATCGGGTACTCCACATCGTAGGCCGTGGTGCCGTCGCCGTCGTTGTAGACATAACCCTCGACGAGCGAGGTGGGATTGCCACCCAGCCGGCTGATGGTTGCGGGGTCTGCACCGTAACCGACCTTGTTTTGCGCCGGCCGCACGTAGAGGTTGCCAAGCATGCCCATCTGCATGTGCTCGGTGGCCTCGACGTGGCAGTGGTACATGAAGGTGCCGGGATCAACCGGATTGTAGTAGTAGGTCAGGCTCGCCCCCATGTTGATCGACAAAGCCGACTCGGGCAATCCGTCGAAGACCGCCGAGGCATTGGGAAAGCCGTGGAAGTGCACGGTGTGTGGGTCGAAGAGGTCGGGCCGAACCAGCATACCGACGTTGGTCAGGGTGAGGTAAAACTCTTCTCCCTGATCCATCGTGATGACCGGTCCGGGCCACGCCGCTGCCAGAGCTCCGGCCTCCATCGCTTGGTCTGCCGGTATGCCGGTGAGGTCGGCGAAGCTGAACATGTACTGGGTTCTGCCGTCCGCCATGGTGGCAAAGCCGTCGCCGCCCGACAGGTGCATGCATTTGACGTTGGCCGGCTGTATTTCCATTCCGGTGCATTTGTTGGTACCGCCGCTGCAATCACCGTTATTCGTGCAGACGACGTTGGGGGTCTCAGAGCATACTTGGCTCTCCCATTTCGCATCGCCATCTACATCTCCCGGACACTGGACGAGGACCTGGGCACCGGCGGGGACGCCGGCGAGCAGGACCGCGGCGAGCGCCAAGGTCACGATTCCTGAAAGCCTAGTTTGGCTCATGGAAGGCTCCTTTCGTTGGTTGCGTTGAATATTCATATCTAATCTCCTGGAAAACCGGGCAACCCTGCCGAGCCGGAGCCCGGCGGGGTTGCTTGCGGTAGTTGTGTTGATCACTGCACCTCGTCGGCGCCGATGTCTACCAGGCCGGAGGCATCCGGCCGCGGCTCGGCGTCGAAGTCGAAATCCAGCAATGGGTAGAGGTGAAGGGGCAGATTGAAGTCGTCACCCGCATCTACCGCCGGCGAGCCGCCCTGGAGGTGGTAGTCGCCGAAGAGCACACCCGGGTTGCCGTCGTTGGGCGTGGCGTCGTCGTAGAGCGCCAGCGGCCCGTACTTCAGGCGGATGTAGTTGCCGCCCTCGTCGAACGCCGCGGGGGTCTGGATGCCGGAGGTGATCTCCGGCTGGAAGACGCTCGAGCGGTCGCCGTTGGCGTACCCGGCGACGACCATCGGGTCGGTACCGGTGAGGATGCACGAGCTCAGCGGATCGCAGGCCAGCGCACCCGCCGTACCGTGCACCGCCAGATCGTCGTAGACCACAGCATTGCCTCCGGGGCAATTCAGGGCGCCGGTGACGTCCGGGCAGATCCCGTAGGTCGACTCGCACGACGGGTCACCCGGTGTGCAACCGGACGCGGCATCAACGAAGAAGAAGAACCGCCGGTTCTGCCAGATGATGTTGTCTGCAAACCCGATCGGGTTGGAATAGGTCCCCCCAGGGAGCGCAGGAAGCAGAAGGGCGCTGTGTTTCCGGGAGGTGATGCCGGCGCCGGGCTGCGGCGTCGACTCATTGGGACTGTCCGGCAGGAAGGCCTCGCCCGCGGTCCCCATGCTGTCGTTGTTGGCGATGGTGTTGTGGACCAGGCGCACACTGACTGCATCCTGCATCGAGATGCCGCCACCGGCGAGAGCCGATACGTTGTTGGTAATCATGTTGTTGAAGACGTCCACGGTGTACCACGGGAGCGGATCGTTCCCGCCCTGTGTACCGTTTGGTCTCGGCGTATTGTCCGGGTTGGCCAACACGTCCTGGCCGTTGGTGCCGCCCAGGCGGAGACCGCCGCCGTCACCAGCGCCGGCCGAGTTGCCATGGATCAGGTTACCGTTCACAGCCACGTTACCCGCGCCGGCGGTGAGCCCGCCGGCAACCAGCGGCAGCCCCGGGGCGCCGCCGATGAAGATGCCGCCGCCCGAGATCGTCGATCCCTGGAAGAAGCTCTCGTTGAAGATGACGGTATTGTCCTCGATCAGCGGCCGGTCGAAGAGCGTCCACACCCTCTGGTTCTGGGGTCCGGTATTGGGGACCGTTTCCCAGTACCCGTCACTTCTGCCGGTGTGGCCGATGCCGCCGCCTTCGCCGAGCGAGAAGTTGCCGCACAACCAGTTTTTGGTGATTGCATACGAGTCGGAGCCGGTGCACATGGAGATGCCACCGCCCGCGCCGCCCAGGCCACCGTTGAATACGACCTGGTTGTGGTGGATTGAGACGTAATCGTTGTCGCCATCGGTGTAGTCGAAGCTACCGTCCGGCTGCTCGGAGGTCAGGATCGGGTGTCCGACCCGGATACCGCCGCCGTAGAATCCACTATTGTTGGCGATGCGGTTGTTGGAGATCTGCAGGTAGTCGGCATAGCCGTTGACGACGATGCCGCCACCGGTGTCGGCACCCCTGATGGTGAAGCCGTCGATGCGGGCACCGATGTTCTTGCCGGCGGTGTGGTCGAAGGCATTGGGTCCCGACGCCTTGGCGAGCACCAGGATGCCGGCGCCCTCCTCGGTCCACAGCGTCGTCGGTTCGGGAGCCCCGGGACCGAGCTCCTGGCCGGGCAGAAGATCGGCGTTGTTATTCCTTACGAGCCCGTCCACAAGACCACGCCACACGTCGAGCTTGTCGGTCGGCGCCTTGACGGCGTTGATGATCGAGCATTCACCGGAACCCTGGAGCTGAACCGGCTTCCACATGACGACCAGCTCGTTGGCCTGGCCGCAACCGACCAGGATCAGGTCGTTCGCCCCTGCCAGGCCGATGGCATTCTGAATGTCGTGCGCGAGATCGCCACCCGAAGGCGTGACGAAGCGGGTGCCGGCACCCTGCCGCAGGCCAACCTGCACGGTGACCGCGGTGACCGACTCGGCCCCGGTATCACGGACGATCCGCAACTGCCCGGTCGTGGTTCCGACGGAAAGGGTTGCGGTGATCTGGCCGGCGGTCCAAACGATGTTGGCCGCGGGAATCAGCTGCTCACCGATGTACACGTCGCCCTGAGTAGCGCCGAAACCGTAGTCGCGAGAGACAAGCTTAGGCTGGGACCCTGATGTCCCCGGACAGTCACCCGCCGCCGCGTTGCAGTAGCTGGGGTTCTGCACGAGCCGTGTGCCCATTGACGTGATGGTTATGGTCTCGGTCCCCGCGACGGTGCCCGTGACATAGTCACCGGCCACGTACGGGCCGATCCCGTCGCCCCTAACCTCCCAAATCCGTGGTGTGCCGTCGGGAAACTCGCAATCCAGCGGGAACTGGTCGGGGCCGGTGAAAGCCGCCACCGGCACCACCGGGGTGTCGAGGTAGGTGGTCACTCCCGGCATGTACTGGAAGTTGTAACAGAAGGTGCTGTATTGCTGGTTCCAGTTGGGGTCGGGGTTGTTCGGATCGTCACCTGGGTCATTCATGCAGGTTGTGAGCATGTTGGGCGACATGCCGCTGGGCGCCGGCAGATTGGTAGTGATAGTCGAGGGCGCCAGGAAGTTGTACATACCGTACTGGTCGGACAACGTCCTGCCGATGACTTTGCCGCTCCAGTCGCGGATCGAGACCGGGACGAAGGGCGGTGCGTATTTCTCACCAAAGTTCGGAGAGTTGGGGTCAAACTCGTTCTGGGTGTCGTCGAGGATGAATCCGTTGGCGTGAGCCGCCACCGGCACCTCGGTGAAGAGCCAGAAGTCGGCCGCGCCGTTTGAGCCCGCCGTCAGCACGACCTCCTTGCGGTCGCAGAGCGGCAGGGTGAGGGGTTCGTAAACTCCAGTGTCCCAGACGAAGGGAGACTGGACCTGGTCGTCGGGGAAGAGCGTCAGGTAGGGCGGGATGAGCGTCTGTGCTCCGACGCAATCCGGCACCACAGGCAGCGGATCCAGCGCCTTGGCCAATGCCGTTGCTTCCGGCTCGTACTGGTCGCCGAAGTCGACGTTCTTGTCCTGAGGCTTGAGGATCTCGTAGCCGGCCGGGGCCTTCACCTCGACAACGTAATTGCCGGGGAGGATGTGGCCCTGCCAGGCGTCGCCGGCGCAGGTGCCGTCGGCGCTCAGGCCGCCGTCAGCGATGCAGACGTCATCGAATGCGTAGCCGCCGTCGAAGACCGCGGGCCGCACCTGGTTGAAGGCGCGCAAACCGTCGTAGCAGTCCTGCGGGAAGAAGTTGATCCCGTCGGGGGAAAAATTGAACGTGTCGGTTGCGTCGTTGCCCCACTTGCAACCGGTGGGAATCGAGTCGTCCCAGCTGTCGGTGGTGGTGGTGTTGAGCCAGCTACCGGTGAGGGCGTCGTAGAGATTGACTTCGACGCCGGGGATGCCCGGCTCCCACGGTTCGGCCGCAGCCGTCGCCGGGTCGTCTTCGGCGCGAGTAACCGCGTAAAAGACGATGCCGGAGATGCCGCCGTTGCCCGCCAAGCCCGGCTCGATGTCCGGATAGTGCCGCTTGCCCCAGAGGAAGGCGTTGGTCTGGCCGATGAAGCCCTGGAATCCGGCGGTCAGCACCGGTCCGAGCTCGGTGCGGAATTCGATGTCCTCGACGCAGCCAGGTGCGACACAGTCAAGATCGATCGGGTTCGTCTGATTCTGCGGGGCGATCGTTCTGCCGAAGGTGAACTCCTCGTCCCATGGGAAGACGGGGGCGGACTCCGGGATGAACCCGCCGTTGTCGACCACAGCGGTGAGGCCGGTGGCCTCGAAGCGGGCGAAGTCGACCTCGGTCACCAGCCAGGAGAAGAAGGGGAAGACCTGGTCGAAGGTGTAGGCGCCGGTGAAGTCGGTGACGTTCTCCTGATAGACGGTGCCGTCACGCCAGCGAACGATCACCGCCTGGTCGTTGATCGGGGTTTCGAGAGGATCGGTGGAATCCCAGACGCCGTCACCATTCTCGTCGTTAAAGACGCGGTGCTCCTGGCGGTGGAACCATTGGAAAACAGGCACCTCGAGAAGATCGCAGCTGCCGTTGGGGGTGTTGCACTCGCCGCCGAGGATCGAGATCCCCTTGGAGGCGATGATGAGGTCTTTGGCCGTATCCCAGACCACCAGTTGGTAGTCACCGTCGGGAACGTTATCGATCGAGAAGTCACAGTCGCCGAAAGTCGACTGGGCGTACAAGGCCCTGCCGGGAATCCCGCCGGTGACCTCGTTCAAGCCGATCCAGGGGGTCGTGTGACCAAAGCAGGAGCCGTTGTAGAAGGCGTAGTCCGGCGGCCGCGACATGTGCTGGTTGACGACCTTGCCGGTGATGCTGGCCCCTCCAGACAGGAAGGGATCGCTGAACGGCCTTACGAAGCCGATAAAGGCGTGGAAGCCTGGCGGTCCGAACTCGGCGAAGAAGGGCGGCTCGTTGGCCTTCACCCAGGTGTCGATGATCTTGGTGCCCTCGATGGTGGAAGTCTGCTGCCAGGTCTGGCCCTGTGGCGGAACCGCCTGGATGCCGTACTTTCCTGGGGCCAGGTTCTTGATAACCAGCCGGCCGTCGGGGCCGGTGATCAGTGGCTCGAAGCCGGTTACGTTGCCGAGGTCGTCGTAGGTCGTGCCCAGCGGGTTGCCGAACGCATCCTGGCTCTGCACACCGGCCGCGGCGCCGTAGCGGCCGCCGCCGTCTTCAACGACGATGGCGAAGCCGGCCATGCTGTTACCGGTAACGGCCGGGTCTTCCGCAGGCAAATCCGGTGCGCCGTTGATCGAGTTGTTGTCCTCGAAGATGAGGATACTGATCTGAGCGGTCTGGATAGGGTACTGGTGGACGTAAACGGTTGCGCCGATCCCCGGAACGTACTCCGCGCCACCGATCGAGTAGCCGGAGCGCGGTACGACGGAGACGTAGTAGCGCTTGCTGGCCGCCCCGGTAAAGGGGACGTCGCTACAAGCCGCAGCGGTCTGCCATGCTCCGTCGCCGTTGCAGCCCTTGGCCACGACCGGCATGTAGCTCTCGTGGAAGCTGACCGACAGCGTCTCGCCACCTACGAGGGCATCGTGGCCCTGTTGCCAGTTGGGATCGAATCCGGCGGGACCAGGTATGGCGGCCCCTGTCGAGTCCGTTTGGACGTGGTAGGTCTGATCTTCCTCCAGCAGCCAGCGATAGTCGGTGAGCTGCGTTTCGGCGCCGTCCGGCGCCACG
>JAUXDC010000229.1 GCA_030618605.1 Holophagae bacterium | reverse complement strand
CTGGGGTTCCTCCTCGGAGGGTGTGACCATGATCGCGAAGGCGCCCAGCAGCAAGGATGCGACGATGATCAGCGGCGTCAGCTTCGACTCCAGGAAGGCCCTCCCAATGCGACCCGAGGGGCCGAGCTTGCGCCGCGTGATCTTGAGGCGCAGCGCATCTCTGCGGGCCTGTTCCAGCTCCGCCGCCGTCGGGCGGGGCTCTGTCGACGGCGCATCGGTCATGAGGACACCTCCAGCGGAGTACCGTCGGCGACGGCTCCGTGGGTATCAATGACGACGAAATCACCGGCCTTGATCCCCGACAGGATCTCGATCTGGCCGTTCGGCAACTCCGAGCCGGTGGTGACCGCACGAGTTCGTGCCGAGTCATCTTCGGCTCGTACGACAACCAACTCCAGACCGCCACGAGAGTGGACGGCCGTCGCCGGAATCACAATGCGTTCGACCACATCTCCTGGGATGGCGGCGCGCCCCGAAATGCCCGAGGGCACATCGATCGAGCCAAGGTCGACCTTGACCGTGAACGTATGGGTTGCAGGATCGGCGGAGGGCACAATCTCGACGACCGTGCTCTCGATGGTGCCGTGGTCGGCCCGTGAGTCCAGGGTGACCGGAATTCTCATATTGAGTTCAAGGCGTGCAATGTCGGCCTCGCGGACGCTCAACCAGAGTTGCCGGCCCTCAAGGCTCTCCAGTCGGATCAGGGGACGTCCGGGTGCCGCCATGTCGCCGACTTCGACCAGTCGTTCAACCACGCGGGCGGCAAAAGGCGCCGTCACTGCTGCTTCGCCGGCGACAGTCTTGGCAGTGTGAACCGCTCCCGATGCCTGGTCGACCGCACCCTTGGCCTGGTCGTACTGCATACGGGCCATATCGAGCTCGACCTCGGAGGCGGCCTTTTCGGCATGGAGATTCTCGAATCGCTTGAAGTTTCTCTCGGCCATGGCGAGGGCGGCTCGGGCCTGGGCCAGGGCGCCTTCAGCCTGTGCAACTTGGCCCTTTGAGGTCTCGGGTTGGATCTCGATCAGACTCTGACCCTTTGACACGGTGGCGCCTGCCCAGGTATTGACTGCAACCACTGGGCCCATGACGCGGCTTGAGATGGAAGCCTGCCGTGCCGGATGGACCACTCCGTAGATCTCGATGACCTTGGATGAGGTGGTGGCCTCGGCTTGGACGATCTCAACGCTGAGAGGCGGAAGGTCGATCTGGGCCAATTCAGCCTTGTCCGGGGCGCACGCCCCCAGGGTAACGGCCATAACAAGGGCGGGTATCAGCAGAGTCTTGGTGTTCATTGTTGGATCTCCTGTGGGGACTGGTCTATACCAAACAGGGCGGTCAATGACGTTCCTGACGTGAAGTAAAGGCGATAGGTCGAAAGGGTCAGATCGTAGCGTGCAACAAGTTCCCGCAGTTCGGAGTCCCTGAGGGTGGTTTCGGCATCCAGCAGGTCAATCATCTTGTCCAGTCCCTGTTCGAAGCGCTTCTCTCGAACCCTCATTGCTTCTCGGGCCGCCTCGACTGCACGGTTGGTCGTCAGGTGCCTTTTCTCAGCCGTTCGAACCTGGGCGTAGGCGCTCCGTACCTCGAGCCGTACCGCTTCCGAGAACAGGGCGACGTTGTGTTCACCCGAGAGGGCCTCTTGTCTGGCTGCCTCGACCTTGGCTGTGTCCGAACCACCATTGAAGAGGTTGATCTTGGCGACGGCCATCACCGAGCCGGAATGACCGTTACTGCCGAACAGCTGGTCATCGTAGAGCTCGTATCGGCCCTGGATGGCGATCTCCGGCTTGAAGCCCGGGCTGACGGCCTTTTCCTCCAGGCGTCCGGCGTCCAGTTCGCGCCGGCGCGCCTCGAGGTCGCGGCGTGTCGCCACCCCTTGATCCATCCAGACCGCCATCGGCTGGGTCACCGGTGGAGTCGGAGGGAGGAGGTGAAGATGATGGCGGGAGGTCTGATCGATGCCCATCGAAAAGTCGAGTGCCGATTGGGCCAGGTCTGCATTGCTTTCGGCCTCGACGAGCATCTCGTCCATTCCGGCGAGGTGGACCTGTGCGTTGAGGACGTCTGCATGGATGATGAGCCCTTGTTCGGCGAATTTTTCGGCAAGGGACACGTGGGCAGCCGTTGTTTCTCGAGCTCGCCGCACAACCTCCAGGTGCTCGGCCGACTTGAGAGCGTTGGCAAAGGCCGTGGCCACGTCAAAGACCACTTTCTGTTGGGCGTGGGAGAGGTCCTTTGCGGCAGAAACTGCCATCAGTGAGGCCTGTTCGTTGCGGCTTGAGATCCTTCCTCCAACGTAGATCGGTTGGGTGACCTCAATTCTGGTGATCCAGGTGTCCAGCGCATCCGGCCTGTTGGGGTCGGACATGAAGAACTCGTCCATGTCGAACCGCCGTTGGTTGAGTGAGAATGCGAAGACCTCGGCGGGGTTGTCGGTGTAGGAGAAAATCTCCACCAGATCGACCGTTGGAAGATGATAGCCGTCAGCCTGTTCTTCTCGAGCCTGGGCCGCGGAGACCTTGGCGGAGGATGCGGCGATCGTATGATTTTGTTCCAGCGCGGTCGTCATCGCCTGTTGCAGGGTCAGTTCCTGGGCAAACGATGGAGACGAGAATCCGCCCATGGTGACGAGCATTATCAGAAATGTTGGTACGTGTCGTAGCATCGATCCCTCTCTCTCACCTTATAACCATTTAGGAATATACAGAAACACAAGCTCCTGTCAAGGCTTTCCCCGGTACGCGAGCAGTATTTTACCTAAGAAACGGTCCTGTTTTCGAACTCCCGAGAAAGATCAGCGCAGGTGACTGAGGTCCTTCAATACATCCTCCGCGTGGCTGGAGGGAGAGACCGAAGGATAGGCCTTGAGGATTTTCCCGTCGGCCCCGACGAGGTAGGAGATCCTCTTCGGGACCGGGATCAGGAGCCGGGCTGCCCCAACGCTTTTGGCCAGGGCCTTTTCGTCGTCCGAGAGAAGGAGAAAGGGAAGGTTGAATTTCTCCGCGAAGGCACGGTTTGACCGAAGTGTGTCGTAGGAGACTCCGAAAACCTTGACTTTGGCATCCTTCAAATCGGACCAGGCGTCGCGAAAACTACAGGCCTCTTTCGTGCAACCGGGCGTATCGGCTTTAGGATAGAAATACACCAAGTAGATCGAACCCGCGAGACTTGCGGAACTGACGACGGAACCGTCGTGGGCCTGAAGTTCAAAGGAAGGAAATATTTCACCTGTCGTCAACATCTCGTCTCCAGTCGCTGTCCCCGGAATAACGAGGAGGCTCGAACACAGAATCAAAATCCAGGTTCTGTTCATATCAAGAGGAATAACACGCTTCACAAGGCCGAGATTCCCCAATTCGAAGATTGATCCAGGCGAACCACCAGGGCTGATAGCTGATGTCCGCCCTCTCTGTTAGGCTCGACGAGATGAATCCAACATTTGCCCTTCAGGGTCAGCTCGACCTCAGCAGCCGGTATGGGATGGGAACCGAGGAGTTCTCGTCGTTGATGACAAAGAGAGTCCTCGAGGTCTTGCTGGTTGCCTCCCAGTACGACGCCTTCATCCTCGAAGAGGACGGTCAGTTGACTGAGTTGCTGTTCGAGGAGTACCGAAATCTCGACCTCAACCTCCGCTATGTACCGCGCTTCACCCGAGCCAGCACTTCCGATCAGGCCCTCAGTCTGATCGATAACAGGAGTTTTGACCTCGTTGTGACCTCTCCCAGGGTCGGTGGCGCCAACCTTCCGGAGTTTGTCTCTCGGGTCCGGGAACTGGATCCGGACTTGACTCTGGGCCTGCTGGCGGCGAACACCGCCGGCCTTGCAGAGGCGGAGGACCTTCGTGCCTCCGGCGCCCTGGACTGGGTTTTTCTCTGGCAAGGGGACGTCAAGTCGCTCTTCGCCCTGATCAAGCAGGCGGAAGATCGGTGGAATGCCGACCATGACATTCTTGAGGGTGGTGTCCAGGCGATCATCGTCGTCGAGGACGAGGTCCCCTTTTATTCCGGACTTCTGCCCCAGATCTACCATGAGGTGACGACCCAGACCACCCGCTTGATGGCTGAAGGGATCAACCTCTCCCATCGTCTTTTGAGGATTCGTGCCAGGCCAAAAATCCTCCTGGCCCAGTGTGAAGAAGAGGCGTGGGACTTTTACGAGAAGTATGGCGACAACGTCTTGGGAATCATTTCGGACATTGGTTTCCCCTGCGAGGGGAGCATTGATCCTGAAGCCGGCCTTCGTTTGGCCCGGAAAGTGCGTTCGGTCGACCCCCATCTGCCGATCCTCCTTCAGTCTGTCGAGACACGCTTCGAGCAGGAGGCCCTCAAACTGGATGTCGCCTTCCTCCACAAGAAGAGCCCACACCTTCTCGAAGATATTCGGCAGTTCATTCTGGATCACTTCGGGTTTGGTGATTTCATCTTCAGATTGCCGAACGGGAAAGAGGTCGCCCGGGCGGAAGATATTCGGAGCATGACGCGCCTTCTGCCCGATATTCCGGGCGAGAGCCTGCTTTTTCACGCCGGTCTCAATAATTTCTCCGCCTGGCTCAAGGCCCGGACCGAATTCGAGTTGGCCCGGTTGCTGAGGCCGATGCAGGTTTCGGAGTTTTCCGGCGGTGAGGAACTCCGGTCGTTCCTGATTACTGCATTCACCCTGTACCAACGGCAGATTCGAAGCCACGTGACGACCGACTTCGAAGAGGAGCGATTCGACGAGTTCGTCGCTTTCGCAAAGGTCGGTTCGGGCTCCCTTGGGGGCAAAGGGCGGGGCTTGGCCTTCATGCACAAGTTGCTGGCCTACGATGAGGTTCGGGCCCCTGGAGTCCGGGTTGCCATCCCGCAGACCGTCGCGCTGGCGACCGATATCTTCGAGGGCTTCGTAGAAGGGAACGCCCTCCGGTCGATTGTCCAGGATGCACCGGAACTCGAGGACGGTGCAATTCTGGATCGATTCCGGGCGGCACGGTTCGAGCATGGAGTTCGGAACGCCTTGGCCCAGTTTCTCGAGATTGTCCGTGAACCCTTGGCGATCAGGTCCTCAAGCCTGTTGGAGGACTCCCTCTTTCAGCCTTTTGCGGGCGTTTATGCGACCATCATGCTGCCCAACAACCACGCCTCTCTGGACGTCCGGTTGGCCCAGGTTCTCGAAGCGGTCAAGGTCATTTACGCCTCAACCCATTTCCGAACCGCCCGGGATTATTTGGAAAGCACCCCCTATCGTTCGGAAGAGGAAAGGATGGCCGTCCTGGTTCAGCGTCTGGTGGGCAAGTCCTTCGGGAGCCGTTTCTACCCGACGTTTTCGGGTACGGCGGCCTCCAATAATTTCTATCCGTTCGGCTCGATGGATCCTGATGATGGTGTCGCTCAGGTAGCCCTGGGGCTCGGCCGGACAGTCGTCGAAGGGTTCGAGGCTCTCCGTTTTTGCCCCACCCAGCCCAGAGTCCTCCCGCAGATGTCGTCGGTAAAAGACACTCTTCGCAATGCTCAGCGACGCTTTTATGCTCTGGATCTCTCGAAAGACGACACCATACCGGGCCTTCACACAGACGCCAATTTGTTGCACCTCGAAACGAGTGCAGCCGTGGCGGACGAGGCTGCCGGGCCGATTCTCTCGACCTACCGCAGAGAGAATGACGCGATTTCTCCAGGATTCGACAAGAGTGGGGCGCCACTCGTGACCTTTGAACCCATTCTGCGGGGTCGGCCATTTGATCTTCCACAGTTGTTGGTCAGTCTGTTGGGCCTGGGCAAGGAAGGCATCGGGTCGGCGGCGGAGATGGAGTTTGCTGTCCAACTTGAGCCTGGTCTGGAGCGCGAACAGGTCTTTCACGTCGTACAGATGCGGCCGCTGGTCGTGGAGTCATTTCACGACAATGTGCACCTGAGCGCCGACGAGGTGGGGCGGGCTATCGTCCGGACCAAGATGGCGCTTGGCCACGGCCGGAGGGAGAGCTTGGCCGATGTGATTTTCGTTGACCCTCAAGGTTTTGACCGTGGAACGACGGCTGAGGCGGCGACCATCGTCGAACGGATCAACCGCCGTTTGAGGGACGAGGATCGTCACTGTCTGCTGATCGGTCCGGGGCGATGGGGTTCTCGGGATCCGTGGTTGGGCATTGGAGTGACCTGGCCGCAGATTTCGATGGTGCGCGCAATCGTCGAGACAGACTTTTCCGATCTCCAGGTCGAACCGTCGTTCGGATCCCACTTCTTCCACAACCTGACCTGCTTCGGTGTGGCGTTCTTCGCTGTTCATCAAACGGAGCAAAAGGGTTCGATTC
>JAUXDC010000277.1 GCA_030618605.1 Holophagae bacterium | reverse complement strand
CACTTCTGCTACCAGACGGTGGATGATGCCGTGGGTGCAGCCCGGACAGTAGTGGGTGGAAACATCCGAAAGACTGTCGGGTCGGACAAAGACCGCTTCAGGCATAGTGCACCTCCTTGGATGTTCCGGCCTTGATCGCCTTGACCTTGTCGATCACTTCCTCGGGGCTGACCAGCATGCCGCCCAGGCGGCAGTGGAAGTGGATTGGTCGTGGGCGATGGAGGGCCAAGCGCACATCTTCGATCATTTGGCCGGTCGACAGCTCGACGACGAGGATGTCCTTGGCCTTGGATGCGACTTCACGAACGGCCTCGTAAGGATAGGGCCACAAGGTTATCGGCCGGACCATCGCCACCTTGATGCCGTCTTCTTCGAGAGCCTCGATTGCCGAGAGACAGACCCTGGCAACCGTTCCGTAGGCGATGATGACCACGTCTGCCGAGTCCACCGACCCGTAGGTGGCGAACCGTACCTCGTCACGTTCCATCAAATCGTATTTCGCCTTGAGCTCGATATTGTGCTGCTCCAGTTCGGCGGGGTCCAGGAAGAGGGAATTGATGATCGCCTTGGGGCGGTCCCTCTTCCAGCCGGTTGAGGCCCAGGTTTTGGGCGGCAGTTCCTTGATCGGTTTTCGATCCTCGTAGAATTCGACCGGCTCCATCATCTGGCCGATCAAACCATCGCCGACGACCATCACCGGGTTGCAGTAGTAATCGGCCAGGTCGAAGGCATCCTGCACAAGATCGGCCGCTTCCTGGATCGACCAGGGCGCCAGAACCAAGACCCGGAAGTCTCCGTGGGCCAGGCCCTTGGTCGCTTGAAAGTAGTCCGCCTGCGAGGGCAGGATGCCTCCGAGGCCGGGTCCAGCACGCATGATGTTGATGATGACTACCGGCAATTTCGCGCCCGCGCAGTAGGAAATGCCTTCGGCCATCAACGAGATGCCCGGTGACGAGGACGAGGTCATCACCCGTTCTCCGGCGCCGGCGGCGCCGTAGAGCATGTTGATCGAGGCCACCTCGCTTTCGGCCTGGACAAAGGTGCCGCCGACCTGGGGCAGGCGCGAGGAGAGGTATTCCGGAATTTCATTTTGTGGCGTAATCGGGTAGCCGAAAAAGAGGTGACAGCCCGCCTGTACGGCGGCTTCACCCATGGCCTCGGCGCCCTTCATCAGTTTCTTAGCCATCCCACCCCCCTCAGTACGCGAAGTAGTGGTACATCGTGCCGTGAACGTCCATGGTGATCGCCATGTCGGGACAGGTGATGCAGCACAGCCGACACCCGATGCACCGCATCGGTTCGGCAACTTCGGCATAGAAATAGCCTTTTGCGTTGATCTTCTTCGTCATGCCCAGGATCTGTTGCGGGCAGGCGTTGACGCACAGCTCGCATCCCTTGCATTGATCAGGCTCGATCAAAATGTGTGACACGACAACTCCTTTCTGATTCTTCCAATCAGTTCAATACGAACAGAGGCCCCACGGTCTTCCGCTGTGGTTGCACCTCAAATGGTGGTTTGACGATACGTTTCAAAATGAAGGCCGGACACGGCAGATCGCCGTTGACCGACGCAGCCATGTCTTCGTGAATGGCGGCGGCGACGACGGGGAGGTCCAGAGCGGCGCCGGTCTCAATCGCCAGGTGGGCACCCTCCAGGATAGTCTCCGGAGTAGTTTCATTCATCATATGGGTGTTGGAAATCAGACCGGTGACCCGCACGCGGGCAACAGCCTCGATCTCATGGACCATTGCTATCGCTCCGGCTGTATCCGGTGTCGAAGGCCGGGAGAAATTCAGCACCACCAGGAATTCGATGTTTGTCGTCGGCAGGACATCGGTCAGGGATCCCAGGACCCGAGCGCCGCTGCCGTCGCCACCGACGTCCACAATGACCTTGCCCCGGGGTCGACGCAGAATGTCTCGAACCTGCGGCACAATGATCGGCAGGTCGGCATAGACGTTTTCCCCCTCGGGTGCAATCAATCGAACACCGGCCTCAGCCAGGATGTGGCGGGCCGAACGTGAGCGGAAGTAGGGTTTGACGACGTCAAGGTCCGCCAAGGTCACCGGCACGCCATCGGCCGCGAGATCGAGGGCCCCGTTGAGGGCTATCTCGGTCTTGCCGCTGCCGAAGTGGCCGACGAGAACTGTCACCTGACGTGAGAACAAAACGGTCTCCTGAAGAATACATTTCGAGCAGGGTCCGATCGCGAGCCACGAACCCGACCAAACTCTATGTGAACCGCTTCACTAAATCAAGAAATCGTTTATTGAGACGCAGTTGCGATTTATCGAACAAAAGGCATTAGGGGGTCAGGGTCTGAGGGTTTCCAGACTTTTGCGGGTCCCATCATTCCATCCGGCGAGAATTCTCTGCAGCCTCAGGTTGTCGTCGATCAGCAGTGAGAGGGGAACTCCGGGATCGGTTGTGCCGATCAATCTCCGGAGGTCCATGGGCTCGATGGTGAGGATGGGATAGGTGATGCCGAGTCGATCAGTAAAGGCTGGAATCGCGCTTCGTGTGTTCTGTTGATCGACGCTGAGGCCGACGACTCTCAGGCCTTCGTTGGACAATTTCTGAAGTTCGGGCATCTCGGCGGCGCAGGGCCGGCACCAAGTGGCCCAGAAATTGAGGAGAAGTAGCTGACCAGGCGTGACCAGCTCAGACAGTTTTCGGGCAATGCCGTTGAGCAGTGTGACTGTGACGTCAGGAATCGGTTGGCTGCGAACCAGGCCATACTTGGCAAAGAGCTTCTGTTCGGCGGTCGCCGGTTCGGGAAGACTGAACTGACTTTCGCTGATGACCTGTGGCCGGTCGTCACCTTCGACCACCAACCACGAGGTGCCGGCGACCGGACCGTCGAAGGTCTGAATCAAATCTGAGGGCCAGCGTATTTCGACCGAAATTGCTCTTTCCTCGTTGCCCAGGCCGAAGAGCAGGCGAGGGTCGGATTGGGAGACGAAGCCCGAACCGCCGCTTTTGACCTTGGCCTCTATCCCTGAGGCCGTTGTCACCCTGACCTCAGCCCCCCAAGCGTCCCGGCCGCTTTTGGTTCCCTCGAGGGTGATTCTTATCGACGAGTTGTCGGCGCCGATATTGTTTCGGAACAGATAGTGCGCTTCGTCGTGCATAGCCCTGAGGAAGATGTCGATATCTCCGTCGTTGTCGAAATCAGCGAAGACCGTACCGCGACCGTCACTGACACTGTCGGCGCCCGAGGCGCCGGAAATATCGATATAGGTTCCGTCCCCCCGATTCAGTGCAACCAGATCCCGCTCGTACCCGCTGAAGGACAGGCCGTCGGCGAAGGCTTGTGCCTGCAGATCACCGAAGGTCTGCGCGGTCTGAACAGGCTGGCCTTCGTCGTCAGTGATCTGTGACGCCACGACCTGGCGCCAGAAGAGGCTTCACGTATCGTGCAGTTTGGACCCGGAGATGAAGCCGTTAGGAGTGTAAACATCGGGCCATCCATCGTTGTCGATCTCGACGAAGCCGCCGCCCCAGGCCCAGCCGGCGCCGAAAGGGCCGGCTTCAGCACTGACATCGGTGAAGTACCCCGTTCCGTCGTTTCGATAGAGCGCGTTGCCGATGGCCATCGACTCCAGCCGTTCCCTAGAGGGCAGTTCCCCGCCGCCGAGTCGGAAAAGAATGCGGCGGCCGGCGGTCGAGGACATGCGGGTCACATGCAGGTCGAGGTCGCCGTCCCGGTCGAAATCTGCGAAAGTGACGCCCATGCCATAGGCGCCGTCGTAGACCCCGCGCTCGCGGGCTTCATCCGAGAAATGATCGCCTTGATTGATGAACAGCGCGTTGCCTCCGCCGAAGTCGTTGGTCGCATACAGGTCGAGATCACCGTCAGAGTCAATGTCCGCGAAGCCGGAGGCATAGCCCCAGCGATCGTCTGCCACTCCCCAGGCTGCAGCAACCTCGTCAAACGATCCGTCACCGCGATTGAGAAACAGGAGATTGGGCGTGCCGTTGCTTGCGCCGTCCCACCGGTCGGGCAGAACTTCGCCATAGCGGTTGTAGGAATTGACGTAGATGTCGGGGAATCCGTCGCCATTGACATCACCGGCAACGGCGCTGAAGCCCAGAGCGGGCCGGGCGACTCCGGCCTCCAAGGAGACATCCCAGAATTCCAAGCGCCCGTCGGGGATCAGCCGATTTTCCAACAGCTTCTGGGTGCCGATGGCCGAGAGAAAGAGGTCGGTGTCGCCGTCGTTGTCGATATCGAGCAGCAAGGGCGCTACAAAATCGCCGGGCACAGATGTGACAAGAGTCTCGTCGGAGGCCTCACGAAATGAACCGTCGCCTCGGTTGAGGTAGAGGTTGATGCCTGTTTCGGCCGTCGTTACGAGATCGAGCAGGCCGTCGCCGTTGAGATCGGATGTTGCGGCGCCGTAGGCGGCAAAGGCCGGCCCCGTTCGTTCGAGGAATGTGGGGTCCTTTCGGGCCAATCCGGCAGGCAGAGCGACCTCGCTGAAGATGTCGACCTCGGCCTCGAGGCTGCCCATACGAAGCATCTCGAAATAATCGAGCCGCCAACTGCCGCTGTCGGCCCGAATGGCATGCACATGAGCCCGCCCGCGAGC
The DNA here is from genome assembly GCA_030618605.1 of Holophagae bacterium. GTDB lineage: Bacteria > Acidobacteriota > Thermoanaerobaculia > Thermoanaerobaculales > Sulfomarinibacteraceae > DAOWGJ01. Next base: position 544 of record JAUXDC010000277.1, on the reverse strand, counting down.
CCATTCGCGTCGGCCCTTATGATTGCGACCGACGAATGCCAGGGCCAGGGTCGCATCGATCTCTTTGCCGTCTTCTTGAATCATCGATTTTTTGACCTTGAATCGAACGTCCTCGATTTCGGAGAAGTGCTCGAGCCAGCTCTGAGTCTCGTTGACAAAGGCCTGCGACGTCATCGATCGCATTTCTTCAGCCAAGACCCAGGTTCGGCCGGCTATCAAATCAACTTCTCGGCTGGTTTCGACAAAGTCCGGAGTCATGGTCTTCGCTTCAATGGGATCGGTGATCGAATGCCCGAGGGCGTCAAGATCCCCCTTGCCCAGGTTGATGCCCAGGTCAAGCATGGCGTTGGCAAAACTCTCGGTGGTCTGTTCGACCGACTCCATCTGCAAGGGGATGTCGTGCGAAGGCCGTTCATTGCCGCACCCGCCTACGACCAGGAGCGAAAACAATACAAGGCCAGAAAATATAGAGAAAAAGTGATGGTACATCTAATATCCAGGTGGCGGAAAGGGTACCATTGCCGCCGCCGTTGACCGGGAGGGT
>JAUXDC010000171.1 GCA_030618605.1 Holophagae bacterium | reverse complement strand
CCGGATCTCACCAGATTCTGCGCACCTGGTGTGAAACCCGCTGTCATCGATCGATAGACCGAGTAGGTGACCGGTCCGGGACAGGCGGTGGTTGCCGCACTCCAGGTCAGGTCGAGGCTACATGTCGATGACGCCGCATCGGTGACCGTCTCGAGACCGGCGAAGACCGGCGCATCCATCCACGTCAGGACGACGTCGAAAGGATCGATAGCGTAATCGGTGCAGCCATCACCCTCAACCCGGCAGTTGAAGCTGTGAACACCAAGATCGGAGGCCGCGTAGGTTGAGTTGACGGCCCCCGAAATGGGCGATCCATCCCGGTACCACTGATAGTCGAACGGACCTGCTCCGCCACTGATCTGGGCGGTCAGACCGACCGCGGTGCCGACGCACGATGCCAGGGGACCATCAGGCGTCACATTGACCAATGGGTTGTTCTCACAGCATCCGGTCGCCGTCGCTGCTCCCGCGGCGTAGTCCTTGGAAATACCACACTGGTTGATGGCCCGGATCACGAACGAGTGCTGACGGCTGCATTCCTCCGCTGCCCAGATCAAAGAGTCATCGGTGGCCAAAATATTGTCCTGCTCAAGCACTCCGTCGACCCACAGCTGGAATTTCCGGGCACTGGGGTCTTCGTCGGCATCACCCCAGTAGACGTCCGGGAGATCCCACTCAACTCTGACGTTCTTCGAACCGATTGCGGTCGCCGTCACCACAGGTGCGGCAAAAGTCGGCGCCCTTTCGGTCCAATGGCTGGGTTCGGAGCAGAGCTTGCGTACGACGATCTCTTCCTCGCCGGCAGTATCCCTGCGATCGATCCACACCGGCCACGCAACGCCCGCGTAGACATCCAGGCGGTTGTAATCACCGCGCTCGAAGGTGTTGCCACCGGCCAGACGTTCGTTGCCCTCAAGCGATGAAGCCTGGAATTTCTGCCAGGTCGCGCCACCGTCGATTGAGCGAAGGACGAAGTAGTGGGTCTTCTGCCGGTCTGCCAGTGAGGTCGGATTGAGTCGGGAACGATGGTGGGAGATGTAGATCGATCCGTCGGTCTCGTCCACCCGCATGTAGCCCATGAAGTGGTCAACGTTGTTGCCGTCTGCGGCCGTGATGTTGGTCGGCGTCGCCCAGTTCGCACCCTCGTCATCGGAGTAGGTGAACCAGATGTCGTAGTTGCAGGTATTGTTCCAGTTTGTCGAGGTCCAAGTCGAGCAGCTCGCGCCCACGCTCTCGCCGAACGAACTGCACGTGCTCTGGTTGAAGTCGAACATCGCCATATAGACGCGCCCGTAATACTGCGATCGGGGCGCCCGGTCGACATCGACGTTGGGCAGGGTGGAAGTACCACGGTTGCACTGGGCCGGAAGCTTGTTCTTCCAGTCACCGAGGCGGGGCTTGACAGCCGTTGCCGAGGGCGAGGTCCACGTCACGCCACAGTCGTCGGAGCCGGCAATCTTGAAGGTCGAATTTCCCTGGTTCTGCCACACGGCGTAGATATGCCCATCGGCGGCCACGTTGATGTCCGGTGAGATGGCCTGGTAGGCCGCCGTCAAATTAGTCCGATTGGACCAGGTTGCGCAGTCGTCGGTTGATCGCGCAACTTTCTGCTGGTTTGAGTTATGCCAGGTGACATAGAGATTGCCGTAGCAGGCGTTGGCCGTTTCGGGCACGCCATCACCGTTCGAGTCGTAGTACTCGGTGTTGTCGGCAACATGCCACTGGCGATCCTCGGAATTATCCGCACCGGGCCGGCCACCGCAGTCCGCCCAGGTGCCGCCATTATTAGCAGAAACTCGGAACATCACCCGGGTCGAGGAACAACCGTTGAAACACGAGATCTTCGAGTGGTAGACGTTGCCCGTACTGCTCTGATAGTAGCTGACCGGATCACACTCCCAGGTCGATCCGGAATTGGTCCCGACCTTGGAATCGGTCCAGGTCTGGCCCCAATCCGTAGTGGCGCCGATGTGGTTGGCGTACTCGCCACCGCTTCCGGAGGGACAGGACGAGGCCATCACACGGCCGGGGTTGGCGTAGTCGATCACCAAATCCACTTCACCGCGGTCGTCCGAGTCGGGTTGGGTGATATTGAGGTCACTCGCCCAGCCACTGCCCAGGTCCCGATTGGCCGGAGGGGTCACGCCGCTTTCGTTCAAAATCGACGAGCAGTCCATCCTCTCGCCCGTTCTCTCGGCAAATGCATCCAGGGCCGGCCGCAAGTGGTGGGGATACTGCACCGGACCAGAGGTCGCCATCGGCACCTCTTCACCGAGACGCTCAAAGCGCTCTGCTCGGCCGGCGCGAAACTCCAACCTCTCGGCAATCGTCAGCGAAGACCCGTCGTCGAAATCGTCCTTGGGCAGACCGTAGATCGTGGCGTCGATCCGCTCGACGTTGGAGTGGACCCACAGGAGTTCCTTGATCGCATCGAGATCATGCCGCTCCATACAGGCCATGTAGGCCTCGAGAACCTCGTCCGGATAGGGACTTTGGGCCTCTACAGGAACAACCGAGAGCAACAGAATAACGACCGATAACGCAACAAAGACAACTCTAAACATGGGACCTCCAGGGGGAATCAAAGAAAATGCCGAGACGGCACATCTCGGGAGACTACCACAGGCCATCCGCCTTTATGAGTTACATTCGAAAAATCAACGCGGTTTCCCTGTGGCTGAGAGCTAATAGTCAATTCCCGCCGGCACAACATTGGCCGGATCGAAGGCGTGGCAGGGCGTCACACCGAAGACCATATTGCATTCGGGGCACTTGCCCTCGAAGCACACCATTTCAAAATCTCCGGAACAATTGGAGCAGTTGATCATCATCGGCATGGGCATGGGCTGGATGTTGAAACCCATCATCCTCACCTTGTCCACCACCTGAGTCCCCGAAGCAAACGATCCTGAACATCCGTCATGCATGATTGATTTCCCCCTGTATTTCCTTTGCGTTCTTTGCGTCTTTGCGAGAGAATTGCCTTCTCTTCACACTTCAAACTTCACACTTCAAACTTCACTCAAGCCTCTCACCCCGCCTCAGGCGGTTCCTCAAATCAGTCATCCTCCGATCCATCACTGCCAGTTCCTTGAGGATCACACGCTCGTTCTCGGTCGTCTCAATCACAGCCTCGATACCGCCGTTGGCGATGATCAGGCGGCGCCCTCCCATCAGGGCCAAAACCGGGTCGTGGGTCGCCATCAGGACGATCTTCTCCTCGGACAACAAGAGCTGGAGGGCCTTCTGACGATCGATACCGGCGTTCTCGATCTCGTCGATCAAAACGATCGGCGATCGGCTCAGAATCGCCGTGTCGGCGATCATCAACGCTCGAGACTGGCCTCCCGAGAGGCTGGTGATCGGGGTCGTCGGGGCAAAGGACTCACCGGCCAGTGCGTTGGCCTGGTCAATGATGCGAACGACCACATCCCTGACGTTGTCGGCCAACCGGCTCTCGGCGTGCATCTCCAGGAACTCCTGGACCGTCAGATCCATGACGAAGTTCATGTTCTGGGATAGCTGGGCCACCAGTTTGTGGGTCGGAGAAAAGCGCCACTTGCGGTCGGGAATTTGATCGTTGAGCAGAATCGTACGACCGGTCGGCGTATCCCCCTGGGCAATCCATTCGATATCGGCCAGCAGCCGACTCTTGCCCGACCCGGTTGGACCGACGATACAAATCGTCTCGCCCGAATTGATTGTAATGTTCGTGAAGTTCTCCGGCGTCCCATCCTTGTGGGTACCCGGCAACAAACCGAGCGACTGAACAGTGTCCAGATCGTCCGCCAGGAACAGCAGCATCTGCTGAACGTGTTCGCTCAGTCCTTCCAGGAGTTCGTCAGCAGTCGTCACCGCATCTTCACCAGCGGCGGTCACGAAATCCGAGAAGACGTCGACGACGGTGGAGGACTCGCGGCCCTTGGTGTCAACGTGATGGCCGTCAAAATAAACCGCGGCGAATGGGTAGCTCTCCAATAGGGCGCCGACGGTTTGATTCTTGATTTCGTTGATCATCACTATTCTCTCAGTCGATTTTCATTTTTCGGACATTGCCCATCTGGTAGCTCTCGCCGATGCGGGTTTCACCAAGGCAGTAGGAACACAAGGCCGACGGCATCGTGAAGCGCAGTTGGTAGCCGATCAGAGACTCCACCTCACGCTCTTCGTCGTCGAACAAAGAGGACAGTTCGAAGGCGCCCTGGCCTGTCAACCCGTTGACATGCAGCACCGCCGCCTTGGGGTTGACCGCCGCCACACGAGATGCGAAGACCTCACGTTCAGCCTGGGAGACGATGTCGCCCTTGGTGATGACGACAATATCCGCCATCTTGAGCATCGGCCCGATCTTCTTCGGCGTCGTGACCCCCGAGAGGTTGTCAACCACGCAGACCGCCAAGACCTCTTTGATGTGTGGAGAGCAGCGGTTGCACAGGCCCGCGCTCTCGCTGACCAGAAGGTCAAAGCCTTGACTCCGTCCCCACTGGACGATCTCCTCGACGTTGGAGACAAAATAGTGGTCCGGGCACAACGGTCCGGAGAGCCCCTTTTTGACCGGGATGCCGGCCTTCTCGTACAGAACGTCGTCTTCGGTCGAAAGGCAATCAAATTTGACGACGCCGGCCTTGAGGCCACGATCCGCAAAAGCCTCCAGCGCCTTCAAGATCACCGCAGTCTTCCCCGAGGAAGGAGGCCCGCATACCGTTACCAATTTCATCGGCCGTTCCTCCCCTCGTCGAACAACTGCTCACACTCTTTGATCGCGGCGGCGATGTCCGTCTGCTCGATCCAGTCCCAGCCCAGCCAGGAGAACGGGGCGTCAGGGGCCAGGCCATTGTCGACCTCGGGGTGGGTCGAAGGGAAGAGCCCCTTGATTGCCAAGACCTCGCCGACCTCTTTTGAGCAGAAGAAATCAACGACACGCTGGAGATCCTCCCCTCCCGAAGCCTTGGCCAGCAGGAAGATCGGGGAGATGATTGCGCCATCTTCCGGCCACACGGCCTGCATCGGCGATCCTTCGCGGGCCATCCGTGTAAAGAAGTAGGGCATGATCGTCACCATCGGTGCCTTGGGCCTGCCTCCGACCTTGACCATCTGCGCCGGGTGCATGCTTTCAAGCAACGACCGGCCCAGTTTGCGAACGCCCTCGTCGCCGTAGCGACGACGAATATCCAATAAGATCCCCGAGAACAGGTCAAAGTCACCGACCGGCAGCGAAACGCGCTGTTCGAACCGGGGTTCGAGAAGATCACCCCAGGTCCGCGGCAGGGGCTCATCGCCGAACTCGTGGGTGTTGACCAGAAAGACCGCCGGTACGACCGAGATCATCGCGTAACGACCCTCGGGGTCCTTCAGATCAACGCCGTCGAACGAGGGGTTAAAGGTCTTGTACGGAGTGCGGTCAGCGAAAGCCTTTCGGAACTTGCCGATGCCCTTGGGGTCGAAAAAGGTTTCGAACCCCGCCGAAATGAAGAGGTCGGGAAAATCTTCGGGATCCTCAATCGAGTTGACGTGCTCATCCATCCACGAGGCGCCGACGGACGCAGCCTGGAATTCGGTCACGATCGACCGGCCGGTGTCACGCTGAAACCTCCCGGCAAACTCCTCAAAGGCCTCTTCCAGAGGAATCCGAACCGGACAGGGCAGCAAACCCATCACCCGTAGCGGCTTTTCGCCGTTCGCAGACTCGGGCATGATGGCTTCATCGGAGGCAACGGCCCCTTCGAGCAATTCGACGAAGGCGTCTAAATCGATGTTTTTCAGGCTGGTTGCCATCCGGAGGGAAATTGCGCCACCAAAAGCCCGCCTCTTGTTCTCGTCGCCCATCTGGGGAAAACCCTGGGCCACAAAGACCTGGACGGTCTCCGGCCACTCGTCGGTGATCGCCAGCAATGTGGCGTCGGGATCGATCGATAAAGACATCATCACCTCTCGAGAAGATGATCCCCCATCTCAGCAACCACGTCTTTGACTTGGGTCAAGAGGATCCTGAAGGCCAGAGGCTGGTTAAAAGTCCAAGCTGGTATCCTGCAGCCATGACACATGCACTCCTCAATCGCACTCTGAAAGCCGTACTCCTTGCTGCAACATTGTGCCTCGCCACGGCGTGCGCAAAACCCTCGGTCGAGATTCTGGCCGTGGCCAACAGCGGTTTTCTGATCCGTTCCTCCAGCCACGCGGTGATGGTGGACGCCCTGTTCCGCGCTACAGCGCCCTATCCCAAGTTCTTTCAGCAGGGCCCATCGGAAAACCTGATCGAACTGATGGTCAGCGGCGGCGGTGCCTTCGAACACGTGGATCTCGTACTCGTTACTCACGCCCATCCCGATCATTTTCACGCTCAGACCGTCGTTGACTTCCTCGAAATACACCACGAATCGGTCCTGGTCTCAACGGATGAGGTCGCGGCCTCCATGGCCGAAGTGCCTGGCTACGAGGCCGTGGCGGAACGCGTGATCGTGCCGAACCTGGAAACCGGTCAGTGCACCTCGATCGAAGCCGGCGGTATCCCGACCTCTGTGTGCCGGGTCGTGCACAGCGGCGCCGAGACCACCAACAACATCTACGTTGTCGAGATTGACGGTTTTTCCTTCCTCCACGAGGGTGACGCAGAGCGCACCATGGAGACTTTTGGCCGGGTCCCTATTCCCGCCGAAGGCCTGGACGTGGCCTTCCTCCACGATCGGTTCGTCCTTGACCCCGACACCCGCACAATCTTGACCGAGACCTTGAACCCACGTGCAGTGGTTCTCATACACCTTCGATGGGACGCTGCCAAAGCCACCAGAAAACGCATCGCCGAGCTCGATCCCGAGGTGGTTCAGACCCTGCCCCCCATCACCGTTTTCGGCGCCGAGACTGCGCGCTCGACCTTCTATCCCGGGGATTGATCTCCCCAGGAATGGGGCCAGTCAGTCACTTTGGTTCCGGCTCCATCAAATTCAGGGCCTGACCGGCGTCTTTCGGAAAGCTGAATCCCGACTGCGAGTCTCTGACCTGAATGTGATTGGGAAGGTGGCTTCCTTCGACCCAAACGATGTTTTGCCGGCGGACCGAGGTCAGGAGTTGCTGGGCCGCAACCAACATCTCTTTGGGTGACGAAACATCGACACAAGATCCCCACTCACCAGCTCGACTCGCACCACTGACCGACCAGACAAACAATGGGACTCGCATGGCCGACGCGTACTCTCTGACCTCGTGCGGACGAAACATACCTACATCGCCCTGCTCGTCTGCGAGCACCAGCAGCACAGCCCGGGGACTGGTGGTAGCGGCAGCGGTGAGGATCGCCGAGGCTGCCGCATCTGCGATATGCTCGCGAGCCTTCGGGGCTCGGGGAACTCGGGCATGCGTGACGACCCAAGGCATTGACCGGCGATTCAGCGTCAATGGACCGGAGGAAGGAAACAGAATAATCTGGCGCGCTCCAGCGGATATCAGCTCAGGCTCGGTAGTCACAACGTGCAGCAAGTCTTCGGTGGGATCCCGAGAGGCGCCGTCGACAAGCAGATGGCGTGGAAAACCGGCAAGGTTTCGGCTGTCGAGCATGCGCGCCAGTCGATGCAGTCGAGGCAATGCACCGGCCTGCTGCACCACAAAAATCTGCACACCGTGGTTTTCGACGGCTACAACCTTGCAGGCCTTACCGCCTGCCACAAGCACATTTTCGAATGTTGCGCGTGTCCGGGGCCGATCGTTCGCGGTGACGACCGGAACGGCCGTGAGGTCGGTTTGGATATCGCTGCCATAGAGGCCCCCGAAGCTCAGCTGTGTGCCGGCGGAAAGCTGACCGCCAAAGGTAATCTCTGCACTCAGGATGTGGATGAACCCCGGATCGTATTCGGGAAGGACGAAATGGTCCTTCTCGTCGCCCACGAGGGGCAGCCCGTCCAGACGCATCATGACCCGTTTCACTTTGCGGGCCAATGCAGAGTCATAGATCACCGACGCCGCCGAGGGTCGGCCCTCCTGGTCCCGCTCGAGGAGAATCCTCACCTCCGCCTGGGCACGCGGAACGTTGACGCGTTGGCTTGCCCGGCCCAACTCGTTGCCGTCGGCATCAAGTGCGACGGCTTCGAGCAGGTGGGGCTGCAGCGAACGGCCGAAATCACAGTCCATGGTCCACGGTGGCCCTTCGATGGTACCGATTGCCGACCCGTCCAGCCGGATCTCAACTGCGCCAGCCGGAGCGTCTACCCCAAGTGCAACCGTCTGAATGAAGTCGGATTAGCCATGTCGTTCCTTAGGAAGACA
>JAUXDC010000304.1 GCA_030618605.1 Holophagae bacterium | reverse complement strand
TGACAATGGCCAGCAGGCGGTCCTTGACACCGGGGGCGGTCATCATGCTGCCGTTCGAGGCCAGCGGATTGGCGCCGAGGATCAATAGAAATCGGGTCCGATCGATATCGGGAACCGGCAACAAAAGCTGGTGACCGAACATCAGCATCGCTGCAAGGTGGTGCGGCAATTGATCCACCGATGTCGCCGAGTAGGTGTTCTTCGACCTCAAAGACCGAAGCAGGGGCGGGGCAAAGAGCAGGGACCCGTAGTTGTGAGAGTTCGGATTGCCAAGATAGATCGCCAGTGCGTCTCTGCCATATTTCGTCTGGACGGACGCCATCCTTTCAGCGGCTTCGTCGAGAGCCTCCTTCCAGCCGATCTCTTCCCATTCTCCATTGCCGGAGCGCCGAACCGGCATTTTGAGTCGATCCGGATCATCCTGGATATCCTGCAAGGCGATGGCTTTGGGACAGAGATGACCACGACTGAAGGGATCGTCGCGATCACCCCGGATCGACGTGACGCCTCCGCCCTCGATCTCGATCCTCAAGCCACAGGCGGCCTCACACAGATTGCAGATACGGAAATGAGTCGAAACCTGGTCCATAGGGCAAGCACCAATCAGAATCCGTAGGTAAGAGCCACTCCGTAGACCCAGACCTCTTCGTTGTTGACGAAATCCAGATTGACCAGCGGTACAAGCCCGAAGCTCTCACCGATATGAAAATCGTAACCGACTCCGAGCCGGAACAGAAAGTAGGTTTCGCTCGTGTCGGCTTCGCCTCCGTGGTCCGACTTCTCGTGACCGCCGGTGTTCCTGCCGTTGTGATACTCGATGCCCGCCGCAGCCAGCAACTGAAGATTGCCGAGACCAGGCCAAAAAGAGATCGAGGGCGCAATGATCGCATTCCGGAGTTCACCGCCTGCATAGTCAAAAATCACTCCAGCAGCCCACCGATCTGCGATCCGCCGTTTGTAGTCGAGGCCCCAGGTAAACTCGGTGTCGTGCCCGCTTTCTTTCGTGCCTCCAACAGCGACGGCCACTTCGTTCATGAAATCACGTCCGTGGTGGGCCTCAAACTCCTCATTGTGAACGCCCTTCTCACCATGCTCCGGTGCAGCGCTGTGCTCGGCCTCATGACCGTGGGGCGCCTCGTCACCGCCAAACGCCACACCCGGCGCGAAAAACAGCACCAATCCCAGAAATCCAACTCCAATACCTCGAGCTGCACCCATGAACTCCTCCACTTCCGGGACACCTTTTCATCGACGTCCTTTGCCCCACAGGGCTCAAGGGCAATATCGTCGAGTATGGGGCTCTTGTCAAAGGAGCTTCCCGTCGGATAGTTGTATAGTACGGCGTCTCGGAAAGGAGCGCCTTATCGATTCCGCTGGTTTCCCCACAGGTCAAACGCCCATGTCGCGCACAATCCACGGTCCCTGCAGATGTTGAAAAGATGCCTCGTGCTCGTCGTCATCGTGGGGATCACTGCGGCCGTTTTTCATCATCTGAGGTCACGAGAGGAGCCATGGCGGCCCCTCGAACGATCCGAGATCGACCAACCCGGGCAACTCGACGACCTGCATTTTGAACTTCGTGATCTGGATCCAGAGACCTGGGTCCGAACCTACCTGCCTGACCTGGCCTCACCAGGCTTCAATCTCGGCCTCTACAAGCGGCGAATTCCAATCATCTTCGACATCAACGGGCGCATCGTCCATTCATGGCCTGAGGTGCGCGCAGCCGGCCGAGTACGACTTAGCAGGGAAGGAAGGCTGGCAGTCATCGGAACCGACAATCTGATCAAGGAATACGACTGGGACGGCAACCTGATGTGGTATTTCCAGCTTCCAAATGAAGGTCACTTTCCGCACCACGATCTGATCAGGTTGAGAAACGACAACATCCTCATCCTGGCCCAGGATGACACCACCAACACCGACTATCTCTGGGAGATCGACTCTCAGCGGAACGTGGTCTGGGAGTGGTGGATCAACGATCACAACCAAGAATTTTCAGCGTGGGACTACGAAAGCGACCATCCAAGCCACTGCAACTCCATACGCGAGCTCCCGCAAAACCGCTATTTCGACGCCGGCGACACACGATTTCGGCCTGGCAACATCCTCGTCAGCGCACGAAACCTCAATACGATCTTCGTCATCGACAAAACGACCGGCGATGTAGTGTGGCAGTACTCCAAAGGACTTGACCACCAACACGAGGCCGTTATGGTAGAAAGAGGGAGGCGTGGTGATGGCCTCGTCATCGTCTTCAACAACGGGCTCGAGAATCTCAACGCCTACCGAAAGAGTCTGGTTCAGACTATCGACCCTCTCGAAAACGAAGTGGCATGGGAGTACGGCTCGGAGTTCTTCTTTTCGGCTGTCGGCGGGACGGCACAGCCACTACCGGAAGAGAACATCCTCATTACATCGAGCAACAGCGGACGGGCATTCGAGATTGCCCCCGATGGGCTCATCGTCTGGGAATGGGTACCCTCATTCAACCCGATGCGGCTGGAGCGGTTGCCCTTTGACTACTGCCCCCAACTGACCGCGCTGACCCATTCCGGAATTTCAGCCCGCGCCCGCCGGGTCGAGCGTCCTTTTGTGGACACGGGTCTTTATCGGTTCGATTTCCCTTTCAATACCGAGGCGAGGGTCGTGAAAGGGAAAAAACTCAGGCTGGTGCTATCCAACCGGGAGTGCCGACAGCTGTTGATCCCGCCTGAGGCCTCAGTGAAGGTCAATTACGGAATCGATGGGGAGAATCTGGGAGACCGGAGCATGCGGGCCCGCTTCACGATGACAATCGTCGACGACGGTACACCCTCGGTGATCGTGGACAAAAGCCTGGACTCGAGAAAGGGGAAACTTCAGATGCGCCGAACCGTTCCGCTGGTCGCTTATGCCTACCAACATGTGGAAATGTGCGTCTCCACCGAGATCAACAGCGAGACGGAGAACATGGCAGAGCTTGCATTCTGGGCCAATCCCATCATCAATTCGAAGTCTCAGCATCCACAACGTCCGAGGGCCGGGAATCGGATCACGAAGCAGGAACGCGAGCTGCGCGATCAGCAACTCAAGGCCCTGAGCTACATCAACTGATGGGAACTGGGAAGCTGGAACGCTGGGAAGCTGGAACGCTGGGACGCAGGAAAGACCGCCGAAACGATTGACCTATGCGTCTTTGCGGTTCAAAAGCCTCTTTGTGCCTGCCTCTGGCTATTCACAAATTCGGTCTGTCGGGGGGGACCACCTGGACCGTGCCGTCGGTGCTGTCTCCGACAAGATAGAGCGGGCGGCGTTTGACCTCGTCAAAGATCCGGGCGATGTACTCGCCCAGCACGCCGATCATGATCAACTGAACACCCCCGAGGAAGAGGATCGACGCCATCAACGAGGTGTATCCCAACCAACTGATGCCGACGGCCTTGAGGACCAGCACAACCAGGATATAGAGGAACGAAAATGCCGATGCGGCAAAACCCAGGAAAGTCGCTACGCGCAGGGGCAGGAATGAAAACGAGGTCAGAGCATCGAGAGCAAAGCGCAGCATCTTGCGGAAGGGATACTTGGTATCCCCCGCATGCCGAGCCTCACGCCGATAGCGCACCGCGGTCTGGGGAAAACCGATCCAACTGACCAGACCACGGATAAATCGGTTGCGCTCCGGCAAAGCCCTGAAAGCCTCGAGTGCCCGAGGACCCATCAGCCGAAAATCACCGGTGTCCACCGGAATGTCAACCTCGGTCACGCGGTGAAGCAGGCGGTAGAACAAAGCCGCAGTCGCCTTCTTGAACAGGGTCTCCCCTTCCCGGCCCTCCCGTTGGGCGAAGACGACCTCGAAGCCATCCCGCCACTTGTTGATCATCTCCGGGATAATCTCCGGAGGGTCCTGAAGGTCGGCGTCAATAAGGACCACCGCACGACCTCGAGCGACATCGACGCCTGCGGTGACCGCCGCCTGGTGCCCAAAGTTGCGGGCAAAACGCACACCCCGTACGCGGTCATCGATTGCAGCAAGATCTGAAATTCCGCTCCAGGTCCCGTCCGACGACCCGTCATCGATGAAGATGATCTCGAGGCCATCAACCTCGGGCTCCAGCACCGCAACCAGGCGGTCAAACATCGGCCTCAAATTGGCTTCCTCGTTGAAGGCCGGAATGACAACTGTCAGTTCAGGTTGATCAGTCATGTGTCTCCCACAAAGAGATTCTACGCGAGATGGAAGCTATCAGCTATTAGCTATCAGCTATCAGCCGTCAGATCTTGCCCGCAGCCGAAAAGCGCCCTCTCTCGGACGGCGCGTGCCATTCTTGATGTTGTCCTGCGCCGCCCTCCCGAATTGAATAACGTTGCGGACAACGTCAAGGGTGGCACGCCGCA
>JAUXDC010000249.1 GCA_030618605.1 Holophagae bacterium | reverse complement strand
CCAACATCGCAGGTGACGCCAGCCCAAGAAACAGCAGTGCAGATCGACGAGCCATGGGGGGATGCTATCACCGCAAATATGGAAACTCGATACTTGATACTGGAAACTGAATTCCAATTCCAGGCCTGTTTCGTGAGTCTCTTTTTGTTCGCCCTTGCCCAAACCATTCACCCTTGCTGAACAGAGTGTTCTTAATTATTGCGTTTCAAGTATCGAGTATCGAACTCCCGTGGCCCCTTACACCAACGGCACCGAAACCGGTTTGGCCGCGCTGGACCACTCGGTGAGAATGCTGAAGACTCCAACTCCCAGAGCGGCAATCGAAACCAAGGCCCAGAGCGTCCCCCCAAAGGCCGGAAGGAGCCGGACCAACAACAGGACGGACACCCCGACAAAGACGTTGAGGCTGATCGGCCAGGCTTTTCCGGACCACCTGGCCGGCAACAGGCCCACGATCCAGACTCCAAGGACTGCAAGTCCAACCGCCTTGATCATCAGGAAGATCACCATCAGACAGCCGGCCAACGGCACGCCCCACATCGGACCAAGCCCTAAAACGGCCACAAGTGCTGCGAACAGCGTGATGACCATCACCACCCCGAGGATCATCAGGCGCCAGCCGGTCCGCCGCAGGTCAACGACAGCCGAACGGAGCCGCAACGGCCAGATCCAGGCCACCAGGGTCGTCGCCACAAGCCACAAGCCGGCAGTGATGAGAAACAGGCCCGGCCTCAGCGTCACACTGCCTCCAGTGCGGATCGGATCCGGATCAAGAGCCGCCAGGGACGGCAACGCTATCACGCGGCCCTCAACTATGGCCTCGTCGTCAAGATGCACCCTGCCCAGCACCGCGACCGCATCACCATGAACCCGGGCCTGTGGTCCCAGGGTCAAATCCCCGGCCAACACCACCGCATCGCCCTCAACCTCGGAATTGACCTCGAGATCAGTGGCAAATCGAAAAACATCGGTCGCCGCCTCGGACGAGACGATGGCGACCAAAAGCAGCCAAACAACCAGAACCGGGGTCAGGAACGATCGGACCATGCCGCCTGGCGTCTCCACCTCTTCGCAACCAGTACCATTGTTCCAACACCAACCACAACGATCATCACCGCTGCCAGGACCGCCGGCGTCGAAATCAAAAGGCCCAACCCGACTGCGACGGCCCGCAAAGCACCGACAAAATCCATCACCGTTCCGGCCAGCGCCAACCATCCGCCTGCAGTCCAGGCGGGAAGAGCTGCGGCCATCGAGGCGCCTGGTACGCCTCCCATCAGCGTCACGCCCGCAAGCACGAGGATCACGGACGCAGCAACCGGCACAAGGGCCAGGCGGCGCCGGCGGGCTTCCAGTTCCTCAACTGCCAAGATCACACGCTGCTGCAGAGCCGGATCGGCTGGGGCCGCGGCGGTCTCAAGGACCTCCGCCAGGCGCTCTTCAGCCACGGCAAATTGCCGACAGGCCTCGCAGCATTCCAGGTGTCCGGCAACGGCGGGGTCAATCCGCCCCGGAACTCCGGGCCCTTCGACCAAAATGTAACGTACTTTTTCGCACTGGCTGTTCACGATGCCTCCTTAGGAGGGTGTAGGGCATTGAATCAGAGTCGCCTTCCGGGTCTCGTAAAGGCCCTTTTTCGTTGCATTCTCTGCCCGTACGCTGAGTACTGTGCCTCGAATGCGCCTCAAATGGCGCTTTACGACCCTCCGAAATCCATCCGCCGTCAATGCCCTACACCCTCCTTGCCGTCACAAGAACGACTCCAACTCTTTTCGTAATACGCTGTGCGCACGAAAAAGTTTGTTCTTGACCGTACCTAACGGCATGCCCTCCAGATCGGCAATCTCCTGATAGCTCAAGCCCCCAAAATGACGGAGCAATACCAGTTCCCGGTACTCCGGCCGAAGACCGTCTATTGCCTGACGGAGGACGCCGGCGAGCTCTGAATTTTTCAGGTGGCCCAGTGGGTCCTTTGCCTGATCGATCAGGACGACTTCAACCTCGGCGCCTTCGCGATCTTCACGAATGATGGGAACGGTCTTCAGCCGTCGGCGACGGAGGTGATCAATGCCCAGATTGTGGCCGATCCGAAAAAGCCAGGTCGAAAAACGGTAGGTCGGGTCATAGCGTTCCAGGGCCGACCAGGCGCGTATGAAGGCCTCCTGGGTCAGTTCCTTGGCCAGTTCGACATCACCGACAAGCTGCGAAAGAAATGCCGTCAACCGTCGCTGATACCGACGAACCAGCTGGGCAAAGGCATCTTCATCCCCCGCCAAGGACGCCGTCACCAGGCGTTCGTCTTCCTGCCGGTCGTTCGACGCAACCATAAGAATGAGCTCACTCAGGCCGGCGGCCGGAACCGCCAACGGGCTCCCGGCAGTGGCCCTGCGACCCGCCTACAAAGTCCTGGATCAAAGGGAACAGTAACAGTCCCACTATTCCCCAGCGGGTGCTTCGAGATATGAGAGATATTCCTTGGCCTCGGCCGCCTGAGGCGAGTCAGGCGCCAACTCAATAAACTTCTTGAAATCTGCCGCAGCTTCGTTGGGTTCCAGGCTGAGATTGATCAAACCCCGGAAATAGTAGGCCTGGGGTACGTCCGGGTGGTCTCTGACGGTGCGGTCAAGATACCCTTTTGCCTCTTCCATTTCGCCCTTGTTGTAGTGGGCCATTCCCAAATTCATTGTCGTGTTGGGGTGGATCACCTCGTCTTGGGGAACCTTTGCCAGGAGGGCCTTTGTCTCCTCCATATTGCCTTCAGCGGCGCTGATGGCAGCCAGGGTCTTGAGGCTGGAAAGATGCTCGGGATTGATCGCCAGGCTCTGCTCCAAGATTTCCCTGGCCTTGGCCAAATCACCCTCTCCCATGTAGGTACCTGCCAGTACGGCCAACACTATCGGGTGGTCCTGCTCGTCAAGCTCGGCAATCGCAGCGTGATATTCCGCACGGGCGCCCTCAACGTCACCCTTCACCGAAAACTCCTTGGCCTTGTCCAACCGGCCCTGGGCCTTGAACTGCTTGTGAGCACGCAAGACCTCTTCGGCAAAGGGCTCCAATTCAACTTCCAGATTATCCGGCGCCGAGTGGCTGAAGATCTCGTAGGGGCCGGTCCAGAGCTTGAAGCCGTCGGCATTGACCCTGACCCACCACGTGCCGCCCTTCAAACCGAGCTTTGAGAACTTGCCCTTTTTGTCGGTCGTCAAGGCCGGCGGACCGGTGTCACGGTCCTGGATCATCACCAGCTCAACCTTGGCGCCCTTGACCGGGTTGCCCTCATGATCCGTGACGACACCCTTGGCCCGACCGGCGCCACTCCACGCCTGGGCGAAGATATCCTGCGCCCCCATTGTCACCACCAGGGCCATCACTACCGCTACGAGTATCAGCGTCTTCTGTTTCATGCATACCTCCGGGCCTCTCGGCCTCCATCATCTCGATCCGCCGACCACAGTGTGGCGGGGTCTGCCCACGATACATCATTCCGTTTTCTCTGTGCAAAAAGGTCAGAAAAAAGGGGCCCCGAAGGGCCCCTTGTTGATTCCAGAAAACTGGAGTTAGAAGTTCAGACCAAAGCCGAAACGCACGCGGCGCGGCTGCTGGTAGTGGGTTGTGCGTCCATAGTTGGGATCTGGACTGCCAACATCGATCTCAGCAAGCTCCCTCACCTCGGTGACACCGCTCTGGTCAAAGAGGTTGAAGACATCGAGGCGGACGTTCATGTCGACGTTGCCCACCTGGAAGTCGTACTTGACCATACCGTCGATGCCGAAGATGTCGTCGGTGGTGCCGCAGCAACCACGAGGCATCGCCACACCGTCGGTGTAGAACGAGAAGGCGCCGTACTGGGCGGCGTGTGCGTCGGTCGGGTGGACGCCGAGCGAGTTGATTGGACGTCCGGACCAGTAGTAGAAATTACCACCCACCTGGAAACCGGAGTCAAAGGCGTAGGCGCCGAAGAACTTGAGGTTGTGACGGCGGTCCTGCGGCAGGTTGCCGGTAGAGTTATCCATCAAACCAGCGTAGTCGAAGCTCTGGGTGATACCGGCGTCGTCCTGACCGATCTCGGAGTTCACGGAGCCCTCGTAGTTACCGTAGAGGTGCGACCAGGTGTAGGAGCCCTGGAGCATCCAGTTGTCGGCAAAACGACGCTTGAAGGTGAACTCGAGAGCGTAGTACTTGCGCTCGGCCTCGGGGTAGCCCAGATCTTCGGCGCTCAAGAACACTTCGTCGAGTTCGCCGTCACCATCGACATCATAGAAGCCCTCGAAATCCGAGCCGGGATTGCCAAGGCGGTACTCGGAACCGCAGGTCCCGAATGCATCACTGTTGGGGTCGAAACATTCTACGCCCAACGCGCCGAGACCGGCGTCGATGGTGTAGTCCTCGATGACCTCATTGAACTCGCGCGCCACGCCGCGGATACCCCAGGACCAGTTGTCACCGACCATATGTTCGTAGCCGAGGATCAACTCGTTCTGCGACATGGGCTCGAGGTTGGAGGACAAGGTTTCACGCCAGTCCGGCACGATACCGTCGGAGATCAGGTTGTAACCAACAACAGCACCTACGGCGCCCATGTTGGCACAGCTTTCCGGGCTTCCGACAACGCAGTTCGACCAGTCGTAACCGATCGGGGCTGCGGTCACCGGGTCCATCTGGCCGTTCCAGAGATAGTAGGAGTGCTCGAAGGTCTCGTTACCGGCCATGCGGATGTTGGTGTTGGCGGCCACGGGCAGGTAGTACTGACCGTAGCTGGCAAAGACCTTGGACCGACCCTCACCGGAGGGATCCCAGATCATGCCGAGACGCGGAGCATACTGCCCGTCAATCTCGATGAACTTCTCGCCGATACCGTTCTTGTTGATGAATTCCTCGTAGCGCAGACCAAGGTTGACGGTCAAGTTCGGCGTGACGGCCCAGCTGTCCTGGATGTAGAGGGCGTTGGTCTCGGTGGTGTAATCGCCACCGGTGTCGTAGAGCCGACGCCGCACGATCAGCTCGTCGTCCGGGAGATCGTCGCCGACGAAGGTCCGGTGGTGCGCGGCGATGTCATAGAGAAAATAGGCGCCGCCCGAGTTCTGGGTGCTGTCGAAGGAGTAGTTGTCCTCGTAGTCGATACCGGCGCGGAAGCTGTGTTTGCCGAGATAGAGGTCGGCATCCATGCGGTAGGCCTCGCGCTCATCGTAGGTTCCGGCACCGATGTTCCAGTTCACCCAAGCGCCGATCGGGATATAGGACCCGCTGCGATGGTCGTAGACTGCGGGGTTCTGGTCCACGGTAGAACTGTCTGTCCGGTCAAAGTTGTTCTTGCCGTACTGGGCCGACAGGAGGAAGCTCTCGCCGAAGATGCCCGTGTACTTGAAGATGTAGTTGTCGCCACCACGGCTGAGGATACCGTCACCGATGGCTTCGCCGATGCCGGTGCCGCCGGTCCGGTCATACCAATAGGTGGTCTGCTCCACTTCGACCTGGTCGGAGATGTAGGTTGCCTCGACCCGGTGGCTGGGGGTGATGTTCCAGTCGATCTTGCCGCCGTAGTAGGGCTCGGCGTAGGAACTCTCGGTCAACTGGCCTGAGCCCGGGTCTCCGAACTCATTGGCGGCGATGCCGGTCCCGTAGTCGTCGGTGTAACGGACAAAACCGAAGAAGAAGAGCTTGTCCTTGAAGATCGCGCCGCCGAGACTCGCGTTGGCCTCGAGGGTCTCGTCCTCTTCATTCGAGTTGTCGGCGAAGTAAACGTCGTCTTCCTGCTCCTGCAGGCTCTCGGGCTCGAAGAAGAGCGAGAAGGAACCGTGCAAATTGTTGGAACCGGACTTGGTCACCATGTTGATCACGCCACC
>JAUXDC010000135.1 GCA_030618605.1 Holophagae bacterium | reverse complement strand
CACCTGGGATCTGGGCCCGTTCCCGGCCACTACCTCCGGTTCGCATACCTTCAGCGTTCTCGTGCCGGTGAATACCCCCAACGGCACGCTGATCTCCAATACCGCCACCCTGGACGCCGACAATATGGCGGCCCTCACCGTGGCGCAGCATCTGTT
Organism: Holophagae bacterium; assembly: GCA_030618605.1. Classification (GTDB taxonomy): domain Bacteria; phylum Acidobacteriota; class Thermoanaerobaculia; order Thermoanaerobaculales; family Sulfomarinibacteraceae; genus DAOWGJ01. The sequence continues at coordinate 9,922 of JAUXDC010000135.1, read as the reverse complement.
CGTGACCAGCTCGCCGGTCCTCAAAGTCACCAAGGACGCTCCGCTCTACGCGGCCTCCGGTGGTTCTTTGAGCTATACGCTGCACTATCAGAACACCGGCAACGGCGCCGCCTTCAATACGGTTCTCACCGACATCTTGCCACCGGAGACGATCTTCGGTACGGCAACGGGCTCCTTTTCCCATGTGGCAGGGACCGTCACCTGGACCCTCGGTGATCTGGCGCCCGGTGGGGGAGGCTCGGTAGCAATTCTTGCGTCCGTGCAGAGTCCACTCACCGATGGCACGAACATCGTTAATACCGTTTCTCTCGACGCCAGCAATCACCAGCCGGTCGGAGTCCAGGCAACTACGACGGTCAGGAGCGCACCGCAACTGACCCTGAGCAAGACGGGCCAAACGCACGTCGCGGCGGGTGGTCAGATCCTCTATGGTCTGGCCTACGAGAACATCGGCACGGACCAGGCCACCAATGTGGTGCTGACCGATATCCTGCCAACCCATACGACCTTCGTCTCGGCCACCGGAGGCGGCACCCATGCCGGTGGAGTGGTGACCTGGAATCTGGGAACCCTACCGGCAGGTGGAGGTGCGATGGTCAATGTCCTCGTCGACGTCGCCCCCGTGCTTCCGACTGGAACCCTTCTGGTGAATAGCGCCAGCATTCATTCGACCACGACCGCACCTGTGGGGGATGTCGTTGGAACGACCGTAGTCAGCGCGCCGATCCTTTCGGTCACCAAGACGGCCTCACCCGGCAGTCTGGTGCAAGCGGGCCAGCAGATTCTCTATACCATCAATTACCGCAACGACGGCAACGAAGACTCCCTGAATACCGTGTTGACAGATCTCGTGCCGATCAATGTCTTCCACCCCCCCGACGCCTTCAGCAGCAATGGTGGTCCCGGCGCCTGGGACGCCGGTACAGGCCTCATTACCTGGCTTCTGGGAACCGTCCCGGCCGGAGGATCGGGGACGGAGTCCGTCACCGTGACGGTACCCATCGCTACGCCGGATGGCACCCTGATCGTGAATTCCGCAACTCTTACCGGCGATGACGCAGCCCCGGCATCGACTCAAGTCCCGCTGCTCGTAGGAGCGAATGCGGTGTTGCGCCTCAGCAAGGCCGTCAATGCCGCGGTTGCCGTTCCTGGCGACACGGTGACTTACACCATCGAGTACCAGAACATCGGCAACGGTCTCGCAACCGACGCCGTGATCATCGATACCGTACCTCCATTCATGAACTTCATTTCGGCCTCGAATGGCGGCATCTGGAACAGCGGCGCAGGAACAGTCACCTGGAACCTGCCCGATATTGCACCGGGCGCCGGGGGCAGTCGCACCCTGATGATGGCGGTGGACACGGTCAATCCGCCACCCAACGGCACGACCCTGACCAATAGCGCAACCTTCGACACCAACGAGACCCAGCCGATCTCGGCGTCGGCTGTGATCTCGATCGCCGCGCCGGTATTCAGTCTGGTCAAGACCAGCTCACCCGAACCCGTTTCGGCCGGTCAGATGCTGACCTACACTCTCGACTACGGCAATTCCGGGAGTGCCACCGCAACAGGCGTGACGATTGTCGACGGTCTCTCCAGCGAAATGATCTTCGTTGGTCTGACCGGAAACGGGAGCTACGACAGTACGAGCCACTCGGTCACCTGGAACCTGGCGGATATTCCACCGGGAGGCAGCGGCAGTCTCACCCTGTTCGTCGAGATCGTCAGCCCCCTTCTGAACGGTACGCTTATCCAGAATTTTGCGTCCATCGATTCGATCGAGACCGCACCTGTGACTGCGCAAGCCGTCAATACTGTCCTGAGCGCACCTCTTTTGACCCTGACCAAGGTTGGAAGCCCCGATCCGGTTATGCCTGAAGGTCTGCTGACCTACACCATCACGGTGGAGAACATCGGCAACGAAGATGCCACGTCAGTTGTCATTCGAGATGATCTGCCTCTCGTTGGTATTACCTTCGTTTCCGCTGATTTCGGCGGCGTCTATGATTCCGCCGGCCACAGTGTGACCTGGAATCTGGGGACCTTGCCGGCAGGGACTGGTCCGATCAGTGTCACGGTGGTCGTCTGGGTTTATTTGGCATCCGGGGAGATAATCACCAATTCCGTGGAGGTCTCATCGGCAGAGACGCCGCCCCTGTCTGTAACGGAAGAGACCTCGGTCTTTGACTCGGTGGCGATTCCGGACCTCTCGTGGATCGGACGGTTGATGCTGATCCTGATGGTGGCGGTCTTGGGACGGTTCTATTTGAAGAGATAGAAGTCAGAAAGACAGGGGCCGGCGGGACGCCGGCCCCTATAATTTCTGCATTGAGTCCTTTGTGGCGGCGGGTGTCCTGTGCCCGCGCAGGCTCCTTCGGAGCCCCACGGCTTCGCCGTGACCGGCCCTTCGGACCGGTGCGCCGGTTCCTGCCCACTGGGGTCGCTATGCAACGAAAGTCTCGCGATACCCATCTTCGGGCGTATCCGCACAATCAAAACCCTCGACGGTTAACCATGCGTGGCCGTCTTTCTTCCCGTCGACGGTCCGAACTCCGAGGTGAAAGACCGGGTCAAGGGCACAGCGGGACCACAGGTCCAGCAAGAGGTAGGACTGCTTGAGGCAGGCCCGAAGGCCGCGCGGCGGCAACCGGCCATACCAACGGTGAACGATCACCCGAAAAGCTGCCGGATCTCGCAAGCTCGTGGGCAGCTTCGGAACCTGCCTGACTCGCTCCACCAATTGATCCAGAGGCAAACGTCGGTGCCACCAGGCAACTCTGAGGGCGGCAACCATCACCACGAGGTAACGGATAACTCCCCTCATAATTATGACTTCCGCCTCCACACTTCTTCCTTGGCCTCGGCCTGGGCGCAGGCATCTTGGGAGGGACCCATGATATTGCCGTCCTCGACAAGTGCCTGGGCAGGGCATCGACCGCAGTAGGCGTATTTCTCACACTCCGAGCAGGTCTCAAGATCAGCCCGCGTGATCCCCCGGAGTTTCTCGAACCAGGGTGAATTCTCCCAGACCTCACGGAAGGAAGTCTCGAGCACATTGCCGGCGACCACCGGCATGATATTGCAGGCCAGAACGTCCCCACTGGATGTAATGTTGGCGTAGCGCACGCCGGCGGCGCACAGAGGGCCTCCCTCGTTGTTGGAGTCCACGGCTTCAGCCCCACTGCCCAGGCTGGGATCCTTCGCAAAGATTGCCGGCAGGTCATCATCAGGCAACCGCATCCTGATCGGCTCGGGATCGCCGTCCTTCTTGGACAAAATCTTGGCGAATGCGCTCCCCACAGCGCCGATCTCGCGGGCAAAGTCTACGGCACCTTGGTAGCTCTCACGGTTGAGGGTCATCACCGGGATGTTGAGTTCCAGCCGGAGACCCCGCTCCTGGGCCAGCGCAATCCCACGAAGAGTCGCATCGAAAGAACCCGGTACCTGCGTAATCCCCTCGAAGATCTCCCGGTCGTTGGCGTAGAACGAGATTTCGACGTAGGCTTGCACCTCTGCCAACTGATCGGCCACTTCATCGTCAATCAACGCACCGTTGGTCAGAAAAGCGAGAGAAAAACCCAACTGGCGTGCTCGGCAAGCGATCTCAAACCAGTCCTTGCGCAGGAGAAATTCCCCGCCGGTGAAGGCCAGGTAGAGAGTCCCCATCGACGCCAGTTCGTCCAGCAACTCCATCACCTTGGCGGTCGTCATTAAATCCGGCGCCTGGAAATCAGGGATGTAACAGTGCCGGCATCGGAAATTACAGTGGTGAGTCAGTTCGATGACAACCTCGAGGGGGATTCCCTCCTTGGCGGCACGACTGACCAAACGACTGAAGTGCGGCCTCCTGTCCATCAGAGGCCTTCCGTCATCACTGTCCATACTGAGGGATCGGGTCTGAAGGCCAGCCGGAAGACCGGAACCGACCTGCAGGTTTCCAACAGGGTTTCGGCCGCCCCGGCCATCAGATCCGAGTCCTCGACCGGCCAGTAGATATGCCGCCTCAGGTTTCGGATTGCTTCCGACGCTTTCAGGCGCACTCTACGGTGTTCGCCACCGTGTTCCAGGATGAAAACCCCCGTCAGAGCCACCGAGGCCGAGCGGGCCTTCCAAAAAGGCAGGGACCGGGCCTCCACACCCTCAGGATCGACATGCAACCGCGCCAACTCGTCGCAAAGGGCGGCTTCAGGAAAAAGCGACGCTATCGTGCTCTTGCCGGACCCGCTGATGCCGCAGCACAGAAAGCCGCGCTCGCCGTCTGAGAGCAAGGTGCAGTGCACCATCACATCTGGAGCGATGACCGAGGGCAAGAGGATCCGTAAAACACCGTCAAGGACGTCCGTTCCCTGCCTCGTGGCGATCTCGGCCTTTCGCCTGCCGGGATCAACGATTGAAAGGCACCCGTGCTGCGCCTTCATCGCGGCTTCGTCGGTCGTATGGGTGATTGTGATCTGAGGCGTCGCCTCAACACTGTTGAGTTGAGGGTGTCCGAGGCAGGCGGGACGCCTGCCACCACAATGAGCACTGTGTTGTTGTGGGTGCGGCCGTCCCGGCTGCACCGTTAACTGAATGGTGCTTGGCTCAGTCCGGTCACACACGAATGAGCCGTATCTGTCACGGACCTCCGACAACCAAGATCCACTGGCACTCGTGACCTCGACGATCGTCCCGGCAAGGTCAATCGACAACCGGCCGTCTGAGGCGACGGCCGGTGTTGGGTTCTGATGATCAGTCCGAAGATTTCGGATCACAGGGGACGGATTCACGACCCCCCCGGGTGCTGGTTGCACTGGTGACTTTGGCCCGCTATCAGGTGACACTTGCCTGCAAACTGCTGGAGTTCTTCACGCCATTCGATCCTGGGAAAATCGACGACGGTGTCGCCCTTGGAAGTGTCCGGCAACTGACCCACAACCTCAACCAGATCCTCGTCGGCCAAATCGGCAACAAAGAGATGAACGGCATTAATGACGTCGGCGCCTTTTGCCGCGCTTTCGGACACGATTGTCTCGAGGGCCTTCATATCCCGGGGTTCGGACAGGGCTTCCCAGATCAGTCCAGCGGTGCCGTCCAGTCCGAAAATCCTATGCCGGGCAAGGTGGATCACGACCATTTCGTCACCGACCTTACGCCACGCAACTCCTTGATTTCGCTCAATCTTCATCCATCACTCCAACTCTCGCTCGTCCTTAAGCCGTCAAGAGGGACCATTGTACCAGAATGGCCCTACTGCCCGATCCCGAAACTCATGGGGCGAAAGCAGCGAAGCTCCACCCCGTCGACCATCCCGTTGACCCGCCACATGCCGTAGAGCGAGCTGGTGAGGATCGAGGTGCCCCCAACGGGGAACCGCACTTCAATCGAGGGGGACGTCGCAGAGACGGCACGATCGACCTCAGGCACCGCCACCGTCACCGGATAGGGATAGCCCGGAAGGCGACGGGACTGCGTTCCCTCACGACCGATTTCCGGCGTCACCGGAACGTCGATCTGACGATAGAGATGCCCCGCCGGCGTATAGAAAAGCAAGGAGATGACATGCTCCTCCTTGAACTGGGTCGGGAACACCACATGGACCTTGATGTCGGTGGTATTGACCGCCGAATACTTGCCGATGTCCATTACATCAGGCTCTTCGACCGAAGAGATCGCAAATCTCGGGCAGACACTCTCACCGGCCCCTGCCCAACCCGCCGAAGCGAGAACGGCAACCATGACGACGATCAACGGAACGTATTTCGTTATTTTCATCATTCCTCCTACTTCAAGGACTCAGAGGCAGGGTCACGGCGTAGACCGACCCGTCCTCGGCCCCGACATATGCCAGGCTGTTCATCCAGTCGTAGCCTGGGCTACCGACGGTGGCCGTCCCGGCGCCCATGACTACCGACGTCACAACGCCGCCGGTGGTCGGGTTCAGTTGATAGAGGCTACCGTCGGTTGAACCGACGTACATCGCCCCTTCATCGGCCAACGTCAAGGGAATGGACGGTCCGTCGATTCCAACCCCAAGCGACGGCCAGTCGGGGTTGACCGACACAGTGAGACCATCGTCTATCAGGGACCACACTTTCGTGGTCGTCGCGAAGAAGAGCCTGCGCGGCGTCCCCGTAATGAACTCGAAATCGACATAGCCCTTGATCGGACCGTCGTGGGTCGGATATTTCCATTTCCTGGCGCCGGTTGCCGGGTCGACTGCCAGAACGACGCCCGCATTGGTGCCGACGTACAACACACCGTCGAAGAGCACCGGCGCGGAGTCGATGTCACCGTAGGCCTGAGACCAGACCTGGGAAACTACCCAGGGCCCAGCAGGCTCTGTGTACGTGAAATGCAAACACCACAGGGTGTTCTCGTTCACCCCAGGATTCTCCCGGCTTGCAAAATAGAGCCGGTTGGTTGCGTAGTCCACCGTCGCGCCGGAGGAGATGATTCCCATCGTCCCTCCAAAGCTCCATGCAGGTGAACCGTCGGCCACGTTGATGCCATACATCGAGTTTCCGCTGCCGGCCACCCGTGATCCCGCAAAGAGCAGATCATAGGCGCCACCGTATCTCGTGAAGATGCCCGCAGGCGCACCCTGGACCAGGCCGTAGTTCGATGCACTTTGCCACAGGGTCTCACCAGACTTGGCGTTGACCGCGTAAACGTGCCCATCCTGCGAACCGAGAAAGGCCACCAGGTCTGCGCCGGGAATGACCGTCGTCGGAACGATCGGCGGCCGTGATTGTGCTGGGCCGTTCATGCCCATAGGCATCCAGTCAAACGGAGCGGTTCGCGGCCAGTCGCCACCACCAGTCGTCGAGTTCATGCCGTGCAACACCCGGTCATTGGATACGCCGTAGGAGGCGCCAGTACCCGCGGCGCCTGGATAGAGTCCCGGAGGCGCCAAGGCGGTCGCCGAGGTGTGATAGACCCAGTTGGTCGGGCCTGTCGTGTCGAAGGGCCGCGCCGTTACCGTCTGGGCCGGTGAGTACTCACCCGCACCGTTGTCGACGAAGGCGGCGAAATAGTAGGTCGTGCCGTTGGTACCAGGCAGCGTCATCGTGTCGTAGTTGTTGAGGCCCGCCGCTTGGTCGGGCGCCGCCAGAGTGCAGGTTGCCGGATTGGTCGGGAAAGCTGCCTGATCGACGCAGACCCGAGTCGTTGAGTAGGCGCCAAGCTCGGGATTCTGCCACTCCAGCTTGACCGTGCCGGACGTCGAGCGCCCCGCAAAATGCTGTACCGGATCGGCGCCTCCCACGATGCATGCAGCTTCATCGACCGACATCGCCCCATCGGAAATTTCTCCCTGGCTGCCGCAGCTCTCGCTCAGGCGAATCTGGTAGGTACCGGCCCCGGTGTACAGAGCGGTGACGTCGTAGGGATTGGTATCAGCAACGGTGTAGGCCTTGAGGACCGTCGCCGTCGCGGATGGATCGATCAGCTCGACCTGTGTGCAGGTCGTCGAATCACCTGATCCTGCGTAGTCAATAGAGAGGTTCCAGGCAGCGAGAGATCCGTTCGTATTGCCGCCCGCGGCGGTTACGACGAGTTGCCAATCAGAAGCCGAATCGAGAGTATCAAAATCGGCGTATGGGCCAAAAGCGCCGTCAGGGAACACGTTTCCGTTACCGTTGTACACGGTGACGCTGGTGGCGGAATTGACATGAACCAGTTCAACGAGCAAATTCGAACTCGCTGGATTCGGAGCCATCAATGTGATGTTGAGATCAACAGATGCGATGGTCTCACTCTCTACCACGGTTTGGGTGAAAGTCGTCGTCGTTCCCCCGGTGATCGTCCCAGTTCCATAGTCGTAGGAGAGAGTGCCTCCCGCACCGCTGCCATGACTCAGCGTGTAGCCCACACTCGCAGCCACGGCGGTCGAGAAAGTGAAAACTGGAGCGAAATCAGCAACCGCCGACCCGCTTGTCACCTGTAACGGATCCGTGGCCTGGGCTCGATTCTCTGTAGCGCCGATGAGAATGCCGCTGACCTCTGTCAAATTGCTGTCCTCACGACCATTACCGCAAGGTCCGTCGAAACCCAAGGAAGAGTCCTCGGCCCGAACGACGTAGTAGTAGGTTGTATCGCCAACAACGGTATGGTCCTCGTAGAAGAGGTCGGCCACACAGCTGTCGTGGAGTGTTGTTCCATCCGGAGTGAATCCGGAGGTTTCCGAACGGTAGACGTTATAGACGATCGTCGGACCGGTCGAGCAGTTGGAACTGCCGGCATTCCAGTCCAGGCGCAGGCCGCAGATATCGCCGGGCATCGCCACTACCGACGAGAGGCCGCCGAAGGTCGGCGGGCCGCCGACCTCGTCAGAGGCCGGAAGGGTCGTCGCCCCACCGGCGGAACACCCGTAGCCGTTGATTGCCTCAACCGCGTAGGTGTAGGTCTGCCCGTTGTTACCGCTGGTGTCGTCGATACCGATGGTGGCCTCACTGAGGCCGCTGGCCAGGGCACCTGCGTCCCTCAATACCGTGAAGGTCCGAGTACCGGAACCGCCCCCGTCATTCCACGAGGCAGGTATCGACCACCGAAGGGCGACACCGGTGTCGTCACAGGCATCCCGGTCGGCAGCAGTTTCGATGCCGGCCCAGTTGAAGCTGTGATCGCCATCGGTGCCTACCGTGCTTGTCGACCAGGCGCCGTCGCCACAGACGTTGACGGCACGGACCTGGTAATTATGAGAACTGGGGTCCCCGGGAGCGTAGATCACCCCTGAGGTCACACCCGTCACCACCGTCGTGCCGTCGACCCAGAGGTCATAGCTGGTCGCTCCGCTGACTGCGCCCCAGGTAATCTGCACACCGGTCAGAGCACAACTGGAGACATCGGCCACCCCTGGCGAACCCGGCGTACCCGGAGAGCCTTCCTCATCAGTTGCCGTCGTCACGCCGGACCATGCGCCCGGACCGCAGGTCAGATGGGTCGCCCGCAGGTCGTAGGTGTGGGATCCGGGACCGGGGTTGAAGCCGAAAGAGAGGTCGGGTCCCGAGTAAATCGTCGCCCCCCCGTCGAACCTCAACTCATATCCATCCGCTCCACTGATCGCGCCCCAGGTAATGGTCAAACCATCCTGGACGCAGAGGTCATCATCGCTGACTCCCGGTGCGCCTGGCGTCCCCGGCGTGTTGTCACCGTCGGTGAAACTCGAAGCCCCCGAGTCGGTGAAGCACGAGGCATCGATCGCACGGACGACATAGGAATGCAAAGCCGGATCGCCGGGATCATAGGTCGAACCCGAGGTATATCCGGTGACCGCGAGGCCTTCGTTGTCGTAAAGATCAAAACTCGCCGCGCCACTGCCCCCGAAGAAAGTGATCGACACACCATCCTGCGCGCAGGCGTCGTCATCAGTGATCGAGTCAATTGTCACTGCGCCTGGATTGGTGCAGCTGCCTCCCCCGGTTGTGCAGGTGGTTGGAATCGAGACATGGGTGATCGAGATGTCGTCGAGGTACCAGCCTTCTCCCGAGTTGACCGAATCGTTCGTCGAGAACCACCACACAACAAAGACCGATTGCCCATTGTATGCAGAAAGATCGATCGTATATTCGGTGAATGTCAACCCGCCATACCCACTGTAGCAGGGCTTGGTGTTCGGATACCCGCAAGCGTCAGCAGAGTTCCTGAAAGTGTTTGGATAACCTGGCGTCGGTGTCAAGGCAGTCCAATTCGACCCATCGGTGGAAATTTCGACGACCCCACCGTCGTTCCTATCCTCGATATCCCATGCAGTCCAATAGGTCAGAACCGACGACTGTCCGGCAGTCAGATCGAGCAATCCCGGATAGAGATACGTACAAGCACTGTTGTCGTAACCTGAGTTATAGCTGTTTGATCCCGAATGCGCACGGACCGAAGAGACATGCCACGCGCCTGAGCTGTACATGTTATCCCCGGTTTCCGCTCCCGCCGTAAACGTGCC
>JAUXDC010000328.1 GCA_030618605.1 Holophagae bacterium | reverse complement strand
AGGGCCTTCGTGCCGATGCCGCCGAGCGTCTGGCATGTTGCGCCAGGATTCAGGGGCCGGTGACGGTAACGACCAGTTACTGGTAAGGAGCAATGATGATTCGAAAAAATGTGGTTCTGATTACGGGGGCGAGCGGAGAGATCGGGCACGGACTGATCGAGAAGATCTCGGAGGCCGGCGGGTCGTCGATCATCACGATCGATTTGCAGCCGTTGGCGCCGGAAATTAAACCTCTCGTGACCCGGGAGTTCATCGGCTCCATTTTGGAAGACCATCTCTTGCAGCGGATCCTGGCCGAGTTCGAGGTCGAAACGATCTACCACCTGGCCGCTCTGCTGTCGACCCGTGCCGAATTTACTCCGGTCGCGGCCCACCAGGTCAACGTCGAGGGCACGCTCAAGCTGCTCAATTTTGCCCAGGCCCAGGGTGAGAGCCATGCCCGTCCGGTGACCTTCATCTACCCATCGTCGATTGCAGCCTATGGGATGCCCAGCGGCGATTTCAACCGCAAGGTCAAGGAGCATGAGTGGAACATGCCGACGACGATGTATGGCTGTAACAAGCTCTATTGTGAGCATCTGGGCCGTTACTACTCGCGGTACTTCAAGCAGTTGGCGGCGGAGACCCTGTCCGGCAAGGTGGATTTCAGGGCCATTCGTTTCCCCGGCCTTATTTCGGCGATGACGGTGCCGTCGGGCGGAACCTCGGACTATGCCCCGGAGATGATCCACGCGGCTGCCAAGGGTGAGCCTTACGCCTGCTTCGTCGAACCGGACACGCGCATCCCGTTCATGGTCATGGCCGATGCGGTTGAGGCGACGTTGCGCCTGGCCGCTGCGCCACGCGAGAGCCTGAATCAAACGGTCTACAACATCACGGCTTTCAACCCTTCGGCGTCGGAAATTCGCGATCTGGTGTTGGAGGGATTTCCGGGGGCGGATATCTCGTTTGATCCGGATCTCATGCGTCTGGCGATCGTTGACAGCTGGCCTGCCGATGTTGATGACTCCGCGGCCCGTACCGACTGGGGCCACGCGCCGCGGTTCGGGTTTGAAGACGGGTTTTCGGAGTACCTCTTCCCGAGAATTCGGGAACACTACCGGTCGTAGGGCGGCTCCCGTGGCCGCCCGGTTTTATTGGAGGCCTTCAATCGTGTGAGCGTTGGGGAACCTTCAAAACCGACCGGATTATGTTTTGCCTGGATGATCTCTCTTATACCTGTTGTTTTGAGACAATTGGTCGTTTCTGGGTCATTTCATGTCGAATGAAAGCGGAAGTTCAACAGTTTCCGGCACTTGAAAGAAAGTCAAAAACCTCAACATATTGTGTTGACATGGCTTTGAACCCCAAGATATAGTAGCCCAGCTAGGCCAATCTTCGGGGGTTCAAGAAGAGAACTTCAGCGGACCGCAGAGGGGGAGCGCTGCCTGGAGATTGAGAATAGTGGGGGCTTTTGAATGAAGTTTAGTCGTCGATTCACGCGTGCCGGAACCGGCCCGTATCAGGGCATCGACTTTGGGTCCCGGAGGTCGGAGATCCGTAATCCTGACGGAACCATGGTCTTCGAGATGGACGACGTCACCGTTCCGGAGGGCTGGTCCCAGGTGGCCGTCGATGTTTTGGTTCAGAAGTATTTCCGCAAGGCCGGAGTCCCCCAGGTCAATGCGGACGGCGCCCCGATCGTCGACGATCGCAACGAACCTGTCACCGGTCCCGAGCGGGATGCACGGCAGGTCTTTCATCGGCTGGCGGGCTGCTGGGCCCATTGGGGGCGCGAGTACGGCTATTTCGACAGTGAAGACGACGCCGAAGCATTCCACGACGAACTCTGCCACATGCTGGCCAACCAGATGGCGGCGCCCAACTCGCCTCAGTGGTTCAACACCGGACTCTACTGGGCCTACGGTATCAACGGCCCCGCTCAGGGCCACTGGTATTGTGACCCGAAGACCGGAGAGCTCAGCGAAAGCTCATCGGCCTACGAACACCCTCAGCCCCACGCATGTTTCATTCAATCTGTCAGCGACGATCTGGTCAATGAAGGCGGCATCATGGATCTCTGGACCCGTGAGGCCAGGCTCTTCAAGTACGGATCGGGCACCGGTTCGAACTTCTCCAGGCTACGGGGCGGCGGCGAGGCGCTCTCTGGCGGAGGACGCTCTTCCGGTCTGATGTCCTTTCTCAAGATCGGCGACCGGGCAGCCGGAGCCATCAAATCCGGCGGCACCACCCGCCGTGCAGCAAAGATGGTCTGCCTGGATCTCGACCATCCGGACATCGAGGAGTTCATCTCCTGGAAGGCTGTCGAGGAGCGCAAGGTCGCGGCGTTGGTGGCCGGGTCCCGGATGGTCAAGCGGCACCTCAAAGAGGTGATGGCCGCCTGCTTCCCCGACGGTGGCGACACGGCAGATACCGACACTGATACCAATTCCAAGCTCAGGGTTGCTTTGGCCTCCGGCCGACGGATGGGTGTGCCGGATGGCTCCATGCAGCGCGTTTTGCAGTTGGCCCGGCAGGGCATTAAAGACTACCTCGTTGAGGAATACGACACCGACTGGGACTCGGACGCCTATTTCACAGTGTCCGGTCAGAATTCCAACAACAGCGTTCGGGTACCCAATGCCTTCTTCACCGCCCTGGAAACCGGGCGCGACTGGTATTTGACCAATCGGACCGATGGCCAGAGAACCCGGGAAGTGTCGGCGCCCAAGTTGTGGAGCGACATCGCCATATCCGCGTGGGAATGCGCCGACCCCGGTCTGCAGTTCGACGATACGATCAACGAGTGGCATACCTGCCCCGCCGGAGGCCGGATCAATGCCTCCAACCCGTGTTCCGAATACATGTTCCTGGACGACACGGCTTGTAATCTGGCATCGCTCAACCTGGTCACCTTCCTCAAGTCGGACGGGTCATTCAATATCGAGGCCTTCAAGCATGCGGTCCGATTGTGGACGGTCGTTTTGGAGATTTCGGTGTTGATGGCATCCTTTCCGTCGCGCCGAATTGCCGAACTGAGCTACCTCTATCGCACGCTGGGTCTGGGTTTTGCCAATATTGGATCGCTTCTGATGCGTCTGGGCATTCCCTACGACTCCGACGAAGGTCGCTCGATCTGCGGCGCCATAACCTCGATCATGTGTGGAGAGAGCTATGCGACCTCGGCGGAGATGGCCTCCGAAATGGGTACGTTTAAGGCTTTCGAGGATAACCGCGAGCCGATGCTCCGAGTCATTCGGAACCACAGGCGGGCTGCCTACGACGCCCCCGATGAAATGTTCGAAGACCTGAGGATCAAGCCGATGGGTCTTTCTCCCGAAGGTACTCCGCAGGCGCTGTTGAGTGCCGCACGAGAGGCATGGGACCGCGCGCTCGAAGGCGGTGAAAAACACGGTTTCCGAAACGCCCAGACGACTGTGCTGGCGCCGACAGGCACGATCGGTCTGGTGATGGACTGTGACACAACCGGCATCGAGCCGGACTTCGCTCTGGTCAAGTTCAAGAAATTGGCCGGGGGTGGTTATTTCAAGATCATCAATCAGGCCATTCCTGTGGCGCTGGTTCGACTGGGTTATGACGACCAGCAGATCGACGACATCGTCGGCCACACCGTTGGTCACGGTACGCTCCAGGGCTGTCCGACGATCGACCTTGAGAGGTTGGCTGAACAGGGTTTCGATGCCGAGGCCCTGACCCGGGTCGAAGAGGCCCTTCCAACGTCTTTCGAACTCAAGCTGGCCTTTTCACCTCATATCATTGGGGAGGCCTTCCTTCGTGGACTGGGTTTCACCGATGCCGATCTCGCAGACTGGAATCTGGATGTGCTTGCCCGTCTGGGGTTCTCGGCCGACGAGATCGAGCAGGCCAACACATGGGCCTGCGGCACGATGACTATTGAGGGCGCCCCCCATCTGCAGACGGAACACCTGCCGGTCTTTGACTGTGCCAAT
>JAUXDC010000149.1 GCA_030618605.1 Holophagae bacterium | reverse complement strand
GCTCACAGAACGACATGGCTACGATCCGACTTGCTGGGGGAGATTTGCTCGAGGCTTATCATGTTTTGGAGAGTTTGCGGGTCAAGGCCGAAGGCAATCGGGAGGCATTGGACCACGTTGTTGCCTTCGAGGTTGAGATCGAAAAGGAGCTGGACAAAGCAGGAATCGATGACCAGTCCGTCCTCGAGTTGGCCATCCCAGCCGAGGCGTTGACCGAATTGCCCTGTAGTCGGGAGGAGGGGTTTTTACTGTCTCGAATCAACGGCGCCTACACGGTCGAACAGATTCTCACTATGCTCCCGGGTTTGCCTTTGGAACAGCGATTGGTGATTCATGCATTGCTGAATCGTGGTGTAGTTCGGGTTTTGGACCATCAAGACAGATGATTTTGACCAAGCTCGCGCGGCTTTTGGCGCCGGCTTTAACGGCCTTTTTGTTCGGGGGCAGTCTCGGGTGCGGGTGGGATTCGGCCGACCGTACTCCCCAAGGCGCCCGGCAGGAAAACGAGCCCTTGATGACCGTCCACCTCTTCGCCGATCCGGCTCGGGTTCGACACTTTTCCCGTTTCCGTTTCGTCTATGAAAACCCTGCCGTGTTGCAGGACCTCCGGCAACAGGAAGGGCTCGATGAGATCGTCGAGGGTGCGAGGGGCGATCAGGAGGTCTTTCGTCGGCTGATGGGTTGGGTTCGAGATCAATGGGAGCCGGGCCGGCCTGATCCCTACCCCCCACCCGAGGCACGTATCATCCTGAGGGACATCAGGCAAGGCGTGACTGGGGGCTTTTGCGCGCAGTACTGTTTCGTCCTGCTTCAGGCGATCAGCAGTTTCGGCGCACCGGCGCGATGCGTCACCGTAGAGGGACACGAAGTCATCGAAGCTTGGCTCCGAGATGAAAAGCGGTGGGTGATGTTCGACCCGCTCTACGACCTCCAGGTCATCGATGCCGAAGGTCGAGCTCTCAGTGCCCTGGAGATTTGGGAACGCTCTGATGATACTTCGGTGTTGCGGATAACAACGGGCCACCGGTGTTCGGAAATGCAGTCAACCTACCTCGATCGCTATCGGCACTTCGCCGTATGGTTGCGCAACGATTTTGTCAGTCAGCCTATGAATTTTACCGACTTTGATCGGTACCGGGTATGGTTCGATCCCTCGGGAGTCGGTACCGAGCCGTCTGCCTCTCTCAGGACGTCTTTTGCCCTGGATCTGTATCCTGAGCAGGTGGCGGCGCCTTGAGGCTTGCGACCCAGAGGTCACCGAGATCAAAGATGCGGGTCACCCGAGTCTCGAGGAAGGAATGGATCAGCTGCCTGGATTGGTCCGAGGCGGGCGCCCAGTAGTCATCGACCTGGCGAATTCCGGCAAATCGTTTCATCTCCGGTTCGTTGACCAGAATGTGGGTTACGCCGAGATGATGAAGGTTTCTGCTCAGATCTTCGACTGAGTTTGCAGCCTCGGCCAATTCGATCAAAAGGGGTACCCGGTAGGGGTCTTCAACGATCACCTGTCTCTTGAGTCCGAACGAACGGGCTTCCCCAACCATCAAGACCCGGGCGTCGGAGGGCAGATTGTCTGAGATGAAGTCTGTGGCAGGGGCGGCGCCGATCCACCGTAAGCGATAGTTCTTCTCGTCGAGGATCCCGGCAACCGTGGCCAATCGGTCGATATTGAGGTTTGACAGGAGCGTACTGGCATTCCAGGCGAAGACCGCTAACAAAAGGGCCGTGAAGGCGCCGCGAGTCAGAGCGCTGACTTTTCGGCCGAGGGCGGGAGGGACGGTGCCGGCCAACGCCGCCGCCGGGACCAGGACCGGCAGCAGGAATCGTGCGTATTGGACCAGAAAGCCCCAGCAAAGAAAACCGACGAGGGTCGCCGTCCAGAGAGGGGTTCGAAGGCCGGATCTGAGGCCTGTGACCATCGCGGCGACGGGCAGGAGAAACAGCCAATGCGGACCCAGGAGCCCCCCTTCACCGCGCGGATTGAAGGTGCGGAGCACCAGAGCGCCCGCCGACGCAACCGTTCTGCCCGCTGTCGAGGCGGGAAGATCGATGTTGCGTTTTATTTCCATATCGACGTTCATGTCTGATGGGGGACCTCCAAAGAGGCTGGTGAGATAGGGGTAGACGGGATTGCCCGTCCAGGCAACGTTGCGCCCGATCCATGGGGCCAGGGGTACTGCAAAACCGGCTACCAGAGCCATGAGCAGGACAGCGGCTCGGATCCTGCGCCCGGATTCGAACGCTCCAAGTGTCAAGACGGCAGCTGCCGCAAGGGGTATCAAGACGGTTGCAAGGGCCAGGTACTTGGAGGCGGCGGCCGTCCCTCCAAGGAGGCCGACCAGGACCATCAATCGGGCCGTCGGCATTCGGTCGATCTGATCAGTGAGTGCCACCAGTGCGGCGCCGGCCCATGCAGCGACGGCGTGGTCGGCGTTGGCATAACCGATGATTTCCAATGTCGCCGGGGTCAGGGCGTAGCAGGCGGCTGCCCAGGGGGCGGCGCCGGGTCCACCGAGACGGTTGCCCAGCGTGGCGGCGGCGATGATGGCGACTCCTGCCATCCACCAACTCATCGCGTTGGCGCCCCAGGGGCCGACAGTTGAGAGGGCGAAGGTGAAGAGGATGCCGTGTGCCGAAAAATAGTAGGAAAAAGACTCGCGGGCGAACTCGACGAAGCCTCCGGCCATCAGCCATTGTTCAGGGAAGGCGAGATGGTAGTGGAGGACGTCGTACATCACCGGAGGGGTTGAAACCAGAAGGAGAGCAGCACCGACTGGGAGCATCAGGATGCCTCCGAGAGGGGATATCAAACCTCTCGGCAGGATTTCAATCCGCTGATGAAAGCGCCCCAAGACGACAAATCCACCCAGGGCCGATATCATCAAGAGACCGATCAGAAGGGGGGGGAAGAGAAGCTGGGTCAGGGCCAGCATGGTTCCGATCAGCGCCAAAACCGCTGCTCCTGTCGCCACGATCAGGACCAGAGGAGCGTGGGCGCTGTTGTTCTTTTTCAACACCATGGTGACCACCGGCCATCCGGCGCCGGCACAACTGAGGGTCCACAGGGCGAGCCAGAGTGCCGGGAGGACCATTCGAAGGACGACATCGAGAGTCATGACATCCCGGCCCAGCCACAGAACCCCGACCGCCAACAGGGTTGCGGCGGCGGCAACGGGTTGGGTGACTGAAGGGGTGATCGGGTTCTGGTTCACCGCCCGAGTATAGCGGGGGCTGCAAGCGATCCCGCTCGGTCTTTTTCCGGAGTGGCAGCATTTCTTCGGTGGCTTCTGGTTGGCTACCAGCGCCGAGTATCAATAAGGCTATAATCTCGCCGATGTCGAGAATGATTTTTCTCATGCTGGCCCTGGGTTTCATCGGATGTTCGCCTGGTGAAGAAAAGATGAACCTACTTTTCGTTACCTTCGATACGACCCGCGCCGACGCGCTCTCGGTCTACGGTAACGATGCGATTCAGATGCCGGCCATGGAGCGTCTGGCCGCCGAAGGCGTTGTCTTCGAGCGGGCCTATGCCAGCGTACCGATCACGTTACCGTCACATTCGACGATGATGACCGGGCTCCAACCTTTCAATCACGGTGTTCGAGACAACGGCGTTTTTGTGCTGGGGTCGGATAAGCTCACCCTTGCCGAGATCCTGAGTCAATCGGGGTGGGCGACCGGAGCTGCAGTAGCCTCCTTTCCTCTCACCCGGCAGTTCGGAATTGACCAGGGCTTCGATTTCTTCGACGACGAGGTCGAGGCCCCGACACCGTCATCGCCGGAAGGCCAACGGCGCCTGTTTTTCGATGAACGGCCTGCGGGCCGAGTCAACGCAGCGGTACTCGGTTGGCTTCGTTCGAACGCCGGTCGCCCGTTCTTTCTGTGGGTTCACTACTTCGATCCCCACAAGCCGATGACGCCTCCACCACCGTATGACGAACTGTACGCCGATCCTTATTATGGTGAAATTGCCTATGCCGACGAGAACCTCGGGTTTCTTCTTGATGAACTCGACCGGCTTGGCATCACCGATCGAACCGCAGTCGTCGTCGCCGGTGACCACGGCGAAGGCCGCAATCAGCACCGAGAAGAGACCCACTCGCTCCTCGCCTACGACGCGACAATCCATGTGCCGTTGGTGATCAAAATCCCTGGAGGCTCCGCCGGCCACCGGGTCACAACGCCCGTCGGCCTTGTTGATCTATTTCCAACCCTGCTTGAGATCCTGGGAGTTCCATTACCGAAGGAAGTCGACGGCCGGAGTCTGGCGCCGGTATTCACGATCGACGGTCCGGACCCAGAAGAGATCCCTCTCTACGCCGAAACCCTGTCGCCTCGGATCAACTATGGATGGGGCGAGCTTCGGGCATACCGGTATCAGGGCATGAAGTTCATTCACGGGCCCCGCCCGGAACTTTTCGACATCACAACAGATCCCAACGAGTTCCATGACCTGATAGATGAACAGGCATCGATCGGTACGGAAATGCGCCAGAATTTGATCGCATTTCTTGAGACCTCGGCAACTGCCGGACAATCTGAGCAACAGGACGTCGATATGGAAACCCTCGCCAAACTAGAGGCCCTCGGTTATCTGCACGGTGGCGGAGATGCTTCGAAGATCGAAGAAAAGTTGATCGACGGTGGAGTGTCACCCCAGGACAAGGTCCACCTCATTTCCAAACATTCCAATGCGAAGAACTTTCTCTTCAGTCACCAGGACAGAATGGCGAATGTTCTGGCTCAGGAACTGGTCGACGAGAACCCGGAGAATCCATACTATGTGCGGTTGCTCGCAACCACCGAACTCCACCTTGGGAATTTCGATCAGGCGGTCGAACTCCTTGTGCCACTGCTCGACCCCAAATTCTCGGAGTCGGCCAGGTCTTTGGCGATGAGCGCATTGGCGACAACTGAAATCAACAACCGCCGCGCGATACGCATGATTGGCGCCATTGAAACGAGCGAGGCCCAGACTCCAACTGCCCTGGGCCAATACCTGACCGCTCGCTGCCTGCTGCAATTCGGGCAACCGGCAGAGGCGGAGAAAGCGCTGCATCGGGCACTCGTTATCGATCCAAAACACCTCTCAAGCAAGATCGACCTCGGAATTCGATTGGCCTCGAGTCAACGCTTGATCGAAGGCATCAAGGTACTCGAAGAAGCAACAACCGGGAACCCATTCAACGTTCGGGCTTGGCAAGCCCTGGGAATCGCTCGACACCGAAGTGGTGATCCAGTAATGGCGGGGCAGGCCCTTGAGAGAGCCCTTGAGCTCCAGCCTGACAATATCGAAGTATTGCAGGCGCTCGTTGTTGTCTATATCGCCACGGATCGGGAGTCCGATGCGCGAGACCTTCTCGCGACAATGAACGCGTTGCACGATCAATCCGTTCTGGATTTCAAACAGCGGGTGGAGGAAAGATGGCCAAACAACTGATCTGGATTCTTGGAGTTTTCGTCGTGTTGACTGGCTGCGTGGATCACTCGAACGAGCCCTTGGTCGCACGCTGGAATAGCGGCAGCCTGAGCTTGAGCGAACTTGATGACCACATCGTGAACACCCCTCCGGTCGATCGGGTCGTCGATACCAGCGATCCTGTCTCGTGGTGGAAAGATCATGCAGAAGAGGTGATCCTGCACAAGATTCTCCTTGATGCAGCAGATCTTGAAACGGACGCCATCTTCATTTCTGCGCTGCGAGACGAGCGGCGACGCCTTGTCGCCGATGCGAAAATCCTCAAACGACGGGGCCCGATCGCTGAACCCAGTGCAGAAGAACTGCAACATGCATGGACCAAACTCGAAAAAGTCTTCAATACACCGGAAAGCCGCCAGTTGTACAACATCTTCCGCCGTGCAGAGTCCAAAGAGAACCAAGCTGCCGCGATCAAAGAAATGAGAAAGGTCCGCCAGAGAATTCTCTCAGGAGAATCGTTCCAGGACATCGCCGAAACCTCTTCCGACTCGGAAAGCCGACATCGACGTGGTTTCGTCGGCACATTCCAGCCTGGGCAACTCGATCCGCGATTGGATGCGATTGTTTTTTCATTGGAGCAGGAAAGTCCATCTGAACCTGTGGTCAGTGGCGACGGTGTCCACCTGTTTTTCGTTCGTTCGGTCTCTCCCAAACAATCGATGACCTTCGAGGAAAGCCGTTCCGAGCTGATCAGTCACCTCCAAATAGAAACCAGATGGAATCGCCTCAACGAGACGGCCCAGGAGCTCTGGACACCTCTCGAAAGCGATATCATTTTCGAGGCGGAAGACGTACCGAAAGCCCTTCGCCAAGAGGGGGATGAGACAATTCTCAGAGTTGGTGACTTCGCGATGAGCAAGAGCCGGTGGTTTCGCTGGGCGAACTCGAACCTCGATGAGCGAAAAAATGCGGCCGATTACGTTCTCGGTTACCTCACACTGGTGCGAAACGAGATGATTCTTCAAGGGGTCGAAGCGACTACCGGAATCGACACCGAAACAACGAAGGCACTCAGCGAAATTGAACTACGGTTACGTGCCGAACGGCAGTTGGAGATCGAACTTCAAGAGAGTGTTGGTGACGAAGAGCTCGCGTCCTACTTCTCAGCCAACTCAAGGCGCTTCGCAACCGCGCGAAAGTCACATTTTCGCCGCCTCGAGGTTTCTCTCGACGATTCACCAGTCGCCCTGATGAGCCACCTTGAGAAGGGCTGCGAGGCGCTTGAACGGGGTGAAATGAACCTTGACAAACTTGCACTCAAACTCGGTGGCACAATCGACGACTTGGGTTGGCTCACCGGCCCACAATTGGCTCGGGTTCTTCCAAATGCCTCGCCTTCGGTTCTCGGTTTAGAAAGTGGCAAGTACGGGCATCCATTTTCGACTGGCCGCTCCCTCGTTTTACTCGAGGTCGTTGCCACCGAAGCACAAAGTGTGCCCGTACTCGACGAGGTCCGCCCGCAGGTACTCGCGCAATACATCAAGGCAGAACGCCCTCGCCTGCTGAAGCGAGTTAAGGAGAGTCTCCTCAGCAATGCGGGCGTCGAGTTTGAAGAAATGTGGCTCGACAGCCTTAGCCGCCCTGGCGAGCTCAGTCCAACTTCCTGATTCTTGGCGTTATTGTCCGGTTCTTCGACGAACAATCTGGATCCTTGATGTTCTTGAGTTCTGCAGAGGCCAGTTTGTCGTCATAAACCTGAGAGAAGACGGCTTTGCGCGCTGAATCCTCGAGGTTGGTCGCAATCCGCAGGGAGACATCTTCCAGAGGTTGCATCTGCGGTTCCTGGTGTTCGAGAACTCGAATCAACCACAAGTCGTTGCCGTGATGAAATGGTCCCAGAACCCCGGATTCGTCTGTAGTTCGAATGACCTTGGCGGCGACCGGACCCATCTCAATGAGGCTTCCATTGTCGATCCAGCGCTCAGTTGCATCGATATCCCCAGCCACAGTGAGTTCTGACTCCGATGCAAGAATCAAGTCCCGGAGCCGATTGGCCTCAATAACCGCATCATCATGAGTGAGATCAAAATGTGCCCGCCACAACCGAAACCGCTCCTGGCCCCGGTACCTCGGCCGGTCGGCGAGCCACTCTGCCTCGATCTCCTTCTCGGTCGGCGGCCCGACCTTCTTGTCTTGTATCTGGTGCATGATGATCGTGGCCAGTCTTCGGGTTTTTCGCAAATCGTACTCGATGCGGATGTCGTCGTCGAGTTCGAAACCTAGTTTTCGGGCGGCCTCCGGCAATCTGATCAAAATCGCCATCTCGGTAAGGCGCTCTCTCGCTTTCTCGGGCGTGAATGTGCCGAGGTCGCGAGTCTGTGCCGTCGTCAACGTCTCCCCGGTTCCAAGCTTCATCACGATCGTTTTATTGTCATTTGAACTGAGGTTTTCAAGGTTGATGACGGGTTGTGCTGTCCGCAGAATGCCCCGAATAAAGTGATCCCAGTCTTGCTTCTTTGCCAGTTGGATAACAATTTCTCGAGCTTTACTATTCTTTTCAACATCGGTAATAAAACGAGCCGGAGTCTTTTTGTCGACTCGGAAAATGTGCTGACCTGTCTCGTTCGAGATGACTTCAGATATCTCACCCTCGCCAAGGGCGAATACAACCTCGGCCAACTGCGGTGAAATATCGCCGGCACTGACCGAACCGGCAAACCCGCCGCGGTAGCGACTCTCGGACTGCGAGTACAGTCGAGCAGCCTCCTCGAAGCTGATGTCGCCGTCGAGGATGTGCCGGCGAATATCCTTGAGGAAAGAGATGGCTTCGACATCATCGCCGGCGCCGCGTCGATAGATCCACCGCAGGCGGACTCGAGCCGCTTGTTCAAAGGACCCTCCGTGACGGGCGATCAGAGCGGCAACCTGATCGGGAGAAGGCTGGGCAACGCGAGCCTCGATCACCCGTTTCGCCATCTCACGAGAGGCCATCGCATCGAGCATTCGCAGCTTTCGAGCCACAACAGGATCCTTATCGAGATTTTGGCTGCGTGCGTCACGGGCCAAGAGCTTTGCAACGGCAAGTTCTTCAATTGCAACTGAACATTTCTTCGAAAGCCCAAGACCTGTGTCGAGCCAGATCTGTAGCTCCCGGTGATCAATGGGCCCGGCTGCACAGACGCTGACAGTCTCGGCAGCCACGTGGCATACCGGCAATACGACGAGCATTAAAGAAAGCAGAACTCTCATGACGAGATACTTTAACAGTACGGAACAGGCAGCGCCACGCCGTCCCCCTAGGCCAGAGGTTCTGCCTCTCCGGGTTGACTATTCGTGCAATTTAGATAGAATTTGGGCGTAGGATTATGGTATTGAGGAACTCAACCTCGACCGTTCGCAAAGGCGCACATGGTATTTTGATGTGCGTGTTGTCTGTCTGCGTCTTCTTCATCGCCGCAACGGCACACAGCTCGCCGGCGAATACCGAGGTCACCATTTCTTTTGAGGTGGCAAGTCAACACAAGGACGTTCTCGTTCGCCTCTATCGATCCGTCTCAGGCGATACCGCATTGATCGCTGAGGTCAAACTCGAAGCGGGACAATCGTTTTTCAGTTTCAAAGATCAGCCATCAGACACATCCGGCGCACGGTATGAGTTGCATTGGGTCGATGAGAATGGTCACGGG
>JAUXDC010000252.1 GCA_030618605.1 Holophagae bacterium | reverse complement strand
GAGGGAGAGGGGGAGAGAGGGGGTGGGGAAGGATGAAGGACCCTTTCTGTGCTAGGATTCGTCCGATGATGGAGACAGGCCGAAACGGACGATTGTAAATCCCTGAGGGGAGTTTTTTTTTGTTCATTTCTGCATGGAGGAGAACGCCGTGATCGAAAAAAGAAGCGGTGAAAAAAGCAACCTGGTCCAGGTCCTGGACCGGGAAGGCATCGGACGGACGCTGGCTCGCATGGCCGCTGAAATCCTCGAAAACGACGGGGACAACATCGTGCTGGTCGGTATCCATAGTCGTGGGGTTCCCCTGGCCCAGCGGTTGGCTGAGATTTTCGAGGCCGGCACCGGGAAAAAAATCCCTCTGGGGCGGATCGATATCTCGCTCTACAGGGACGATGTCGGCCCCTGGCGACCGGCCCATTCCCAACCGGTGCTGAAGCGTACGGAATTGCCTTTCGACCTGGATGAACGGGTGGTCTATCTGGTGGATGACGTCCTCTACACCGGTCGGACAATTCGGGCTGCGCTGGATGCCCTGGTGGACTACGGGCGTCCCAAAGCGGTGCGTCTTGCAGTCTTGATAGATCGAGGGCATCGGGAGCTTCCGATCGCAGCGGATGTGGTCGGGAAGGTGGTCCAAACGTCTCGGCAGGAGGATGTTCAGGTCCGCTTGCTTGAATTTGACGGCGAAGACGGAGTCTGGGCCGGCACGGAGGTGGCCGATGGGGATTGAGCCGGCAACGGCGTTGGCAGGAAAGGATCTGGTAGGAATTGCCACCCTCGAAGCTGGGGAGATACAGCTTCTGCTGGACACCGCTGAGCAGTTGTTGGAGGTGGCGCGGCGCCCGATCAAGAAGGTACCGGCTCTGCGTGGCATGACGGTGGTTAACCTCTTTATGGAGCCGTCAACCCGGACGCGATTCTCGTTTGAGGTCGCCGAGAAACGACTTTCTGCGGACACCTTGAACTTCTCGTCTTCGACCTCATCGGTGACCAAGGGTGAAACCCTCTTCGACACAGCCAGAAATCTCATGGCGATGGCGCCGGATTTCATTGTGATCCGTCACCCCAATACCGGAGCACCGCACCGATTGGCGGGGGTTGTCTCGGCTTCGGTGATCAACGCCGGGGATGGAAGCAACGAACACCCGACACAGGCGCTGTTGGATGCTTTCACGATCCGCCGTCACTTCGGGTCCCTGGAGGGCCTGACGGTTGTCATCGCCGGTGACATCCGGCACTCGAGAGTCGCCCGCTCCAACGCCTTTTTGCTGACGAAGATGGGTGCGAAGGTCAGATTTTCCGCCCCGGCGTCGCTGCTTCCGGTTGAGGTGGAGGAGTTGCAGGCGGAGGCCTACCACCGTCTCGAACCGGCCCTCGAGGGCGCAGATGCCGTCATGATGCTTCGAATTCAAATGGAACGGCAGAAGAAACTGAACTTCCCGTCGATGCGGGAGTATTACGACTTTTTTGCACTGACGCCTGAGCGGCTTCGCCTCGCCAAAGAGGGGGCCCTGGTCATGCACCCCGGGCCGATGAACCGCGGGGTCGAAATCGACTCGGAGGTGGCCGATGGAGATCAGTCAGTGATTCTGGAACAGGTAACCAACGGTGTGGCCATCCGAATGGCCATCCTGTATTTGTTGGCGGGAGGAAAAAGTGAGTCGGCTGCTGGTTCGTAACGGAAGAGTGATCGACCCCGTTCAGGGGATTGACGAATTGATGGACATCCTGATCGAGGACGGACGTATCGCCAAACTCGCGAGGGAGATCAAGGCTGCCGACGCCCCCGAGCTTGACGCTGAAGGTCTGGTGGTGGCACCCGGGTTTATAGACCTCCACTCTCACCTGAGGGAGCCGGGGTACGAATACAAGGAGACGATCGAGACTGGATGTCTGGCCGCTGCGGCGGGGGGGTTCACCGCAGTGTGCTGTATGGCCAATACCAACCCCGTCAACGACGAACCCGCCGTGACGAGGTACATCATGGAAAAGGCCAATCGTGCCGGTGCGGTTAAGGTCTATCCGATAGGTGCGTTATCCAAGGGCTGTAAGGGTGAAGAACTGGCCGAGATAGGGGAGATGGTCCAGGCGGGAGCAGTTGCGATTTCGGATTCACCCAACCCTGTGGCCAATTCTCTGCTGATGCGTCGTGCCCTCGAATATTGCAAGAGTTTCGATGTGCCGATGATCGTTCACCCGCAGGACGAGTTGCTCAGCGATCGGGGCGCGATGCATGAGGGCCGAGTATCGACCCGGATCGGCCTGCGGGGGATGCCGGCGGCTGCGGAAGAGGCGTTTGTCGCGAGGGATATTCTGCTGGCGGAGTTTACGGGGGGCCGGCTCCATCTTGGACACCTGAGTACCGCGGGCTCGGTCGAAGCCATCAGAGTCGCAAAGGCACGTGGTTCCAGGGTCACCTGTGAGGTCTCGGCCCATCATTTCTCGTTGACCGACGAGGATGTTGCCGGGTCCAATTACGATCCCCAGTGGAAGATGAATCCGCCTTTGAGAACCGATGATGACCGGAGGGCGATCATCGAGGGGATTGCCGACGGAACGATCGACGCAATTGTCTCAGACCATGCACCTCACCACCAGGACGAGAAAGAGATGGATTTCGCGGATGCGCCGTTTGGTATCAGTGCTCTTGAGACGGCGGTTTCTCTGGCTCTCGATCGACTGGTGAGGCCTGGGGTTATCGACGTTTCAGCCCTGGTCCGGCTGATGTCCGTGACTCCCGCGAGGATTGTTGGTGTGCCCGGAGGAAGTCTCGCGGAGGGTTCGCCTGGCGATTTGACGGTATTGGATCTGGAAAGATCCGTCACGGTTGATCCTGCATCGTTCGTCTCCAAGGGCCGAAACACGCCGTTTGGGGGCGTCACCCTGCAGGGAGGTCCGGCAGCGACGGTTGTTGGTGGCAGGGTGGTGTGGAGAGCGGAAGGCTAGAAAGCTGGGACGCTGGGACGCCGGACGCAGGTTCCTGCATCCTGGAATACGCCGTCTATGCTATCCTTTCGACCCGGTGATCTGCGGGTTGCCGGACTCCAAACATCGAGGCTTATTATGAGCGAAAAACCCCCCGAAATCAATGAATTCGAGGCAGCCCTCCAAGAGGGAGTCGGTGCCGGAAGTGTCCATGTGGGTGACGTCGTGCTCGGCACAATCGTCGAGATCCACGGTGACATAGTACTTGTCGACGTTGGCGGTAAAGCTGAAGCGGTTCTGGCTCGTGAGGAACTGGAACAACCTGGAACTGGTGATCCAGTCGAAGTTGTCGTCACCGCAATTGGTCAGCAGATTGAGGTTTCCCATCGGTTGGCGGTGGAACAGAAGCTCAAGGATGTCCTGATTGACGCCGCCTCGACCGGCGAGCCCGTCGAGGGCAAGGTTGGCGGCCGGCGGAAAGGTGGCTTCGACGTCATCATCGCCGGAATTCGCGGTTTCTGCCCGATGTCGCAGATGGACGATTCGCGGAACGAGGACCTGGATATCCACCTTGGGCAGACCTATCAGTTCAAGGTCTTGGAATATGAAGCGGATGGCGGCAATCTGGTGGTTTCCCGAGCTGCCTTGTTGAGGGCCCAGCGCGAGGAGATGCGCACCCAGGCATGGGAGAAACTTGAGGAGGGCGCCGTGGTTGAGGGGACCGTACGATCCCTGCCGGATTTTGGGGCCTTCGTCGACCTCGGTGGAGTTGACGGGTTGGTTCACGTTACCGAGATCAGTCACCAGCGGGTTGGAAAGCCCGGGGATGTGCTGGCAATCGGGGAAAAAGTTACGGTAAAGGTACTGAGCCTGGACCGGGAGAAGAATCGAATCTCGTTGAGTATCAAGCAGATGCAGGCGGATCCATGGGATACCTTTGTTGAAAGATTCCCGAAGGGGGGAGCGTTTGAGGGAACGGTGGTACGGCAGGCGCCGTTCGGTGTCTTTGTTCAACTCGAACCGGGATTGGACGGCCTCCTTCATGTCAGCCAACTACCTCCGGGGCAGGACCTCAAATCTGAAGAATTCCAGGAAGGACGGACTCTCAATGGCTGGATCAAAGAGGTTGATCCAGAGGCTCATCGCATCGGTCTGACCCTTCGACGGGTGCCGGATCACGATCCGTGGGAACGGATTGGGATGCGGTACCAGGAAGGGCAGACAATTGAGGGAACTGTAGAGCACGGGACAGATTTCGGGGTATTCGTCGAGTTGGAGGTAGGTGTCAGCGCCTTGATTCCGATGTCCGAAACAGGGTTGGAACGGGGCGTTGATCCTCGTGAGGTCTTTTCTCCAGGACAGAAGATCGTGACCAAAATCATGGCGGTCGATGGGAATCGCCAACGAATCAGCCTCTCGATCAAGGCTCAGAAAATCGCCGAGGAACGGAGTGAATACATTTCCCACATGGACACCGGTGCGGATTCCGGGCCGACAGTCAGCGGATTCGCCGCCCAACTGATGAGTGCCCTGGAGAAACCCAAGAAGGTTGTGGAGAAAGTGGCCCCGGCCAAAAAAGCACCAGTGAAGAAAGCACCTGCGAAGAAAGCTCCAGCCAAAAAGGCCGCAGTTAAGAAGGTTGCCGAGAAGAAAGCGCCTGCCAAGAAGCCTGCAGCCAAGAAACCGGCCGCCAAGAAGCCTGCAGCCAAGAAGCCGGTCGCCAAGAAGACTGCAGCCAAGAAGTCCGAAACGGCGAAGAAAGCCACGGCCAAGAAGACACCCGCGAAGAAGGCACCCGCGAAGAAAGTGGCGCCGAAAGAGACTGCTGTATCGAGCAAGAAAAAGGCGGCTCCAAAAAAGACTGCAACTAAAAAAGCAGCGCCCAAAAAAACCGAGAGCTAGGAACCGGCGCCCGGTCGGAACGACCGGCCATGGCAAAGTCGTGGGGGACTCCGAAGGAGGCCCACGTGGGCAAGAAAAAAATACCGCCGACGAGAGTCGGCGGTTTTTTTATCTGGAGGCGACGGCCGGATTCGAACCGGCGGATGAGGGCTTTGCAGGCCCCTGCCTTACCACTTGGCCACGTCGCCAGGGTTGGTCAGTCTAGGCGAGGATCTGGCGAGCGTCAAGAAAAAGCCCGACTCCGGAGAGTCGGGCGGATATTGATGGAGCGGGAGACGGGAATTGAACCCGCGACGTCAACCTTGGCAAGGTTGCACTCTACCGCTGAGTTACTCCCGCTCGATCAGCCTCAGTCAGCGCCGAGGGAGCGATAATCTAACAGCCGCATGAGGGGATGTCAATACATGATTAACGTGCCTTTGACATGAGAACCCTGGTTGAAATAGGCGTGAGCGCGTATTCTTATTATGAGCTGAGGTCCGAGCTGAATGAGGGCCCGGAGGGTTTGACATGGCAGAGAGAGCACAGACAAGCATCCTGCTGACTGGTGCCGGCGTCACCAACGACGGTGAAATGCTGTCTGTCGTCAGGGCTGCCGGATTCAACGTTCGTGTGGAGCCGTGGCATTCAGAGGTCCCCGCATTGGTCGAGTCTCAGGCCTTTGACGCCATCATTGTCCAACTTCCCTTGCCGGGCGTCGGGTTTGGTGTGCTGCTCAGTTCGATTCGTGCGAGAGAGGCGCGGTGCAGACAAGCTGGATTGGTGATTCTGACCCCGGAAGTCGATATCGGCGCAGTTGAGCAGCTGATTGGGAGGGGTGTCAATCGGGTATTGCCGAACACTGCCACGGCGGCGGAGGTCCTCGAAGCGCTCGAAGCGGTC
>JAUXDC010000268.1 GCA_030618605.1 Holophagae bacterium | reverse complement strand
TAGGGAGAGGGGGAGAGGGGGAGATCGCGTGGTATTGGTCATGGTCCAACCGACGACGTCCCCGCGTTTGATCCCCTCGTATCCCGGCATCTGGTCTCCCAGTTTCCCGAAAATGGGATCGACCAGTCGTGGCAGTATTTTTCGTTATTTCTCGGTCACTAATATTCAATATAATGGCGATATCATATTGTTCCGCCTTCACTTTATACGTGCGCTCTCCCCCTCTCCCTAACTCCCCCTCCTGCCATCCACTTCCTTCCCCATCGCCACGGCATTGGAACTGCCCCGAGAGTAGCCCTCGAGGTCGATGGTAACGAAGAGAAAACCCGCGGCCTTGATTCCCTCGATGATGGTGGATCGGAGCTTCGGTTCCAGTGCCCGATGCAACTCGTCCGGAGGGAGCTCGATGCGGGCCAGGTCGTCATGAAAACGAACACGGTATTGACTGAATCCCAGGGAGGCGATCAAGGCCTCGGCCGTCGCCACCCGGCCGAGACCGGTGATCGAAATGGGGGTTCCCGTCGGAAAACGAGAGGCCAGACAGGCCATCTCCGGTTTGTACGCTGTCGGGAGGTCCAGTTCAGCCGAGAACTCCCGGATGATCTTCTTGTCGATTCCGAGTTCAACAAACGGCGATCGTACGCCGAACTCGTCCGCCGCCCGACTGCCGGGCCGGTGGTCACCGAGATCATCGGTATTGAGGCCGTTGACGATGGTGCTCAGTTTTTCTTCGTGGGCGACGCTCCTGCAGATTCGATAGAGTTCGTTCTTGCAGTGGTAGCAGCGGTCCCCGTCGTTGATGACGTAGGCCGCAAGGGAGGTTTCGTGTGAGGTCTCGAGGCGGTGGCGGATACCGATTCGCTCGGCAAGATCCTTGGCTTCATCCAATTCGTGGGGGGCCAGGCTGGCCGAGACCGCCGTCAAGGCCACCGCCCGTGTGCCCAGGGCGTCGTAGGCCGCCTTGGCCAAGAGGGTGCTGTCGACCCCGCCGGAATACGCCACCAGGACCCCGCCGTGGCCTGTGAACCACTGCAATAATCGATTGTAGGTCGCCGTATCAGTCATCATCGTTATCCTCGTTTGGCAGTCCGCCTGCGGCCGCCAGAATTTCTCGGACCGGGACCCCTGTCTCCCGGGCCAACTCGGCACACGGCTCAAATTCGGGTACCCGGCGTACGACTGTGTCACCGATCAGGGCGGCCTTGACGGGAACCGGGCCCCAGGGCGTGTCAGCCGTTTCCATGCGGCGACGCAAATGCCGCTTGTCGACGTGGGTGATGCGGCATCCGAGCGACGTGGTTTCGCGGAGCAAGGTGGTGACAACCGGATCAAGAGCGGCCTGCGGGGCCAGGGCGGTTATCAGATGGCCAGGGCGCCCTTTCTTCATGACGATCGGTGTGGTGTAGGCATCGACGGCACCGGCCGACAGCAACTGCTCGATGACCACGGGCAGGACCCGAGGGTCCAGATCGTCGATATTGCACTGGATCAGGAGGGCCTCGGTTGGGATGGTGTCATCGACGGCGGTGGCAGTTCCGACGAAGGCCCGCACAACATTGGGAAGGCCGGGGTATTCCCGACTGCCGGCTCCGACGCCAACGGCTTCGACCGTCATTTCGGGCATCGGTCCAAAGTGGTTGGCGAGTGTTTTCACCAAGGCGGCGCCGGTTGGGGTCACGGTTTCCCCCTCGACGCCGGCGTCATGGACGGGAATTCCAGGAAGCATCGCCGCAACCGCCGGCGCCGGCAGGGGCAGGGTTCCGTGGGCACATTGAACCGTGCCGTAGCCCATCGGCAGGGATGAACAGACGATCTCGTCAACGGCAAGCTGTTCGAGGGTGATGCAGGCGCCGAGGATGTCGATCAGGGCATCGACGCAGCCGACCTCGTGGAAGTGAACGGTATCAAGCGTCTCTCCATGAACGGCGGCCTCGGCCCTGGCCAATGTCAGGAAGACCTCTTTGGCCCGTTCCTTGGCAGTGGCCGGGGCTGATGCTCTGTCTATCAGCTCTTCAAGATCGCGAAGACCTCGATGATGTGGATGTGCCGCGGGGTCGAAGTTGACCTCGAGACGGCGGGCGGCAAAACCGCCTGGACGGCCCGACGACCACTGGAGCGAGACGTCATCAAACCCGAGGCTGGTGGGGATGGCCTCGACGGCTTTTGGATCGGCGCCGGCCTCTACCAGGGCCGAGAGCAGCATATCCCCTGCGACGCCGCCCGCGCAGTCGAGATAGAGAATACGGGAAGTCATTATTTTCCTCCTTCGGGATCGTGGCGTGCGATGCGGTGAGCCAGGGTGGCGGCGCCGAATCCGTTGTCGATGTTAACCACGCCGATGCCTCCTGAGCAGGCGTTGAGCATGCCCAGTAGGGCCGCAACACCTCCGAATGCAGCGCCGTAGCCGATCGAGGTGGGTACGGCCACGACGGGACGGCTGATCAACCCCGCCACGACCGACGGCAACGCACCTTCCATTCCCGCGACGACGATCACGGCGCGTGCATTTTTCATACGGTCGAGAACGCCGAAGAGGCGATGGATGCCGGCGACGCCGACATCGGTGATCCGGTCGACTTCATGGCCGAAGTGTTCCAGGGTTGCTGCGGCCTCTTCGGCAACGGGGAGGTCGGAGGTGCCGGCACAGACGACGGCGACCGTGGGGTGGACCCGAGGCGACGGGGGAGGGGTTGCCAGGATGCGACCCGAGGCGTTGTATTGGAGGTTCTCGAATGTCCGGTCCAGAGCCGCTGCGCGCTCGGACTCGACGCGGGTGACCAACACCGAGCCGTGGTGGGCAAGACTTCGCTCGATCAACTGTTCGAGCTGTTCGGTGGTCTTCCCGGGAGAGAAGATCACCTCGGCCATGCCGGTCCGGTTCTTGCGGTCGGTGTCCAACTGGGCAAACCCCAGGTCGTCGATGCCTTGAGGTCTCGCAAGCTGATCGACCGCGTCATCAATATCTAGGTTCCCAATAGCCAGTTTCTCAAGCAGTGTTCGAATATTCTCGGGTTTCATGTGTCTCCGTTGCCCCGCGTGGCGGTCGTCAATAATCTCTTTTCCCAGAGATTCTACGCGAGGTGAAGCTATTAGGTATGAGCTTTTAGCCATGAGCAAGGAAGCGAGAACTTTTTCCCGCATTGAGACGACTCTCCGCCTTCAGGGTTCGAAAGGCTGCTCCCTCCGAGCTAACCGTTAACAGCTAACGGCTAATTGCTTTCTCCCAGCCGGATCCGCCAATTTACGCCAACTCCCGACCTGCCTCTGCCAACCGCTGTTCAATGCATCTCTTGCAGTCCACTGCAAAAATTGCAGGTCCATGACTCAACTCTGAGTTGTATAGCCTCGGTAGATACATCCCGGCTGTGGGTTGTGATCAATAATATTTCTGTAAATGATTGAAATTAATAAGGTAATATTTGATTGCAGAGAGAAGGGAGTTCTTGGCACGAATCCTGCCTTAGTTTGCTTCCAACGGCGAACAGGCTTTGTGCTGATATAACTCTCGCCGGAAAGGATTGATCATGAGGATTACCGGAAAGACACTTACGACCATCATTGGCACGGGAGCTTTGGTCTTTGCGACGGGCGGTTTTGTTTCGGCGCAGGAAACGGAGACCCCGGAGAAGACTGCAACCCAGACCAAAAGCCAGGTCAAGAACCAGACCAAGGCCCAGGCTCAGACGCCAGAGGCCGAGGGTCAGAAACTCCAGGCGAAGAACGGCCCTGGAGACGGTTCCGGCAACCAGGGTGTCGGACCCACGGACGGCACAGGCAATGGCACGAAGGGTCAGGGACAAGGACAAGGCGCCGGCGATGCCAAGGGCAGTAAGAACGGGCCCGGAGACGGCGCCGGCAACCAGGGTGTCGGACCCACGGACGGCACTGGCAACGGCTCGAAAGGTCAGGGGCAAGGTGGTCAGGGGCAGGGCGGCCAGGGTTCGGGCTCGCGTAGCGGTTCAGGTGGCGGTGGCCGTCGTGGTGGCGGCGGACGCGGGTAGCATAGAATTTTCGTAACAAGCGCCCCTCTTACCGGGGGGCGCATTTTTTTTTGGAGACGCGCATGGCTCTGCCAAGATTCAACTTTCGTGCTCTGACCTCACTGACACTCTTGTGGATGTTCCTCGCACTGCTGGTGTCCGGTGTCGTGCTCTATATCTCACCGCCCGGCCGGATAGCTCATTGGACTGACTGGGCCCTTTTGGGTCTGACCAAGGAGCAGTGGCAGGCCATTCATACATTGGCGTCTCTGGTCTTCGTTGTGGGAGGCTTTTTTCACCTCCTGGACCTCAACCGGCGTGCAATCTGGAATTACCTGAAACGCAGTCGGCGCCCGGATTCTCCCTTTCGCATGTCGTTGCTGTTCTCGTTGATTCTCTCTGTTGTGGTTCTGGCCGGAACGGTGGCCGCTATTCCCCCGTTCACTTGGGTCACCGGGCTTGGAGAGTGGGCCACCGAGAGTTGGGAGACACCACAAAATTCGGCGCCCGCACCACATGCCGAGGAATGGACGATGCTTCAGGCAGTCGAAAGCCTGGGAATTGATCGAGAGAGTGCCCGGTCGGCCCTGGAAGCAGCGGGATTCACAGTCGAAGGGCCTGACCAGACACTTCGCGAAATGTCCGACGAAAACGGCACTACCCCTGCGGTCCTCTATCAGGTATTGGTGGCAGTTCAACCAGTTGGAGATGAGGGGGTTAGACCTGTTGGGTCGGTTTCGAGGGGCCTCGGCAGACGTTCCCTCAGTGACGTGGCCCAGGAAGTGGGGATCACTCTCGAGGAGGCCCTCATTCGCCTCGATGCACAGGGTATCGAGGCCGAATCTGCGGATTCACTGCGGGAACTCTCGAAGAGGTACGACAGGACCCCTGCTGAAGTCTGGCGGATTGTCACCGGTGAGGAGACGGGGGAATAGCGACCCATCCCCAGGGAGCTTGGAAAGGCGCGGCAATACTGTTCAGTTAAGGTCCGAGGCATGTGGCCCTGCGCAGCCAAGATGGCCGCGCCACAAAGGGTCGAGCGATTGTGGCGCGGGCTTCCAGCCCGCTTGAGTTTTTCATTGAATTGGAGGGTGATCGCGTAGAATGAGTGAATCATGAAAGCAACACCCGGTGGACCGGTCTCTCTCCTGCTTCAACGATTTCTGCCCCGGCTGAAATATCCGTGGCTGTTCCTGATTATGCTCCTGCTGTTCCTCGCTGATCTGGTTGTGCCGGATTTTCTTCCCTTTGTCGACGAGGTGATGCTCGGTCTTTTGACGGTGTTGGTCGGTTCCTGGAGAACGCGCCATGAGGTCCCTGAAGAGCCGTTGCCCCTGAAAGACGTCACAGACTTGGGAACAGACAGCAACGCCTGAGCGCC
>JAUXDC010000039.1 GCA_030618605.1 Holophagae bacterium | reverse complement strand
CGTCTCGGCCAACGCCGTAGGCCGCCGAGGTCGTTTTCCTCAAGGGGCGGTTGCCTTCCGGCCCGAGAAATGTTGCCCCTTGAGGAAAATGCACCGAGCGGGGGCGCCATCGGCGACCCCGAAGGCCGGGGCTGGAACCCGAAGGCCGGGGTCAGCAATCGAAGTACATCGGCGAGGGACCAAGCACGACAGACGCGGAGTCCGGAACCTCACCGGGTCGGCCGTCCCGATCCACAACACCACGAGGAACTCCCGGAAGTTCTACGCGGGCGCCAGGATTGAGAGCCCATGCAACCAACAACTGTCCGCCGTTTGTTTCGAAACGAAAGACGTAGGTGCCGTAGGGACTCTCAAGCGGCCCAAGCGAAGTTGCACCATCCAACTGGGCCGTCAAGGTCTTCAAGGCCCTATACGAGGGACGAAGCCGCAACGTTCCATCCGGCTCGAACGTGCTCAGTCCGTAGCCGCGAGCCGCCAGCCGCCACCAGTAGAGGCGTTCGACCATGCCGCTTGTCAAGGTCAGCAGGTAGTAGCGTACGAGGTAGTTCGCCTGGGACTCCTCATCAACCGAAACCGAACGCCCGGCCGGTGAATGAGGTCCTTCCCACAAAGGCCAGTTGACCTCGGTAATCCAGGATCGCGGGCTCCCGAATCTCGCCGTTTCACAGATGGCCTTGAGGAGAGTCACCTTGCCGACGGTATCCAGCCCCATTTGGGGGTTTTCGGGTGCGCCCCGTCGATCGACATACAACAGGCTGGCGACGGCGTCAAAATGCACGCTCGGTTTATTCCTTTGAAGGGCGGCCAGCGTTGCCTGGAACTCAAAGTCGATGACGCCGGGACCGAGTATTTCGACCTCGGGATAAGCTCTGAGAATCTCGGCGGCCGCATTGAGCAAACGAGAGTATTCCCGGGAGGTCCACACTCCCCATTTCGACCGATTGATCGCGTGGCCGATGATGAAGTGCCGCCCGTATGGGGTGAATGCCTCCGCAAGACGCCCTACTGCTTCCTTCCACCTCGGTAGATCTGTGACCAACTCCCGGTTCTGAGGCAGGGCGAATGCGACCTCGATGCCTGTGTCACAGAGCCTCTGGGCCAATGCCTCCTCGGCTTCGTGTCCGGTGTCCCAAGGATGAAGGCGCAGCAAAACGTATCGGACACCAAGCCCCTTGAGGGCCTCGAAGTGGGCCTCAGGATCATCGGGACAGGGACGGACGGCCACTCCGATCCCTTGGAATGGAGTGGACTCCGGCCACAATCCGGCCTTCAGCTCTCGATATTTCGCCAGCACCTTGGGCGCCGCCCCGAACACAGTGGCAATGTCAGCGAGGTGATCGGGTGCATCAGCCAGTCGTATCTTTGTTTTCTGCCATTTTGAGGCATGCTGGTGGGGCTGATCCGAAAGACGATCCCACACCACCTGGTCACGAATGGATGCACCCTCCCCCGCCGCCGGAATATGTGCGTGGTGCTTGCCGCCCCGCAAGCCTTTGGCGGTCGTTCCCTGCATCCCCTTGCCTCTGAGAGCATTCTTGACCTGGTGCTTGAGGATATAGCCCCGCACCGAGATGACGTACAACCACCACTTTGGGCTCGACCGCGGCGGGATCAGGCCCCAATACCCCTCGAGGTACGCCTCACGGTGGCACCGCTTGACGATTGGAAATCGGCAGATATCTCGAGAGCGCCGCCACAGTCCCAGGCGCTTCTTGATCTTGGCCCTGTTGAAATCGACCAGATACAACTCCAAGGCGCCATCCCCTTTGGGGTGAGCCAGCACGTTTCCAAGAGACAGGTCCCGATACCAGATACCGGCATCGTGAAGAGATCGAGCCAGGGCGCCCAGACGCCGCAGAAAGTCGATCTCGTTAACTTCCGGGAACTGACCGGCATCAGGCTGGTTCTGGAGACGTCTGAAAAAATGCCGGACCTCATGGGCCGGCTTCAGTAGTTCGGCAACATAGTGGGAGTTCCCCTCCTCTTCGGTAGACTCCGCGAGGACCATGGGTTTTGGGGTCAGCAGCCCGGCCTCAATCAAGGCCTTTGCGATGCGCCACGACCGGGTCGCTTTGCTGCCTCTCAGGCGTCGGTCAAGTGCACGCCGCCAACCGTGGTTCCGAAACTGCTTGACGACCACCGAACGGGGACCAAGGGGAGTCGGCATCGACGATTCATAGATGTAGTTCCGCCCCCAGTGAATCGTCGTTACCGCTGATGCCGGGTCCAGGATATCTCGAATGCCGGACTCGATGTCTGGACCGTCGACTGACGCGGCGTACTCGCCTTCGAGATCAGGCCATCGGAAGGCCCGAAAGCCAGCGTCGGCCTCTCCCCTCTCGGAAGTGGTCATGACGTTGTGAGGCCCTCGATGACTGCCGGGACAGCCTGCAGGGCCTCACCCAGTCTCTCTGCATCGGGGCCGCCGGCCTGTGCCAGATTCGGCCTGCCTCCGCCCCGGCCGCCGACGATCTCGGCCAGAGGATTGACGATCTCACCAGCCTTGACCCTCGATACGAGGTCCTCCGTCACGGCAACCAGCAGGGTCGCTTTCCCCCCGGATTCCATTCCCAATACGACGACGCCGCTCCCCAGCCGCTGGCGCAAAGTGTCGGCGAGATCCCGCAACTCAGACGACGACATCTCCGGAGCATGGCGAGCGAGTACCGTGAAGCCGCCGATTTCAGTCCGCACTTCATCGCCGCCCCCACCCCCGGTTGCCAGTTTGTGCTTGAGGGTACGGACCTCGTCCTCCAATGCGGCCAGGTGGACATCCCTCTTCTCCAACAGGCCGGCCAGGCCTTCAAACGATGTCTGGTAGCGTCCGGCCAAATCGGCGGCAATACGAAATCTCCCCTGGAGAAATTCAACTGCACCGCGACCCGCCACCGCTTCGATCCTCCGAACGCCGGCCGCAACGCCCCTCTCCCCAAGAATGACAAATGTTCCGATGTCACCCGTCCGTCGAACGTGACACCCGCCGCAGAGTTCACGTGAGACGTCGCCTTCACCTACGGAGACGACCCGGACGGTCTCGCCGTACTTTTCTCCAAAAAGAGCCATCGCCCCGAGTTCCCGAGCCGCATCGACGGACATGTATTGCTTGGTAACGGCTTCGTTACAGACAATCGCCCGGTTGACTCGGCGCTCAATCTCTTGCAATTGGTCGAACGACACCGGCTCACCCCAGTTGAAGTCAAACCGCAAGCGGTCAGGATCGACCAGGGATCCTGCCTGTTGGGCGGCCTCCCCCAGGACTCCCCGGAGAGCGGAATGAAGCAGATGCGTGGCCGTGTGATTGCGCTGCGTGTCCAGTCTCTCGCCTTGTGTGACTGTGGCTGTCACAGCATCTCCGACTTTCAACTGACCTTCTTCAACTGTAAGGGTGTGGACTATCAATCCCTCGAGCGGTTTCTGGGTGTTCGTGATGACGGCACGACCCCGATTCCAACTCAGGTAACCTTTGTCGCCGACCTGTCCGCCGCTCTCTGCATAAAATGGGGTCGCTTCCAGCACGATTTCGCCCGAAGCCCCTTGAATCAGCTCTTCGACCTCTCCCTCGCCGTCGAGAAGCCCGACGACCTGGGTTTTCTGCTCGAGCTTTTCGTAGCCCTCGAAGATCGACTTCACGCCCCTCTCGGCCAAAGACTCGTACTCCGTCCTCAATCGAGCCTGCACATCGCCCTTCCATGACGCCTGTCCACGCTCTTTTTCCGCATTGAGACACTCTTCGAATGCCTTCCGGTCCAGTTTCAATCCCTCCTCCTGCGCAAACTCCTCCAGGAGATCGACCGGAATTCCGTGGGTTTGATACAAGTTGAAGGCCAATTCACCGGGAACTACCGTCTCACCTTTGCGCTTGAGGCGTTCCAACTCTCTCCCGGCGACGTCGGTTCCCGAGTTGAGTGTACGGGCAAAACGTTCCTCTTCCTGCCTTAATTGAGTCGTTACGACCCCCTGTCGTTCGACGATGTCTGGATAGATTCCTCCCATCTCGGTGACCACTACCGGCACCAAGGTGTGGAGAAAGGCGCCGTCCAACCCAAGTTTCCGGCCATATCGAAGCGCCCGTCTGATAATTCGGCGGAGAACATACCCTCGTCCCTCGTTGGACGGAACGACACCGTCCGTCATCAGAAAGACCGACGCTCGAATGTGGTCGGCAATCACCCGATAAGCCGCCGCCAGACTGTCGGACGGTGTGTAGGGCCTCTCCACCAGGCCACCGATTGCATTGAGAATCGGAAGGAAAAGATCGGTTTCGTAGTTGCTTTCGCATCCCTGAAGAACGGTCGCCAATCGTTCCAGCCCTGCACCGGTGTCAATCGAGGGCCGGGGCAAAGGATGCAACGCCCCCTCGATGTCCCGTTCGTATTGCATAAAGACCAGATTCCAGATCTCAATGATGTCGTCGCCGTCGCCGTTGACCAGTGGGGCACGGCCATCAGCCATCGGATCGTCTCCGCGGTCATAGTGAATCTCCGAACAGGGACCACAGGGTCCAACCTCGCCCATTGACCAGAAGTTGTCCTCGTCGCCAAAACGGAGAATCCGATC
The DNA here is from genome assembly GCA_030618605.1 of Holophagae bacterium. Lineage (GTDB taxonomy): Bacteria > Acidobacteriota > Thermoanaerobaculia > Thermoanaerobaculales > Sulfomarinibacteraceae > DAOWGJ01. Next base: position 15,751 of record JAUXDC010000039.1, on the reverse strand, counting down.
TCGCGGGGCGCCGACCTTCTCCCACAAGGCTGCCGCCTCGTCATCATCGGTGTAGACGGTGAACCACAATCGCTCGACGGGCAGTTCGTAGACATCGACCAGCAGGTCCCAGGCAAACCGAATGGCGTCTTCCTTGAAATAGTCCCCAAACGAAAAGTTGCCCAGCATCTCAAAAAATGTCTGGTGCCGGGCGGTATAGCCGACGTTTTCCAAATCGTTATGCTTGCCACCGGCCCGCACGCATTTTTGGGACGAGCAAGCCCGGCTGTAGGCCCGGACCTCGCGCCCGGCGAACACATCCTTGAATTGATTCATCCCGGCGTTGGTGAACAGTAATGTCGCGTCACCCGCCGGCATCAGTGAGGACGATGCAACGACCTGATGTCCTCGTTCTTCAAAAAAATCAAGAAATGCCTTCCGGATCTCCCGGCTGGTCATTGATGGCATGATCTGCGGCCTCCCTTATCTCGCACTGACGGCCCACGACACGGTGGGCCTCTTCGGGCTCAAAGCCCCTGCGGAGCAGAGAGCTTATCATCAGCGAGCGCCCCTCTCCAGTTCGCCACCAACCGTCCCGCGCACGAACCTCCGCACGACGAAGCGCGGTTGCCATCGCCTGATCAAGGATTGTTTCGGGGAGATTCGAGGCCCTCAACGAAACCGCTTCATCAACCCCCCTCTTAACGAGTTCCGCCCGAATCCGGGCCGGCCCCCAACCACGCGTCGGCGCCCTCAGTTCGGCAAATCGCTCGGCAAGGGTGGCGTCGTCGAGGTAGCCCATGTCGCTGCAACGCCTCAGAACATCCTCGACTATCTCCAGCCGGAAGTCTTTTTTGGTCAACCGTAAGGCCAACTCCGCCTGAAAGTAGTCTCGGCGGGAAAGCAGTTTCAGTGCCGCCGTCAACGCCTGGGAGGCCTCACGGTTCATAACTACCTCCCTCAGCTCAGACTCCAATAACCCAACTGCGCGCAGCGCATTCTAGGAGCGCGGGCGGGATGGGCCCACAGAAGACCCTCAAACAACAGTCGACCTCAGAGGGCCAATCCGGCCCGCGGTCCTAGCTGTCCTGGTTTCCGAATTCAAACGCGGATTCCTCAGAAAAGCCCTCCATGCCTTCCTCGGTTCCGAGTTGCAGCACTCCGTCCATCTCCTCCTGGGAAATGTCGGAAGTGCTTTGGATACCCTGAATTTTGAGTTTGAATTCGTCTGGGTTGGTCGCACGTCGAAGCGCCTCATCCAGCGTGATCAATCCGTTCTTGTAAAGCAGGTAGAGCGACTGGTCAAAAGTCTGCATTCCATACTGCGAGGTGCCCTGACTGATGGCATCCCGAATCAGTTTTGTCTTCTCCTTGTTTTCGATGCAGTCCTTGATGTAAGACGTCGAAATCAGGACCTCGACCGCCGGTACCCTGCCCAGACCATCGGCACGAGGCATCAGACGCTGGGAGATGATTGACTTGAGGACCGCAGCCAGTTGGATTCGAATCTGCTTCTGCTGGTGCGGGGGGAAGACTGAGATCACCCGGTTGATCGTCTCTGTGGCATCCAATGTATGGAGTGTCGACAGAACCAGATGGCCAGTCTCCGCCGCAAGAAGCGCCGTTTCAATCGTTTCGTAGTCACGCATCTCACCGACCAAAATCACATCGGGATCCTGGCGAAGTGCAGACCTCAGAGCATTTGTGAAATTCTTCGTATCGACATCGATTTCCCTCTGATTGACGATCGACTTCTTGTCCCGATGAAGGTATTCGATCGGGTCTTCGATCGTCATCACGTGTTCGATGCGGTGGGTGTTGACGTAATCGATCATCGCAGCGAGAGTTGTCGACTTCCCCGATCCGGTAGTTCCGGTCACCAAAACCAGTCCTCTCTGTTCCTCGCAGATCTTTTCCATCACTCTCGGCAGTTGGAGTTCCTTGAAGTTGAGGATTCGGGATGGAATCAAGCGCAAGACCATGCCGACCGATCCCCGCTGTTGGAAAATATTGACACGAAATCGTCCCAGGCCCGGCACGCTATAGGCGATATCGGTTTCCAGGAACTGCTTGAAGCGCTCCTTCTGTCGCGAGGACATCATCGAGAACGCCATGGCGATCGTGTCTTCCTGCATCAGGCGCTTGAACTCTGTCAAGAGCTGAAGCTTGCCGTCAATTCGAACGACCGGGTGAGCTCCTACCTTGATATGGACATCAGATGCCTTCCTCTCGGCAGCGGCCTTGAGGATGTCGTTAATATGCATGCGGGCCTCCCAACGAAAACCTAGTCATTGTTCCACCCGAGTTTACATCGGACACCGGAAAGCGGAAAGGGATGAATTCTGGACTGCCCTCCACGCTCCTATCGGGCGGTGCGCCACCCATTGTGGAATGCTACCCACTCGGGCATCACCTCTTCGATCAACTCGAACGGAGGCAAAAAGGCCATCCGGAGATGGTGCGTTCCCGGAGCTTGTCCGAAACCAGCGCCGTTGACGGTGACCAGACCGGTCTTCTCCAGAAGAGCCATACAGTAGTCGAAATCGGTTTGACCCTCGGGGAGTGGCCCGAGCCGGGGAAAAAGATACATTGCACCGGTTCTACCGAAGCATTCAACACCGGTCATCTGGTCGAAATAGCCTCGAATCATTGAGGCCTTGGCCTGAAGGTCATCCAGCACCCTCACCTTTTCCTCGAGGAATACTCGGTGTGTTTCCGAGTCCTCGGCAGGGCCTGTCACCATCAAATGAACCAGGAATTGTCCCATCGTATTGGGACAGAGATTGACTGATGCCTGTTTGACAAGGATGTCCCTCATGTCGAGAATTGTTCCGACGACCGGTGGTGCGTGACGCACTTCCAAATAACCACCCCTGTGGCCACACTCGCCATAGAAACCCTTGGACACGCTATGGAGCGAGAACAAAGGAATAGGCTCATCGCCGATGATCGACGCGAAGGAGCTCCATTCCTGCCCATAGGTGTTTTCCTGGTAGACCTCGTCAGCAATGATGGCCAGTCCCCACTCACGTGCGACATCGACCACCTCGCGCATAGACTGTCGGTCAAGCAAAGCCCCGGTGGGATTCCCCGGGTTGATGACGACGATTGCCTTGACCTTCACACCATTCTCGGTGGCGGCCTTCAACGGCCGTTCCATGTTGTCACGGCCCAGCGTCCAGCCGGCCTCTTCATCCGGGTGATAGCCCACCAGGACGCCCCCGCAGCGGGTAATGGTCGCCGAGTAGAGGGGATACTGGGGAATCGGAACCAATATCCCATCTTGCGGATCCGAAATCAGGGCCTCCAGAACGTAGACCGCCCCTCCCGAAGCGCCGTCGGTCAAAAGGATCGAGTCCGGATCAGATCCCTTCGTGCTGCCGGAGGCGACGCCGTCTCTCGAGTCGATGAAACGCGCCACAGCCTCCCGAATAAACCTGAAGCCCGCGCTCTCCGTATAGGCGCCCGTGCCAGTCCGACTCCCGTCGAGCATGGCTGCCGCGATGTCGATTACATCCTCCGGTAGGGCCTGGACAATGCCGGCCGCACGGAGCTCCCGCTCCCTGATGATGGCAGCAGGATCTTCAAGCAAGCCGAGAACCTGCCGGTAGAATCTGATCGGTTGTTGACCGAGAGCCTGGGGGTTTCCGATGTTGCATGGAATAATTTGCCGGCCCTGGGCAGCCATCTCCGCCGCGCGTTGGGGAATTGGTCCTCGGACCGCATACTCCATATCCAGCACTCGCGAATTGACCTTGATACCTTGAGACATGCGCGACCTCCTAAGCCGGGGCTGGAACCTTTCTGGGACTCGGACGCGTCAGATTACCGTTCCGTCTTGAATCACGGCATTTTTCGGGATGACGACCAGGCCGTCTCTGATAAACCATTGATCACCGTCGGCCTCGGTAAGGCCTTGTTCGTTGACGATCCGGACATCACGGCCGATGCGGGCGTTCTTGTCGATGATGGCGTTTCGAATAACGGAGCCTGGTCCAACTCCGACCAGCGGCGCCGATGAATCCGCATCCGGAAAATGGGAGTCGACACCCATCAACAGCACATGATCCAGGGTAGCACCTCGAACCGACGACCGGATCCCGATGACCGAGTATTTGACCGTTGCTCCTTCGAGAACTGAGCCCTCACCGAGCAGTGCGTGGTCAAACCGGCAGTCCTGCAAAAGGGCGCCCGGCAAGTACCTCGGTCTCGTGTAAAACGGCCAGGCCGCATCATGAAACGAGAAAGCAGGCCTACTCGCGACCAAATCCATATGGGCGTCGAAAAACGCCCGGATCGTCCCGATATCCCGCCAATAGCCTTTGAAAAAGTGTGCCTGGACGCGGCGACGAGGCACTTCGCTCGGGATGATATCTCCCCCAAAATCGACCAGCTCATTATCCAGCGCTTCCAGCAATGCGTCTCTCTTGAACAGATAGATGCCCATTGACGCCAAAAAAGGTTGATCAGCACGTACGCCCTTGTTCCGGAGCAGATCCGGAGAAACTTCCATGCCCTCTCTGGCCTCGGCTGTCTTGGGCTTCTCCCGAAACTCGAGGATCCTACCGCTCGTGTCGACCCGGGCAGCGCCAAACTCAGCAATTTCCTCCTCGGAGCAGGGCATGACACCGATGGTGATGTCCGCGTCATTCTCGACATGATCTCTCAATAACTGGCGGTAATCCATCCGATACATGTGATCACCGGCCAGAATCAAAACGTGCTTCGCCCTCACATCCCGGATGATGTTGATGTTCTGCCGGACTGCGTCCGCCGTACCCTGGAACCACGAAGTCCCGTCCGGTGTCTGCTGGGCGGCCAGGATACTGACCGAACCCCGGGAGAAGGCGTCGAATCGGTAGGTGCGGCTGATGTGTCGGTGCAGCGACACCGAATTGAACTGGGTCAAGACATACATCCGTTCCATACCCGAGTTGATCGCGTTTGAGATCGGGATGTCAATCAGCCTGTACTTGCCCGCAATCGGCACCGCAGGCTTGGATCTTCTGGTCGTCAGGGGAGCGAGACGTGTGCCACGTCCCCCACCCAGAATCAGAACTGTCACTTCCCGCGCCAGATCTTCGAATGCGCTCATCAAACGCCTCCTCTTCTTTGACCATAATTATACGCCTTCATCGTCTCCAGAACTCCCGGGTCAGCAGCGCCAGAATCGTGAAAATCTCCAGGCGCCCGAAAAGCATCAAGATGGCCAGACTAATTTTTACCAAGCCCGGGAAGTGGGCAAAATTGTCGTAGGCCCCGACCTGTCCCAGCCCCGGTCCTACATTGCCGATCGCGGTCAGGGACGCCGTCAATGAGGTCAATACATCGTAGCCATGCGCGGCCACGACCATGGATCCGAAAACTGCCAACAAAATGTATGCAGTCAGGAATGCCCAGATCCCCGAGAGCACCGACTCCTCAACGACGACTCCACCATATTTGACCGGTCGAACGGCGTGAGGGTGGATCAGGCGGTGCAAGGTCACCCTGAGCGATCGGAAGGCCAGCAATGCCCGAAGACTCTTGGTGCCACCCCCCGTCGACCCGGACATGCCCCCGGGAATCAGGAGAACAACCACCAACATCAACCCCAGGGCCGGCCACAGCTCGAAATCCGTCGTCGCGTACCCGGTGGTCGTTACCAGTGAAACGGTCTGAAACGCTGCCAGACGGAGAGAGTCGAAAAAGCCGTTGCCCGGCTCGTGAACAACCAGGGTCAACACGGCAGTTACGCCGACAACCAGCGCCAGGAAATATCGAATTTCGGCGTCTTTCAGGACCTCCCGCCCCCGCCCAACGAGAATCTTGTAGTGGAGAACAAAATTGATGCCGGCCATCAACATGAAGAACACGATGATCCACTCGATCAACGGCGAGCCAAACTCGCCGATGGAGGTATTCCTCGTGGAAAAGCCGCCGGTTGCCAGGGTCGTGAACGAGTGGCACAGAGCCTCATAGCCGGTCATGCCGGCGAGCTTCAACAACAACCACTCCAGTGCGGTCAACCCCACGTAGATCCCCCAGAGCGACCGGGCGGTATTGGCCAGACGAGGCTGGACCTTGTCTGCCACCGGCCCTGGGACCTCGGCCTTGAAGAGCTGCATTCCACCGATGCCCAGCAGCGGCAGAATGGCGATCGTGAAGAGAATAATGCCCATTCCCCCGAGCCACTGACTCATGGCGCGCCACAGCACAAGGGCCTTCGGCAGGGTCGAGACGTCGGCAATCACCGTGGACCCGGTCGTCGTAATGCCTGAGACCGATTCGAAGATTGCATCGACAGGGCCGAGAGCCCCGGCTGCAACATAGGGGATAGCACCGATGAGAGAAATGAGGATCCAGGCGCCGGTAACAACAAGAAAGCCGTCCCTCGGCTGAATTTTCCTATCGGTCGGTTTGATGTATCGAACAGTTGCCCCACCACCTATGGCAGCGAGTCCAATCGCACAGCAGTACGGCAGGACAGACTCCCCGAACAAAAGGGCAGCCCCGAGCGGCAGGAGCAGGAAGGCTGCTCCGAGCAGCAGAAGCCACCCCAGCAAAAATGCGCAGAACCGGAGGTTCACGCTTGACCGGCCTCGAGAAAATCATCAAGCTGCCCGGCGCTCTTGGTCGTTGTGATCAACAAGACGCTGTCACCAGCACGAATCCGATCGGCACCCGTCGGTACGAGAATTCGGTCACCCCGACGGAGGGCTGCAACCAGTACGCCGCGGGGCAGACCCAGCTGAGCCAGCGGCTCCTCAACCAAACGGCAACCGGCCCCGGCTTCGATCTCGAAGACCTCAACCGCATCGTCCAAAAGCGCCGCGACAGCCTTGACCCGCCCCTTGCGAGCAAATTGGAGTGCCAAGCTGACCGAAAGTAGGCGCGGGGAAATGACAGCATCGATCCCGACCTCTCCAATCAGGCCCGCCAAAGCCGGGTTGTCGACGAGCGCGAAGGTGTGGGCCGCACCCAGCCGCTTGGCCAAGAGGCAGGCCACAACGTTTTCTTCGTGGTCATCAGTACAGGCGATAAAATCATCAGCACGCTCGGCGCCCTCTTCGACCAGTCGTTCACGGTCGGTCGGACTCCCGTGGATCACCAGGGTGGTGCCCAGCTCCGACGCCGCCTTTTCGCAGGCGGTTCTTCGACCGTCCAACAGTGTTACGGCGGTACCGGTGGCCTCGAGTCGCCGGGCAAGCTCAATTCCGATGCGAGTAGCGCCGGCGATCATGACCTTGTGTTCGGACCCCCGCTGAAGGCCCAGTAATGCCAACACGTTGTCGGTCTCTCCGGGGTCCATGGCGAAGTAGACCAGGTCCCCGGCCATCATCTCGTCTTCCCCGTGGGGAACCCGCCACAGGCCGTCTCGGCGAATGGCTGCGACCAGCATTGGCACAGCTGGGAAAAGAAGGCGAAGGTGGGACAGCAGGAGCCCATTAAAGTCGCTGTCTTCCTTGACGACAAATCCCGCAACCTGAAGACCACCGTCAAAAAACGGCGCCACATCCACAGCGCCGGGGACCATCATCAACGAGAGAATCCGCTCGACCGCTGCGGTGTCCGGGTTGATCAACAGTCGTTCACCACCCATCTCAGCGGCGATACTCCTGAAACTCTCTTCATGGCCCTCATCTCGCAGGCGGGCAACGACTCGAGGCACGTTGAACAATGCCGAACCAACAAGGGCAACGACCATGTTGGCTTCGTCGGAATCGGTCGTCGCCAACAAAAGATCACAGCTCTCGATGCCGGCCGTTTTGAGCACAGGAACCGTTGTGCCGTTACCGACCAGCGTTTGCACGTCCAGCCTTTCGTTGAGTTCCCTGACCAACTCCCGGTCACGCTCAACCAAGACGACATCGTGACCATCCGTGGCCAATTTTGCCGCCAACGACGATCCAACCAGTCCCCCACCAACAACAATTGCTTTCAATTTGCTGTGCCCCTCACGCCGTATTTCCCCAGTATTTCAAGTGACATCTTCGCCAGAACCCAACCTACCGACAGCTTTTACAGCTTTTTCTGAATATGCCTGAGAATCTGAACGGAAATGCTCTGGTCACCCCACGTGCCGACCTTGATTTTGACCATCGTCGACTCAAAATCATCGGCCTGGATTTTGACCGAAACCTTGGTTCCGTCGGCCATACGGGCATTGACCGTTCCCTTGAGCTTGTCGGACACCACGTCGACCGCGACAAAATCCAGTTCTTCCATCGCGGCGACCGTGGCGGTCTCGACCTTCGGCAAGGCAGACGCCAGTACACCGCTGAGGGTGCCTCTCAGAAAGGTAAAGCCCGGATCGGCATCGACCGCCTTGAACGTGGACGTACAACCCAGGCCAAATCCAGACAAACCGAGAATCAGCAGAATCAAGAGTATTTTTTTCATGTCAGCACCATACCTTCCATCGGTGGCGGTGTCGAGGACTCACCAGCCCGCCTTTGATGTCTTCGATCCTGGCAGAGAATCGGCAGTTCTTGATATCCAGCGACAGAAACGGCTATTCTGTGCCGTCCGAATTTGTCCTGGAGGTTTGCCGTGGCTGGAGTGATCGCTATCCGAAATGAAACCAAGAGTCCATGGGAACGACGAGCGCCGTTGACACCAAATTTGGTGCGGCACCTGGTTCACGACCAAGACATGTCGGTGCTGGTGCAACCGTCGGCCAGACGGGTGTTCCACGACAAGGAATACGTCAGAGCCGGGGCGTCAATGGGCACCGACCTGAGCGAGGCCTCGGTTATTTTCGGCGTCAAGGAAATTCCACCGGAGAAGTTGCAGCCGAAGACCGCCTATGTGTTCTTCGCCCACGTCATCAAGGGGCAGCCCCAAAACATGCCGACCCTCAGGCGGCTGATGGAACTCGAGTGCACGCTGATCGACTACGAGAAGGTCACCGACGACCAGGGCCGCCGGCTGATCTTCTTCGGTCGCTTTGCCGGACTCGCAGGCATGATCGACACCCTGTGGGCGCTGGGGCAGCGTTATCTCTCCAAAGGCATTGAAACTCCATTGAGCCGTATTCGGCCGGCCCATGCCTATGACAGCCTCGAAGCGGCCCGAGAGGTCCTTAACGAGGTCGGTCGGTTGATTGCCGACGACGGTTTCCCCGAAGAGATTCTGCCGGTCACCATCGGCGTGGCCGGGTACGGCAACGTGGCAAAAGGGGCCCAGGAAATCCTGGCGGACTTGCCTCACCGTGCTGTGGCACCGGAGGAACTGACACAGTTGGCGGGCTCCACGGCGGTTTCGGCCCACTGCATTTACACCACGACCTTCAAGGAACAGGATCTCGTGAACCCAAAGGACCCAGGAACACGATTTGAGCTTCAGCATTACTACGAGCATCCAGAGGCCTATCGCTCAAGTTTCGACCCCTTCCTCCCCCACCTCAGTGTGCTCGTTAATGCCAATTACTGGGATGAACGTTACCCCAGACTTGTGACCCTCGACCGTCTTCGAACCCTGTTCTCGGGTGCCACCGAACCCCACTTGCAGGTGATTGGGGATCTCGGCTGCGACATCGGCGGCAACATCGAGTGCACCCTCAAGTGCACCGACCCCGGCGATCCGGTCTTCACATGGAGCCCGGCAACAGGGGATATCACCTCGGGATTTAACGGCCCCGGCCCCGTGGTCCTGGCAGTGGACTTTCTCCCGACCGAGCTGCCCCGGGAAGCCTCTGAAGAATTCGCCGCAACCCTGAACCGGTTTGCCGCCGATATCGGCCGCGCAGACTATTCCGCGGCCTTTGAGGACCTGAATCTGCCGCCGGAGATCAAGAGAGCGGTGATCGTGCACCGCGGTGCACTGACGCCGGATTACCGTTATCTTGAGGAGTATTTGGACGATTGATACTGGAAACTCGATACTTGAAACTGGAAAGGCAAATCCCAAGGTTGCACTGAGCGATTCATCGCCGTGTCAAACCTCCACGTGTTGAATTTGATCCAGTCGCCTGAGCTACGGTTGAGTCGTGCCGAAAACCGAAGGCCTCTGTCGACATCGCTGGAGCAACCGATCTAGTTTCCAGTTTCAAGTTTCGAGTTTCAAAATCGGCACTTTTTGGTTGCGGCTCAGGCCTCTTGTTCACCAGGAATGCTATGGTTCGCGAATGCGAACTTTCAATCTCCCCGTCATCGCCCTTATCGTTGTTGTCCTTCTTGCCGGCTGCGGGCAGTCGCAGGGGGAATCAACGTCAGAGAAACCTGCTGATCCCGCGGTCACATCCGCAACCGGCACGGTTCTTTCAGCCATCCCGGAGATCCTCGACCCGTCCGCCGACTACCTGATCTACCTTCACGGCGCGATCATCGAAGATCAGGGCATGCAGCCTACTCACCCTCAATGGGGAACCTACCACTACGCCGAAATCCTGCAGGCATTTGCCGACAGAGGTTTCACGGTGATCTCAGAGGCTCGGCCCGCAGGGACACGCCCAGACGTCTACGCCGATCACGTCATCGGCCAGATACGCCACTTGTTGGACGGTGGCGTATCTGAGAACCGGGTGACCATAGTCGGATTCTCGAAGGGTGGCATCATCGCCCTCCTGGCTTCTCGAATCATCGCCCGGGAGAAGGTCACCTGGATCATCCAGGGGGGCTGCGGACCATGGCTGGACCGGTTTCCGGAATTCGTGCCCGGCGGCCGGGTCCTTTCACAGATTGATCAGGCCGACGACGTCGCACAGTCCTGTGCAGACCTTTTCACCAGAATGCCCGAAGGTGCTGTCTTCCAGGAAAACACTCTGGAACTCGGCTCCGGCCACGGAGCTTTCTACAAGGTCAGCCCCGAGTGGTTCGAACCCGCCGTCGAGTGGGCAGAAAAATAGATCGAGAGCGCCTGACCCGGCAGACCAATAGCTTTTAGCTTTTAGCCGTTAGCTTTTAGCCGGGGGATTTTTCTGACCGGCTTGGGGAGGTGATCTGCTAATAGCTAAATGCTAACAGCTAACAGCTTCAACTCATCATCCCCTCGATCGAGTCCACATCCGTTGGCAGCGAGCCCGAGAGATTCTCATTCCCGTATGCCGTCACCAGGTGATCGTCCTCGATGCGAATGCCAACGCCCTCATCCTGAAGGTACAGGCCCGGTTCGTTGGTAATCACCATGCCCGGGGCCATCGGAATCGAATCGCCTCCCGGATCGTGAGCGTCGAGGCCCAGAAAATGTCCCAATCCGTGGATGAAATGTTGACCGAGGCGCTCGCCCTTTGAGTCCCTGACACGGGAATCCTGAAATACACCGTAGGCAATCTTGCGAAGGTCAAAAAGGGTCACTCCCGGCCTTATCGCCTCCTGGACCTTGTGGTGAGCATCCAGAACCAGGTTGTAGAGAGATTTCTGACGTTCGGTAAATGCTCCGTTGACCGGATAGGTCCGGGTCAGGTCACCGCAGTAGTAGCCGTACCGGGCGCCGATGTCCACGACGACCAGTTCGCCCTCTCCACAGACACCGACGTTTTGGTCGTAATGAAGGGTCGTCGCGTTGAAACCTGAACCGACGATCGAAGGAAACGCCAAGCCTTCAGCGCCTCCCTCTCTGAATGCGCTGTAGACAACCCCGTCGATCGCACCCTCCCCAACACCGGGTTTGATTGCCTTGGCGGCAGAGCGATGCCCGAGGGTGGTGATCTCGGCCGCCCTCCGCATCAGAGCCACCTCTCCGGCATCCTTGACCTGCCGCAGCTCGCTGACGACATCCGAGAGATCCCTGACGCCAAAGGACGGGGTCCGATCCTTCAACTGCGCGACCAATCGGTGTGTTGCCGGCAACTCAGCGCTGGATGGAACCGTGGGGAACTCGGTCCAGAGCACGGCCTCCGGCTCACAGAGCCAAGCCTGCATTCGCCCCTCGAAGGACGGAACAGGTCGAATCCTGGCATCGAGGACGATCGACGACGCCGAAAGAGACATCACCTGATCGAAGCCCAACGCCTCGGCGGCGTCATCGCCGGGACCCCATTTTGGCCCGGTCCACCGTTCGATGTCGATGTCCCTCGGCGGCAGAAACAGAGTGTCCTCATCCGCTCGGAGAACCAGAATCGCATTTGGCAGTTCTACGCCGGTCAGATAGAAAAAGACGGAGTCTTGGCGGAATGTTCCGACATCCCCGGCGCCTCTGTCGTCTCCGTTTCCCCACAGAACGGCCATCCCACCGTCAAGGGCCTCCCGAAGCTTCCGCCGTCGCTCGCGATAGATTTCCGGCGCCTGAAGTTCCGCCGCGTAATTGCCACCTCTCATATCGCTCTGTGCCATACTTCCTCCAATCGTCGATGACGAGACTCGGCGAGAACCGTGCTCACGTCAAGTTGTTCCTCGTTAGGGAGATTCTCAGTGAATACGGTTGACTGAGAAGGACCCTTCTGGGAGAATGTACATATGAGCAAAGAAGATTTCACTGCTGACGTTTGTTCGATCAACGAAATCGACCCTGAGGCCGTAGCTTTCGTTCAGGAGCGGGTGATGCCCGCCCGGACGATTGAACGCCTTTCCAGACTTTTCTCGGCGTTCGCGGATCCCACCCGCCTCAGGATTCTGCACGCACTCAACGTCATCGACGAACTTTGCGTTTGCGATCTCGCGGCCCTGAGCGACCTCTCGGTTTCGGCGGTCAGTCACCAGTTGCGACTCTTGCGGGACCGTGAATTGGTCCATGCAAGAAGGGACGGGCGGATGGTCTATTACAGCCTGGCCGACGAACACGTCTCACAGTTGATGGCGATCGGCGCGGAGCACGCCAACGAGCGCTGAGGCGAGGTCCGCAGCTGTTAGCCGTTAGCTTTTAGCAATGAGCGCGGCGCGTCTTCCCTCGAAATTAAAACCGATCTTGAGGTTTTCGCTGCCGCACGCTATCCCCTGATCCATAATCCTGACCCCCTCGACCGACTCCCCAAGGACCAGACAAACGCGTTTCGGTCCTGCTTCCCAGCTTCCTGGCCTCCCAGCATCCCAGCTATTGGATCAGCGACGTGATGATAATCCCGGCAGCGAGGATCAAAAGGGCAAGTCCCAGTCCAGCCAAAAAGAGTTCGCCTGCCGTGTAGTACTCGCTCCGCCGGGGTTTTTTCCCTTCCAGGGACACATTTTGCTTCTTTTTCGTTTTGCGGGGTTTCTTGCTCATGCGTCATTGTAGCTTGACGGCTGGGAGGCTATGACGCTGGGAAGCTCGGAAGCGAGATCGGCCTGAACCCAAGCTGGTCTGTTTTCGTAAGAACTATTAAGATGTTCCGGTGACAGTCGTAGGACAGTAACACCGTGGAAACGACCTTTGATCGGGTCCCAAAAACGCTGATTCAGCTTTTCGGCACTTGGTTTGAGCGTCGATTATGGGCAAACGCTGCGGCATCAGAAGAGAAAGGGGTTTGAAATGACGGACGGATTTGAAAAAGCTCGTGAAAGCCGTAATTGGCTGGAAAAACTGGGAGAGAAGATCCCGGGCTTTCGAGGGTACCTCGATCGCGAACTTCGGCGCGAGGTCGACAAGATGCAACGCGACTTCCTCGCCTCTGAGGTTGACCGAGCCCGGCAGGACCTTCAGACCAAGATTCGAAAATGGTCCCGAAAAGGTGCGCTGGAGCACCTCGACATTGCGTCAACGATCGAAAAACTGCTGGATCGCCTGGCAAATCGGATCCGCCACGCAGATTACGGATCGTCGGGCTTCTTTGACGCCGTCAAGATCGGAGAAACCGAACTCGACGAGCTGTATCGCTTTGATCTCAAACTGTCCACCACCGTGGAAGAACTCGCCCAACAGATCGACGCTCTCCCGGAGATGCCGGACGAGGCTTCGCTGTTCGCCCTGCTGGACGGCGTGGATAAGGCTGATCAATTTTTCGACGAACGCGCCACCAAGATTGAAGACATAACGCAGAAAGGGGCGAAGTAATGGGCCTCAAACTTGAAGTACTGGAACATTTCGATCCATCCGGAGAAGAAATTGTCTATCGGCTGCCGCCGCACGGGTCGGCCGAAATCAAGCTCGGCGCCCAGTTGGTGGTCCAGCAGTCCCAGGAAGCAGTCTTCTTCCGGGACGGACGGGCCCTCGACGTTTTCGGCCCCGGTCGCCATACGCTGTCCACCCAGAATATTCCCCTGCTGACAAAGCTGATCGCCAAACCCTTCGACGGGAAGTCGCCCTTCCGGATTTCAGTCGCCTATGTCAACAAGCGAACGTTCACAGATCAAAAATGGGGAACCCGGGAACCGGTGGCCTTTCGAGACTCCGAGTTGGGCATGGTCCGTCTCAGGGCATTCGGAAACTACGCCTACCGCATCCAAGACAGTCAGTTGTTTATCAACACGGTCGTAGGAAACCAGGGTCTGTTCGACACCGACCGGCTCAAGGACTTCTACCGCGACATCATCGTGTCCCGGCTCAACGATCTCCTTGGTGAAACCCTCAAGACGATCTTCGACCTGGCTGCGATGTACGACGAACTTGCCCTTGCCGCCAAGGCCCGATTGGCCGAGGACTTCGGAAAGTATGGCGTCGACCTGACTGATTTCTACATCAATTCGATCACCCCACCGGACGAGGTTCAGGCCAAGATCGACGAACGGGCTTCGATGGGCGCCATCGGGGACATGAACACCTACATGCAGTTCAAGGCCGCACAGGCTATTCAGGATGCGGCCCAGGGCGGCGGGGAAGGCGGCGGAGCTGCAAGTTCCGGCATGGGACTCGGACTTGGCGCCGGTTTCGGCGCGATGATGCCGGGTATGATCACCAACGCGATGCAGCAGGCGACCCAGGGCGGTGGCGCTGCTGCAGCACCCACCCAACCGGCGCCTCCAGCCGCGGCCGCGGCCGGAGCTGCGGCGGCAGCCGGTTCGTTCTGTACCGAATGTGGGAGTGCTGTGCCTCCAGGAGGCAAGTTCTGCCCGAACTGCGGCGCCAAACAGGCTGGACCTGCCGGCTGTTCGAAATGCGGGCAGCCTCTTCCCGAAGGCGCAAAATTCTGTCCCAACTGCGGAACCAAAAACGAGGTCTGAGGCTTGAAGGTTAAATGTTCCCAATGCGGAGCCGAAATTCCGGTTCCGGCGGACGCCAACCTTCTTCAGTGCCCCTTCTGCGACACAGCTCTGGTGGTCGATGGCGGGGACACCCTTTTTCGTGTGGTGATTCCGCCGACTATCAACGCATCCGGTGCTGTCGACCATTTAAGACGATTCATGGCCGGCAGGAAGACCGTCGCCGGTCTCGATACGAAGGCCCGGATCGGGAACGCGGAGTTCCTCTACTTCCCTTTCTGGGCCTTCCGGATCATCACGGATATCGGCGAGAGGGTGGTATTAGAACCTGCCGCTCCCTCGGCCCTTCAGGGCATTCAGGGCATGACCCTGCCGCCCGGCGACAGTCGGGAGTGGACGGACGAGATTGCTGGAGACACTCTGGTGATTCAGCCGGAGGTGCCGCAGAACACCGCCCATCAGTGGATGGTGTCACGGTTGGGCGAGGTACAGGTTCGGCGAATAGTTCTCTACCACCTTCCCATGTTCAAGATTACA
Organism: Holophagae bacterium; assembly: GCA_030618605.1. Classification (GTDB taxonomy): domain Bacteria; phylum Acidobacteriota; class Thermoanaerobaculia; order Thermoanaerobaculales; family Sulfomarinibacteraceae; genus DAOWGJ01. The sequence continues at coordinate 263 of JAUXDC010000039.1, read as the reverse complement.
TATGAGTACGGGGGCCGTCCCTACCGGGCAGCTGTCGACGGTGTCAGCGGCCAGGTCTTTCCCGCCGATTTCCCTGCCAAGGCGGAGGCCCCTTTCATCGCCGTGGCTGCCCTTGCAATGGCCGTCTTCTCAATCGAAGGATTGGTTGTCTCCAATCTCCTGCTCAAGGCTGTCCTTTACGGGGTATCGGCCGTACCGATCCTCCTGCTCGCCTGGTGGATCAGCCGGAAGGTATAGATGACGACTTCCCCTCCCCCACCCCC
>JAUXDC010000227.1 GCA_030618605.1 Holophagae bacterium | reverse complement strand
CCGCGGCGAAGCACGTAATGAAGATCGGCAGAAAGTAGATCGCGCCGTGTACGAAGTTCGGCCACAGAGCATTGGTGAAATCAAAGCTCATGGCCTGAAAAAGCCCGGTCTGCCAGTTGTCCAGCGGCGTCGCTCCGGCGGCGATCGCCAGGTGGGCCTGCCGGCCGACATTGAACATCGCCAAAAAGACGATCGGCAGCAGGCCGAAGACCACAACGCCCATCATGCGCTTGAGGTCCAACCCGTCGCGAACATGGAGCGTGCCTTTATTGACCGAACAGGGCGAATACAAGAGCGTATCGGTCGCTTCCCACAGGGGGAAGAGTTTTCCCAGTTTGCCGCCCTCTTCGAACAGCGGCGCCTGTTTGTCGAGGAAAGTGCGAAGTAGGCGCATCATCCCTCCTTCCAGATCGTGGTCAAATTACGGCGAAGATGAATCCCGAAGTCCTCTTTGCCGGGGCTGACGAATGAGCACAGGGCGAGATCCTCCTCGTCCAGTTCGAGGCAGCCGAGAGCCTCAGAGCGCTCGATATCGTCCATCGCGAGTGCCCGCATCAGGAAGGTTGGCATGATGTCCAACGGCATCACCCGCTCGAACATGCCGATCGGTACCATCGCGCGGTGACCCCCGTTGGTTGAGGTGTTCATGTCAAAACTCTTCTTGCCGATCCAGGCGGATGCATACGCGCGAACCGTCGAAAAAACACTGAAACCGGGCATCATCCAGCGAAGGAAATGCCGTTCCCGGCCTTCGGCCAACGCCGAAACCTGGTTGGTGTAGCGCCCGAGAAAACCCCAGACCTCACCCCAGGCGATGCCGCCGTGCAGCACCGACCCCGAGATGACCCTGAGATCATCACCTTCCAGTTCCCCTGCGAGCAATTCGTCGACACTGGCCCCCATCCGGGTCTTCAACAGACGCGGATTGGTAACGACCGGCCCTCCGACAGCCACAACCCTCTCGACAGGAAAAATCCCGGTCGCAAAGAGTTTGCCGACGGCTGCGACATCCTGATATCCAATGTACCAAGGCACGCCCTTGCCCCCGACGGGATCAAGGAAATGGATGTGAGTTCCGGGAAGCCCTGCCGGATGCTTGCCCGTAAATTCGGCGATCTCGACCCGGGGGGCGTCGCCACCGTCGATCGAAGATCCTCGCTTGCGGCACAAGAAGACCGTGCCCTTCGTCAGAGTCGCCAGTGCCCGAAGGCCACGATGGAAATCGTCCATCTGCCCTTCGAGGACCACCTCCGGTTCGGCAGTCAGCGGAGAGGTATCGATCGCCGTCACAAAGAGCGAACGGCAGGCCTCTGTGGGCGCCGGCACCTTGGAGTAGGGCCGTTGCCTCAATGCGGTCCACAGGCCGGACTCAACCATCAGCGCGCGAACGGTCTCGCCGTCCAATTCACGTGGGTCCTTGCCGGTGTAGCTCTCGAACTCCTGGGTCGCTGCAGGCGAAAGCTCGGAGCTTCGTTCGCTGTCTGCAAGCTCGATCACCAGAGACTGCAGCGCCCGCCGTGCCCCTCGGTTGACGGCGACAACGGTTCCGGCACCCGGGGCCGTGAATCGAACGCCCTCAGTCTTCCGGTCCTCGAACAAAAGCTGGCCGCGCTTGACGACATCGCCCACCGCGACGTGCATTCGGGGCTTCATGAATGGGTAGTCGTCGGCGACAACCGCGACCCTGGACACTTCGGGCCCGGGATACACCCGCTGTTCCGGTTTCCCGGATATCGGCAGGTCGAGCCCTTTCTTGATGACGTGAACTGCCATCGGCGATTCCCTCCTCTCCCGGCCTCACAATTTCTCTCTGCCGGGCCGCGAGAGGATACCATTTATTTTCAGATTGTGAATTCTCGTACTTGCTCAAATTTGGGACTGTGCCCGTGCGCTTGTACTGTCCCGGTAGACGCGAGAAGGAAACTGGGAAGACAGGCTACCTTCACCCCTCACACCTAAGATCAACGCCTTGATCAAAATTGAAATCGGGATCGAAATCGGGATCGGGATTCCTCTCATCTAAGGGCACAGATTTCGATAGCAATTTCGATAGCGATAGCGATAAACGCAAACCCCCTCACGCTTAACGTCTACCGAGAAAAGTAAGGAGTAAGGAAGAAAGGGGTAAGGGGAAAGACAAGGCCAATGCTTGAATTCTGCCTTGATCCCTCAGTTTCCAGTTTCCAGTTTTCAAAATAATGATACTCTGGATCAATAAGACGGAGTCGAGAACACGCAGGAGGTTGTTATGGTTGATGTCCCCACCGTTCGAAAATGTATGAAGGCCACCAAGAAGACGCTCAAGATCAACGATGACATGCGGCGGGCCATGCGAATGCTGATCGGGGAACATTTCCCGGCAGTTCCGGTGATCGACGATGAGAAGCACGTTGTCGGCATCCTCAGCGAAAAGGATTGCCTGCGAACAATCTGCAGATGGGCCAATGAACAGATCGCTGGGGGAACCGTCGGTGACCATATGTCGCCTTTGATTCATACAGTCAGACCTGACATGGACCTCCTGGCAACGGCGGCGGAATTCATTTCCTGTAATTTCGTCACCCTTCCGGTTGTCGAAAAGGGACGATTGGTCGGCACTATCTCCAGACAAGACGTTTTGACCGGCGTTCGCGATTGGCACGAGGCCCAGGACCAGGAGTTGGAACGGTTGCACGCTGCCAAGTCCGGTCATGAACGGCCCTCGACGATCGCAGAGATGCAACGGACGCTGGGTTCCCACACCCGGGAACAGTTGGCCAGCATTTTCAAGAGCCGGTAAATTTTCCGGTCGCCGCTGGCGCGTCTCTCGGAAAATTTACGATTGAGGAGGAGCTTTCCTCGCTTCGCTCGGAAAAAGGGGGTCGGCATGAAAGTTTCAGTTCTGGTTGAGAACAGCGGTTCAGAGGAACACAAGGATCTGTCTCCGGAGTTCGGGCTGGCGCTCCACATCGAAAGCAATGGTCAGACTATTCTCTTCGACACCGGCACTTCCGGTGTGTTCGCCGACAACGCGGAGAAAATGGGCATTGACATCAGCACCGTTGATTTCGCAGTCCTCTCCCACCACCATTTCGACCACGGTGGCGGATTGGAACGGTTCCTCGAGGTCAACGACCACGCCAAGGTCTATCTTCGAACCTGTCCGGACCGAGACCACACCTTCAGGGCGTTCGGGTTCCTGAAGCGCTTCATCGGCATCGACGTAGACCTTTTCGAACGCCAGGCCGATCGCTTCGTGATGATCGATGCACCCATGGAGATCGCTCCTGACATCTTCCTTCTGACCGATCTCGCGGGGAGGCATCCCCGTCCGAAAGGCAACGATCACCTCTGGGTCAAGCACGACGACCGGCTGATCCACGATCCCTTCGATCACGAACTGGAGATGGTCATTCGGGAAGAAGACGGTCTGACCGTTTTTACCGGGTGTTCGCACTCAGGGATCCTCAACATGGTCGATGCCGCAATCGCGCGCTTCCCCGAAGAACCGGTCAAGGCTGTCTTTGGGGGCTTCCACCTGATCGGCAACCCTCTGCTCAAGTCCATGGCCGGAACCCGGTCGGAAGTCGAAGCAATCGGCCGGGAGATGTTGAACCGTTCGATCCCGACGGTTTTCTCTGGCCATTGCACTGGGGAAAAGGCCTTTGCCGTGCTCAAGGGAGTCATGGGCGAAACCCTGCAGGCCTTCCAAACCGGATGGAACGTCGAGGTTTAGGAATTGACGAAGCAGGACACAGCCGGATTGCAGCCTGTGGGATCTCTGCGAGATTGGGATCGGGCGGACACAGGGGTCCGCCCCTACGGCAATGCTATCGCTGTCTATGCTTTTGTAGGGGCGGACCCCTGTGTCCGCCCGGTATCTCTGCCCGAACACACCAAGCTTGGCAGTTGAAAACAGCTGACGGACAATTGCCCGACGATCCGGCCGGCCCCATCTTGGTTGCGTCTTCGCCGGGTGTAGGATACGGCAATGCTGCGTCAGCGTTCTACTCCTGCGTCCGAGGCCTGTGTTATCGGTCTTCTGGTTCTGGTGTGCCTCGCGTCCGGCATTGGTCTGTCACCGATCCTCAACGGCGACGAGGCCCGATTCGCCCAGGCGTCACGAGAGATGTTTCTCAATCGCGACTATGTAGTACCCACCTTCGGCGGACAGCCCCGCTACGACAAGCCGATTCTGATCTACTGGGCGACGGCCGGGAGTTTCCGGGTGTTCGGCGTCACACCGTGGGCGGCGCGATTCCCCTCTGCAACAGCCGCCGCCCTGTGTGCCGCCCTCTTGGCCTGGTCCGCACGTCGAAGGTGTGGCCCTGGCGCCGGACTGGCAGCCGGTCTTCTCCTGGCGGCCAGTCCAATCTTCTTTTTTGAGGGAAGAACCTGTACAGCCGACGCCCTCAACCTGCTGTGGACCCTGATTGCGATGCTGGCCCTGGAGCAACTGCTGATTGGCCGCCCCACCAGAATGACGGCCGCAACCTTCTGGCTGGCCACTGGGCTCGCCGTCCTGACCAAGGGACCCGTCGCACCCTTGTTTATCGGGTCAACCCTGTGCGGGCTCTGGGCCTTCGGGCGGCGGTGGGAGGTCATGGAGTTCGCCTTCGCCGTGATCCTGATCCTGATCGGAGCGCTGGTCTTCGGACCGATTCTCCTGGTCGTTCCCGCCGTGGCGGCCATAGTTTCTGCACTGGGTCGAACCGAGATTCGTCGCCGAATCGCCGGCTTTCATTGGTACTGCGGCATGCCTGTCTTTGGACTGGTGACCCTGCCCTGGGCCGTTGCAGCCTGGCGCTCTACCTCGGGCGAGTTCTTCACGGTCGCCGTCGGCCGGCACGTGCTGGAGCGTGGTCAAGTCGCCCTCGAAGGCCACTCAGGCTTCCCCGGTTTCTACCTGGTGACCGCCGTCATCCTGTGTTTCCCGTGGCTGGCCGTCGCGCTCAAAGCCGGGACCGACGCTTGGCGCCAACGCCGGGACGCACCGGTCCAGCTTTTCCTGCTGGCCTGGGCCCTGGGGCCTCTGATTGCTTTGGAATTGGTTCAGACCAAATTGGTGCATTACTGGATGCCGGCCTACCCCGCACTGATCCTCCTGGTGGTCGGATGGTTGTGGACCGCCGGCGATCGCTCCCTGCCCCGAGGCTTCATTCCTCTCCACCTGCTCGGGGGCAGCCTCCTTGCTGCGATCCCGGTAATCCCCGTCCTGATCTTCGACCTCCCCGGCCTTGAACTCCCGGCTCTCGTACTCTCCGGCCTCCTGGTGATGATCACGATCGCTACCGCATCAACACTCACCGCCCGGTCCAGATTCTCGATCTGGGTCTCGGCTGCCGGAACTCTGATCTTCCTCGCGTTCCTCTTCGGCCCGTTCCTGTCAAGATTCTCCGAATCATTCATCGGACCCCAGGCAACGGTCGCAGCATTGGACCATCTCAAACAGGGCCGCTCCGTCGCGTTCTATGGCCTGCGGGATGAGGAAATGCTCTTCTCGCTGCCCCTGGGAACCAAGATCCATCGAACGGTTGACGAACTGAACGCCACACTTTCGGAGAGACAAAACACGATCGTCTGCGCACGGGAGAAAGATTTTCACCGAGGTTTTCAGAAAGCCATTGGCAATCCTTTCGAGGTGGTCGAAAGAGTCGAAGGTCTCGACCTGGGGCGCGGTCGCCGAGCGGCCACTGTATTCTTTCAGTTACGGGAGGACCAGTGACAAGAGGAATCAATAAAATCGTTGGCGTGACGGCCATGCTGATCCTACTGATCGGCGGTGTAACTGGGGCTTCGGAGCCCGGCACTCAAGTATCGGATGGCGACGATCCCATCAGGATCCAGATCAAGCCTCTTCCCAAGGGTGTCAGTCGCATATTTCTGACAACTTCGATCGACGGTCGCCGCCAATTTGAGCTCGTCTCTATCGACGGCACGGTGGAACGGCTTGATTCTGAGACCTTTGCGCAGAGGCTCTACACCGGGCAGACCGGGAAACCGTGGTTCTACCGATTGCTGAACATTTCGTCGCCGGTCGGTTTCGCGTGGGTTCTTCTGGGTCTCATCGGTCAGGTGCTGTTCACGGGCCGAATGGTCCTGCAATGGCTGACCAGTGAGAAAGCCAAACGCTCAGTGGTCCCGGTCGGCTTCTGGTGGATGAGCCTGACCGGCGCCTCGATGCTGTTGACCTACGTCATATGGAGGCGTGACGTCGTCGGTGTCCTGGGCCAGTCAGCAGGATGGTTGATTTATGTGAGGAATTTGTGGCTCATCTATAACCCAGAGTTAAAGGGGTTAGGGGATAGGGGTCAGGGATGAGGGGGAGAGGGGGAGAGGGGGGGGAAGCATGGAGCATGTCCGATTGGCTATTGGGATCCCTA
>JAUXDC010000294.1 GCA_030618605.1 Holophagae bacterium | reverse complement strand
GGTCTCGCCACTGGTGGTAGTACCAGGCTCCGGTTTGCGGGAGGTGTCGTCCCCTGGACCCTCAATTTGTTCTGAACTCATGAATCTGATCAAGAATAGGAGAGGTGCATCTTGGATCTAACGTGGATGGAAGGTGGAAGCAGGCCTGGTCAACTGATTCTCGTGCTCGCTCTTGGGTTGTTTTTCACGCAAGGTGGGTTGCTCTGGATACTGATCCAGCGTCTCAAATCGGTTCATGCAGACTTCTGGGAGGACCTAGGAAGTCCTGATCTCTGGGCCGCATACAAAGTTAAATCAATGAGGCAATTGAAAACTCAGTTTCGTGACAGGGGTGACCAACTCGACAAAAGTACACTTGCCGTCTTCTCAGCCTGGAAATGGGTTAACCGGCTATTCGCAATAATTGTCATCTGGATGCTAGCGGCAACCTTGTTGGGCTGGTAGCCTCCCATCGGTGACAGGTCAGACGCTTCCGACACTTCTTGATTGATCAGCCCGGGTGCCAAGGCGCCCGGGTGTTTCTTTTCCCCTAAGGACCTGGCGCTATTTCCTGGAGGGCCTGAGCAGACCCGATTGCCTGCTGTGCGCCGGCCAGGGAGTTGATTAGACGGATAACTGCTCTTTGGTCCCTCTCGGGCAAGGTGGTGACCTGCCGGAATTTCTTCCAGACCCTTTGTAGCTCCGGGTCGATGTCGTGGCGACCCTGGTCAACATTCTTCAGTCCGAGAAGCTCGTCGGTAGTCACCCTCAGCGCTCGGGCAAGTGCGACCACGGCCGTTGTCGGCGGGTAGCTCTCCAGGTTTTCGTAGTAGGAAATCGCCCGCTGTGAGGAATTGGTCATCTCCGCGAGCTGCACCTGGGTCAAGCCCCGCGCCTTTCGTAGCGCGAGGAGGCCTTTCCCAAAGCCGGTCGGCGGGTTCTTTCTCCGTGGCATCAGCCCGATTGTAAGCCTCATTTTGGAATCTCCTTGTTTTGCGTTAACGAAGTCTTGTCAGAAACATACATTATTGGTATATTCTCCTGGACGGTATTGTGAAGTCAAGAAAAATGACATTTTTTCGCTAAACCCTCTTGACAAGGTTTCACAGGAGGCCCAGATGCCCCGAATTCCCCAAGCAGAACTCGACCGCCTCAAGAAAGACACCGACCTCGCCGCCCTGGTCCGATCCCGAGGCATCGAGCTTTCCCGCCACGGCGCCGACCTGCTGGGCCTGTGCCCCTTCCACGACGACAAAGAACCCTCCCTCGTCGTGACCCCGTCCAAGGGCCTGTGGCACTGCCTCGGCGCCTGCGGTGAAGGCGGTTCCGTCATCGACTGGGTCATGAAGACCGAAGGCGTGAGCTTCCGTCACGCCGTCGAACTGCTGAGAGATGGCGCCTCCTCTTTCGCTGCCGGCGGGCCGCCGGTGCGGCGGTCGGGAGTCCGCAAGCTCCCGTGCCCCCTGGACCCGGAGGCCGACGATGTCGCCCTCCTCGACCAGGTCGTCGACTACTACTCAGAGACTCTGCAATCAAACGCCGAGGCCATGGCGTACCTCAAAAAGCGCGGCATCGCCGACGAAGCGGCGATCCGGCGCTTCCGCCTGGGTTATGCAAACCGCACCCTCGGTTTGCGCCTGCCCGAGAAAACCTGCCGGCTCGGCGCCGAGCTTCGCGGCCGGCTGCAGGAGATCGGCATCTACCGCAAAAGCGGCCATGAGCACCTGGCCGGCGCCATCACCATCCCGGTTTTCGACGCCGAGGCCCGAGTCGCCGGACTCTACGGCCGCAAGATCCACGACCAGCCCCGCAAAGGCACCGCCTACCATCTCTACCTGCCGGGACCCCACCGCGGCATCTGGAACTTTGCCGCCCTCCGAAACTCCAAGGAAATCATCCTTGCCGAGTCCCTCATCGACGCCCTCTCCTTTTGGTGCGCGGGCTTCCACCACGTCACCACCGCCTACGGCACCAACGGCTTCACGCTTGAGATGCTCGAGGCCTTCAAGGCCTACGGCATCAAAAGCGTGCTGATCGCCTATGACCGCGACGACGCCGGCGACAACGCGGCTTCAAAGCTCGCCGAACGGCTCACCGGTGAAGGCATCGGCTGCTTTCGAGTGCGCTTCCCCAAAGGAATGGACGCCAACGAGTACGCCTTGAAGGTGCAACCGGCCTCGAAGAGCCTCGGCTTGCTCTTGAAGAAAGCCGAGTGGATCGCAGGCCCAACCAGGAGACCCTCAGCCGCCGCAACACAGGCAGCTAAGAAAGCAATGAATACCTCGGTTATTGAGCCTCCGGAGGCCATTCTTCCTTTAGCTGCTGCATCCGAGCCGCTTGACAACTCAAAACCTGAGGAAATACCTGGGTCTTCGGAGGTCCAGCCCCCGACGCCGGCGGACATCCCTACAAGCCGCAAGGGCGACCAGATCATCTTCACGCTCGGCGATCGCTCCTATCGCGTCCGGGGCCTCGAGAAAAACCTCAGCTACGAGCAATTGAAGGTCGTGCTGCGTGTCACCCGGGGCGAACGCTTCTACCTGGACACCGTCGATCTGGTCGCAGCGCGCCAGCGCGCTCACTTCGTCAAAGAGGCGGCCAGAGATCTCGAGATGAAGGAGACCACCGTCAAGCGTGACCTCGGCCGGGTCCATCTCAAGCTCGAAGAGCTGCAGGACGCTGAGATCCAAAAGGCTCTCCAACCCGAGACCAAGACCACCACACCGACCATGACCGAAAACGAGCGCAAGGGTGCGCTCGGCCTGCTCTGTGACCCGGACCTTCTGAGCCGTATCGTTTCAGACTTCGACCGGTGCGGCGTTGTCGGCGAGCACACCAACAAGCTGACCGGCTACTTAGCCGCCGTCTCGCGCAAACTCGAGCGGCCGCTCGCCGTCATCATCCAGTCATCCTCAGCCGCCGGAAAGTCCGCGATGATGGACGCCATCTTAGCCTTCGTACCGCCTGAAGAAAGCGTCAAGTACTCCGCCATGACGGGGCAGTCACTCTTCTACATGGGCGAGACGGACCTCAAACACCGGATTCTCGCCATCGCCGAAGAAGAGGGCGCCGAGAGGGCGAGCTACGCCTTGAAGCTCCTCCAGTCCGAAGGTGAACTCACCATCGCCTCGACCGGCAAGGATCCCACCTCCGGCCGGCTGGTGACCCACGAGTACCGCGTCGAAGGTCCGGTGATGATCTTTCTCACCACCACGGCGATCGACGTCGACGAAGAGCTCTTGAACCGCTGCATCGTTTTGACCGTGGACGAGGATCGTCGGCAGACCCAGGCCATCCACGATCTGCAGCGCAAGGCGGAGACCTTGGAAGGACTGCTCGCACGAAGGGACTCCGAAACCCTGATCAATCTGCACCGCAACGCACAACGGTTGCTCAGGCCTCTCTTAGTCGCAAACCCCTACGCCGACCGCTTGACCTTCCTCGACGACCGGACCCGCACCCGGAGGGACCACATGAAGTACCTGACCCTCATCCGGACCATCGCGCTTGTGCACCAACACCAGCGACCTGTGAAGACCGTCGACCACAACGGCCGGCGGGTCGAGTACATCGAGGTCCAACCGTCGGACATCGAGGCTGCAAATGACCTGGCACACGAGGTCCTCGGCAGGACCCTTGACGAACTCTCGCCGCAGACCAGGCGTCTGCTGGAGAAGCTGCTCCAAATGGTCACCGAGCGCTGCGAAGCGCTGGCTATGGACCAGGCGGACTACCGATTCACCCGCAAGGAGATCAGGCATCACACCGGCTGGACCGACTTCCAGGTGAGAACCCACCTGGCCAAGCTCTCAGACCTCGAGTACGTGCTCGTGCACCACGGCGGCCGAGGTCAGAGTTTCGTCTACGAGCTGTTGTATGACGGCAAAGGCTTAGACGGCAAGGCCTTCATGATGCGTCTGCTCGATGTCGCCGAGCTCGAGCGCGACGAATGCAACTACGACGGAAAGAACGAGCATCCTCAGAACCACCCCGAGCATTCAAAACCCACTAACGAGCATGGAACGAGCCCCCAACGAGCATCCATCGAGCCCCCAACGAGGGCGGCTAAAGAGCAAGGAAACGCTTGTAAGGACGACGACTTAGCCGACTTCGAGCCGAAAACCCCTCAAAATGCACTTAAGGGGCACGCAATAACACCCCCGTCATACCCACAAGTGCCCGTCGTAGCCGCAGCTCCCAGGGGCTGAGCCGTGCCTGATCGGCGTCGGCGCCGCGCCAAAAACATCGAAGACCTGGTGCCCACCGACCCCGGTACCATCGGCCTATGCGTGCTCGACTATCTCGAAGACCTCAGGATCCGAAACTACTCCCACCACTCGATCCGAGGCCGAAAGACGCATCTGAGATACTTCCTCGTCTGGTGTGACGAGCGCGGCCTGATGTGGCCCTCAGAGATCACGCCGGCGGTGCTCGAACGCTACCAGCGCGGGCTCTACCACTACCGCTCGGAAAACGGCAAGCGTCTTTCCTTCGTTTCGCAACACGACCGGCTCGGGAGCGTCAAACGCTTCTTCCGCTGGATGGTCAAACAGCGGATCATCGAGTGGAGCCCCGCCGACTCTCTCGAGCTGCCGAGGGTCGCCAGACGCCTGCCCAAGGCGGTGCTGACGCTCAAAGAGGCCGAGAAGGTCCTCGCCGGGCCCAACGTCAAGACACCGATGGGCATCAGAGACCGGACCATTCTCGAGGTCCTGTACTCCACCGGGATCCGTCGGCAGGAGATCGTCGATCTCGACGTC
>JAUXDC010000031.1 GCA_030618605.1 Holophagae bacterium | reverse complement strand
CTTGGCCTCCGACTTATCTTGGATGGGCAAACCGCAGAGCTCATACTGTTCACCCCCCGAAGTGGTACGATGAATTGAAGTGTCTGATCGCCACCCTCTCTCACCGTCAGTGGCGCCTCAAACCGGCGCCGACGCCCGCTCCCCCGAGGAGAGGACCAGGCCGAAAAGACCCAAGAAGATCAATACCCGATTCCGGCAGAGATTGCTTCAGGGCGCCATCGACGAAAACGTCGACCTCCTGTCCAATCAGCCATTGGGCACGACCGGTCGCGATCGGAACAAACGACGGCAGAAACTCAAACGCTGGATCTTCGGATCGACGGCTGTCGGGGCTGTGATCGCAGCGTCGGCGGGCCTCATGACGGTCAAAGCGACGACGGCTACCGTTCGAGAAGAAACCGGGTTGTCTGCCCAGGCCGCAACTCGATTCTCGACGGATGCGATTTGGGATGACCGACCAACAGCAGTGCTCCCGGCCCTGGCGGCCGCCACCCTGGTGCCGGGAACGATCCCGCTGGGAGTTCGGCATGTGGCCATCGATCCAGGTCACGGAGGCCGTGACGGAGGAACCTCCCTCCAGTTCGGAATGTTGGAAAAGGACCTCACCCTCGACCTGGCCAAACGGCTGGGCGCCCTGCTGGCCAAGGCCGGTATCGGGAGCACCCTGACCCGAACCGACGACATCGAGGTATCACTGGCTGATCGGGCGGCACATGCCAACGCGGTACGCGCCGATCTTTTCGTCTCGATTCATGTCAACTGGCTGCCCGACCGATCGGCTCGTGGGTTCGAAACCTATTTCCTCGGACCCTCGGACGACCCCTTTCTGAACAACCTGGCATCACTCGAAAACCAGGACTCCGGGTTCACGGTCGCAGATACCCGGCGTCTGCTTGATGGGATCTATGCAGACCTCCGCCGGGCCGAAAGCCGACGTCTTGCCCAATCCATTCAAGGCTCTCTTTTCGAGGTTCTTCGCCACCAGAACGACCAGGCTCACAGCCGAGGGGTAATGTCGGCGCCCTTTGTCGTCCTCGTTGCAACCGAAATGCCCGCAGTTCTGGCCGAAGTCGCCTGCCTGTCCAACGAGCACGAAGCTCGATTGCTCGCTATTCCCGCCTACCGCCAGCACATCGTCGAGGGGCTGGCCGACGGCATCCTCAAATACGCCCAAATCGTCGGAGGCACAGCTCCGGCCCAAGGAGACCAAGGATGAGTCAGAACAAGAACGAAATTTTCGTAGGCATTGACCTGGGAACTTCTCAGAGTTCCATTTCGACCTCGGACGGCGAGCACCACATGGTTGAGAGCTTTGTCGGCTGGCCGGTGGACATGGTCGCCAAAAAGGTCCTGAAACAAGAGGTCCTGGTCGGGAGGGACGCTCTGGAGAACCGGAGGATGTTGGACCTTCACCGCCCATTGGAGCGTGGCCTGCTCAAAGAGGGATCGGAGAAGGACGTCTTGGCGGTCCGCGAGTTGATCTCCCATCTAATGGAGGTGTCGGGCGTCGCAAAAGCCCACGCCGACGGTGCAAAGGTCCGCGCCGTTATCGGCGTGCCTGCAGAGGCACTCCGCGTCAACCGCCAACACCTCAGAGAGGCAATCAGGGGGTTTGTCGACCACCTGATCATCGTCTCTGAACCCTTCGCCGTCGCCTACAGTCTCGATGCCCTGCTCAATGCGATGGTCGTTGACATCGGTGCCGGAACGGCGGACTTCTGCGTCATGCAGGGGCGGTATCCGACCGACGATGACCAACGGACCCTGCCCAACGCCGGCGATTGGGTGGACGACCAGCTTCTCAAGGCCCTCGAAGAGGAACGCCCGGACCTCCGGGTCTCAATTCACTCTGCCAGGTCATGGAAAGAGAGTTTCGGTTTTGTTGGAAACTCAAAGAAACCCGTGACGGTGACGATGCCTGTCGGAGGCAAACCTGCCGAGATTGATATCACCTCCGCGCTCAAACAGGCCTGTGAATCTCTCGTCCCGCCCGTCGCCGAGACGATGTTGGACCTGATCGCCTCGGTCGAGCCGGAGTTTCAGGAGAAAATCCGGAACAACATCATTCTGGCCGGAGGCACGGCGGCCATGCCTGGACTGGGAGACGCTCTGGAGGCCTCCATGAAGGCCTACGGCGGCGGCACCGTCCAGATTGCAGAGGACCCGATCTTTCAGGGCGCCGATGGCAGTCTTGCCCTGGCGATGGATGCTCCGAGGTCGGATTGGGAGAAGCTGCCGGCGTGAACGCCGGCAGGCTGGGACGCTTGGATGCTTGGACGCTGGGAAGCTAGAAAGCTGGGAGGCTAGAACGCCAGGAAGCGTCAGATCTTCATCCTTCCTTCTTCACCCTTCACCCTTCTCTCCTTGCTCCCCCTCTCCCCCTCACCCTTGCTCCCCCTCTACCGTCCCGGTATGCTGGGGGCCGCTCTCACAAGGTCCGGCATCCGCTGAATCCTCGCCCCGAAAGGAACCTTCATGACTCAACCGCGGTACTACTTCAACAGCGATAACCACAAGGTCAACCTCGATTTTGCCAATCTTGGATTCGACTACCACCCATGCCCCTATCGGTTCGAGGCGGTGTACGAACTTGGTGTTTGGAGAGCTCGAGGCGTCATTGAAGAAACCGCCATGACGATTCCCGAGGGCAGCCAGTGCCTCCATTACGGCCAACAACTGTTTGAAGGCATGAAGGTCAACACCGGGGCCGACGGCAAGGTCTACGCTTTTCGACCCGCAGAGAATTCTCAAAGGATGAACGACGGCGCCCGCTACCTCCAGGGCCCGGAAGTACCCGAGGATCTTTTCATTCGAGGAGTGGAAGAAGTGACTCGTGCGAATTTGCCGTATGTGCCACCCTTCGGCAGTGGCGCCTCCCTTTACGTTCGACCCTTCTATCTCGGCATCGGGGAGAACGTCGGCGTCAAGCCGGCCTCGAAGTACGTCTTCCGAATTTTCGTCACGCCGGTAGGCCCCTACTTCAAGGGTGGGTTCGGCCCCGACCAGGGCAAGAGCTTCAGGGTCTCCGAACTCGACCGTGCGGCACCCTTCGGTACAGGCCACATCAAGGCCGGAGGCAACTATGCCTGCTCGTTCAAGCCGGGCGCCGAGGCCAAAGAACAGGGATTTGCCGAGGCGATCTACCTTGATCCCAAAGAACATCGCTACATCGAGGAAATCGGCGCCGCCAACTTCTTGGCATTCAAGGGTGAGACCCTGATCACGCCGGACTCCCACAGCGTCCTGCCGTCGATCACACGACGGTCACTCCTCCGGATCGCACGCGAAATCTACTCCTGGCCGGTGGAGGAACGGCTGATCGACAAGGCGGAACTTGACGAGATCGACGCTGCCGCCGCCTGCGGCACTGCAGCGGTCATCACCTGGATTCGAGAGGTGGCCGACGGGGAGAAAACCTGGACCTTCCCGTTCGATCAACGATGGCAACAACTGTACGACTCGCTGGTCGGCATCCAGACCGCAGCCGTCGACGATCCCTTCGGCTGGAGGCATGAGATCAGCTAAGAATTGAACCACGAAGACACAAAGAGCACAAAGGGGAATTTCAAAAACTACTTCCTTTGTGGTCTTTGTGTCTTCGTGGTGAGTTTGTTTTGCGGAGAGCTACCCCTTCAGAGCCTCGATGATTACGACTGTGACATCATCCTGCTGATGCTTCTCGATCTTCACTCTGTTCCTCCCGGCTGATCAGTTTCTCGTCCTGATCATCGTAATCCACAGCCCCACCAAAATCCTCGGCCAGGTACTCGGCGCAAGCTCTTCGGAGGGTCTCAGCGGCCCATTGTAGGGGTCGTTTCGCAACGACCGCAACGCGCTTCAGCCGATCCTCCTCCCCGTGATCGGACACCACCTTCAACACCGCCCATGGGATATTCCACATTTGGGCCACCTGTGCGACCGCAGCGCTCTCCCAGTCGACGGCCAAGGGACCGCCCTGAATACCATCGATCGGCAGACGCCGGGACGGTGACGCGACCTGCCCCTCCCAACACAGGACCAGTCCTTCGGTGCTTCCCGGCACACCGAGAAATACATCCCGCAATTTTATGGAGGACTCGAATCTGGAGGGAATCTCAACCGGGAGATTGCCGAGTTCTTCCAGGGCGACATCAACCACTGCCCTCGCGATGACCATTGTGCCGACCTCTGTCGACGAATCGGGGCTTCCGGCCACGCCGAAGCTGACGATCACCGCCGGGTCAAGGTACTGAATAGCCGCCTGCGTCGCCGCCGCCGCCGCTACCTTGCCAGGACCGGACCGGATCACCGCCAGGGGGATGTCCCACATCTCACCCCGATACAGCATCCAACTGCCCCAGGGTTCCTTGACCACTCCCCTGCCGATACCAGCCACAGCCCTGGCTTCGAAGGCATGGGCTGCAATCACCACAACAGTTCCTTTCACCGGTCCTCCAAGATTATGGTAACGCAGTCCGGCGGAGTCGGAGTAGAATGAATCATCGACAGGGAGAATTGATGGACCAAACCAAGATCCACACCGGCACACGCATCAAACTTAAGAAGATTGATGAAACCGCACTTTCTGAGGACTTTCTTGCCCGTATTCGTAACTTTGCTCACGGAGACCCGAAAATCCAGGCAGTCTTTTTATTTTCACTCCAGCAAGAAGCAGAGATCCCTCAACCCAGTATGGTCATTGCAGTCAAGAGTGGGTTCTTTTCTAAAGGAAACGAAGAATTTCTCAACATCGTCCAGGAGATTCAACTGATTCTGCCCGAAGACCTCGCCCTCAATCTTTACCGATTCGAAGCGTCAGACGTCGTCGCCGGCTACTGCACAAATTCGGTTGATCCCCTGTACCTGAGAGACCCCACCTGGCTCGAAAAGCAACGAAAGAAGTACCCGGAGGCCTGAAAACCCTGCCACGACTCCAGAAAACCCATCGTTAAATTCTGGGCAACCAAAACCACTAAGTTCCTTGTTTTAAATATCTTCTTTGCAATTCCTTTGCGCTCTTTGCGTCTTGGCGGTTCAATTGTCTTCGTTTTCTTTCCGGATAATCTTGCCTATCCATCAGAACGGCCACCACCACGGACTCACACGAAAGTCATCTCCTTCGCCCCCGGCCGGTTCGGCAGCGGCGGCCTCGAGTGCTCGGCGCCTCTCCTCCGGATCACTTTCCACGATCAGTCCCCCGACCGCCTCTACCTGCTCCAACAGCTCAGGCGCCGAGTTGAGAATGATGATATCGACCGCCATACCGTCGGGCAGGGCGCCTGAAACGACCGCCGATACCTGGTTGAGGACCCGCCGCAACGTTCGGAGTGCCCCGGGATGCAACCAAATGAACAGAGCCGTATGAACCTCGCCTTGTCCAGGTACACCAGCGTCCACGAGATGCGCAAATGCGACGTCCGGCATTGCCGAAAGCGCCTGAACCAACTTATTCACGACGTATTCAGACCAGGGTTTTCGAACCGGTGTGACGACAATCTCAGAGGCGCTCATGGAGCTATTTTATCAGCTGGGAGGCTGGGACGCTGGAAAGCTGGGACGCTGGGACTCCAGGAGGCTGGGAGGCTGGGAGGCTGGGACAATGGTGGGCACTGACGAGCCCATCGTCAAATATTGAATTACTCATACCACAAAGAACACTGAGGCCATATTCCCAATTACTTCTTCGCGTTATCTTTGCGCTCTTTGTGCTCTTTGCGGTTCAATTGTGTTTTTGCTCGTCTTTCTTGTCTGCTTTCAGTATTCCCGAGTTTTGTAACCAACCGCGAAGTGGTACGGTCGTCCGATGGATCGCTCCGTTTCAAAGGCTTTGCTAACCGGTACCTTGTTCGTGACTCTGTGGGCTGGTGTTTGCTCGGCCGCAACGCCTGAAGCGGCCTTGGGACAGGCTCGGTCCCTGGTAGCGGGCAACCACTACCCCGAGGCCCTCGCCATACTCGAACCCTTCATCGCCGACGACTTGGGCGACCCAATATCGTGGGAGATCGCCGCTGAAACCGGACGCGCTGCCTTTCACCTCGGTCAGTACCACAAAGCACACGAACTCTTCCAACGAGTCGTCCAAGCCAGGCCGGTTGTCATGGAACCAGCTCTCTATCTCGAGGCCACCTCCTACCTCCTCGGAGACCATCGTCAGGCCTTTGTAATCTTCGAAGCAATCCTCCAAAGCGGGGCCCAGGATCTGTATTTGGCCGTCACCCTGCCCGGCGAAAAGGGTTTTCTTGATGAGCCGAAAGTACAGGAACTTCTCGAGCAGTACGCTCATCCCCTGGCCATCCGGCCCGCATCGGCAATGATTCAGGGAGTACGACTGGGCCAGAAACGATCAATAATTGCAGACCACCTTGGCATCGACGCACCTCCCGACGGAACGAACCTGACCGCCAGAGCGGGTCCTTTTCTGACCTGGATCTTTTCGTTCGATCAAAACGAACAGTTGACCGAAGTCGTACTTGATGCGGAACATCTCCGCCGCTACACCCCATTCATTCTCGATCTCTCTGAAGGAATATCCTGGGCCTCGACTCCGATTACGTGCATCGGATCACTGGGTGGAAAATTCCGGTCTTCAACGACCACGGATGGAAGCCTGATCCTGACCTGGGATTTCTCTGAAGCCTCGCTGGATCTGGTATTCAGCAGGCCGGATACCGATCAACATGGTGCGGCAATTCTGGAGATGGTTAGGATGTACCGGGGACAGACGTGAGGAGGCTAGAAAGCTAGGAGGCTAGGAAGCTAGGAGGCTAGGAAGCTAGGAGGCAAGGAGGCAAGACCCAGCTTTCCAGCGTTCCAGCGTCCCAGCATCCTGGCGTCCCAGCGTCCCAGCGTCCCACCGTCCTGGCGTCCCAGCATCCTGGCGTCCTGGCGTCCCAGCGTCCTGGCGTCCTGGCGTCCCAGCATCCTGGCGTCCCAGCGTCCCGGCTTCCTTGCTGATAAGATAGAACGATGAGCGCAACCGAACTCCACGGCCATCTATTGATCGCGATGCCGGCGTTGGCAGACCCGAACTTCTGGCGGACGGTGATCCTCCTGGGGTCTCACTCCCCGGAAGACGGCGCCTTCGGACTGGTCGTCAACCGCCCATCTGAGATCACCTTGGATGCGGTGCTTCCCCAACTGGGCATCACCGAACCTCCCACGAGAGCCCCGGCAGTGCTGGCAGGAGGACCAGTCCAGCCCGAGCAGGGCTTCGTTTTAGTCGAGGGACTCTCCTCTTTGCCTTCGGATCACGACATCAACGATCCACAGTTCACGATTTCCGGCCGCTCGGAGTTGCTTGAGGCCTTGGCAATGGGCGACTTGAGTCGCCGTTTTCACCTTTGCCTGGGCTATGCCGGATGGGCTCCGGGACAATTGGAAACCGAGATCGAACAGAACTCCTGGTTGGTCGCCCCGGCCACCGATAGCCTGGTATTCGAAACACCCCTCGAGGATCGATGGCACCAGGCTCTGGCCTCGATCGGCGTCGATCCAGGCGCGTTGGTCGACCTCGGTGGCGGCGAGCCGTCGTAGGGGAGATATCAGCTGTCAGCTGTCAGTCCACCACAAGTCTGGCCAGAAAATCCTGAATGGACGGTGCCATTTTCGAGCCGGAAAGAGGTAGTTTTTCGATAAGGTCGAGGAAAACAAGGATTTCCGCGGAGTCGTACTATCGTACGTCGCACAAGGAAATCCACAGTTTGACGAAGAGATTGCGAAAAAATACCCTTTCCGGCCGGAAATAAAAAACCCGGCGCTTTGCGCCGGGCGAGTTCTAGGGCGGGAGGGGCGGTCCAGCTATTCTGGAAGGAAATTAGGAAAGAAAGGTGGTTGGCCTAAAAGGTTGGCCTCAAGAGGCAGGTACTCTGTGGTTCGCTTTCCCGGATCCCTCCCTATTACTCGTATTCACAATATAGCCGACAGCACCCTCAATGTCCAGGAGGATTAAGTAATTATCTGCCGACCGGGCGGAGCCGAAACTGATTGAGACTTGAAACTTGAAACTTGAAACTCTTTTTCTGTTGTCCAATCCTTATTGACAAAGGCGTCGGACTCACCCTATTTCCCGCGCGAAAAACTCAACATCAGGATCAGACGAGCGGACACCGCGATGGATCACCTGGTGCACCCTCAGTGCATCTCTTTCCAGTTTCTTGGCCGCCACTTTCTGCTACGACGGATTCGATGTCGCTTCAGGCCCCTTGCTCAAAACCACAGCCAAACAGCCTCTTCACGTTATCCGTCGTTCGCCGTGCGACCTCGTCGATATCCATGCCGAGAACTTCGGCCACCGCCACTCCAACGAGCGGTACAAAGGCGGGCTCATTCGGGCGGCCTCGATGCGGAACGGGCGCCAGAAAAGGACTGTCAGTCTCCACAAGGAGACGGTCTATGGCGATTGCAGCAGTCATCTCACGGATGTTGTCGGCGCGGCGGAATGTCACCATCCCCGAGACACCAATGTACAGACCAAGGGCCAACACCTCTTTGACAACAGCCGGAGACTCGGTGAATGAATGGCAAACACCTTTCAACAAACCCGCGCGCCGTTTGAGTGCAGGAAACAAATCGGGCCACGAATCTCGATTATGGAGAATGACCGGCAATTCCGCTTCGATAGCCAGGTCCAGTTGCCACTCCAAAGCCTGAAGTTGATCCTCACGGGGCGAGTTCATGTAGTGGTAGTCGAGCCCAATTTCACCGATTGCCACGACACCGGTCTGCCTGACAGCTTCCTCAAGCCTTCCCCGGAACGACGAGTCCAACGACGAAGCATCGTGAGGATGGAGCCCAACAGCGATCTTCACATACGAAGGAAAGTCCCTCCCCAACTGGAGAGTCCTCTCGAGGTCGGCCGGATTGGTCGCAGGCGTCACGATGCCACGGACGCCGGCATCGACAGCCCTCTGAACAACAGCTCCGACTTCGTCGGGCTCAACCATCGTCAAATGAGCGTGGGAGTCAATCCAGTGTACGGAGGTATCTGTCATGGCGCGGGAGTGTAGCGCAACCCGACGAGGTGGGGGGAGGACCAATTCTCAATTTTGAATTTTGAATTTTGAATTGGGGGACGCGCGAATCCGGAAATACGACTGTTGTTGGTACCCCCGCGCTTCAATGGCACGACCCCTTGCGATGGTAATTGAGAATTCAAAATTCAAAATTCAAAACCTGGAAGTGCAGCACACACTTCCTCTCTCCCTCCCCCACTCTCCCCCTCTTTCTTCACAGGCCACTACCCCCGCTCAGCCTGCATCCTCATCGTCAGCAAGGCCGCACCAACCACCGCCGCGGTTTCCGCCCGCAAGATATGCGGGCCGAGGGCCATGGTTGACCACCCGGCAACTGCAAGGCCCTTCTTCTCTTCGGGAGTCAGTCCACCCTCGGGGCCGACCAGCAAAGTCGAACGATCGGCCGAAATGTTTGACCCGTCAATGTCACTCTCCTGATCGGCGACGTATCCGGGTAACAACCGACCACCGACGACCTCCGTCATCGTCAAAGGGCTTTCGACCACCATCCCCCAGACCCTCCGGCACTGCTTCAGGGCCTGACGCGCAACGCGGCGCCAGTGGTCCATACGCTCCACCGCCCTTTGATGAGACCCCTGGGAACGGTCACACAACAAGGGTACAAATGCGGCTACACCGACCTCAACGGCCTTCTGAACTGCCCAGTCCATCGCGTTGGTATGCAGAACGCCCAGTGCAATTGTTGGGCCTGGCAAGGGCTGCACCTTGGTGACGACCTCGTCAACGACAGC
The DNA here is from genome assembly GCA_030618605.1 of Holophagae bacterium. Classification (GTDB taxonomy): domain Bacteria; phylum Acidobacteriota; class Thermoanaerobaculia; order Thermoanaerobaculales; family Sulfomarinibacteraceae; genus DAOWGJ01. Next base: position 11,869 of record JAUXDC010000031.1, on the reverse strand, counting down.
TATAACATCCGATCGCACACACCGGATGAGCTCTGCACCGGCAACGGACCCAGCTCCGTCGGCCAAGGCGACACGATCTCCTACACGGCACCTCAGCGAACCGAAAGCGTGCCGCGCCTCCTCGGGTTCAAGGGTTATCTCAAAGCCTCCAACCAGTACCCCTTCCGGAACCAGCAGCCACGGATCAACCTTCATCTCTCACCTACCTCCTGCTTCTCTCTTTGTGCTTTTTTGTGCCTTTTTGTGGCTATTCCCCGTTTGTTGCAGGCGCCTGAGCTGATCGCATCCCGGCTCCGCCGGGTCAATCTGCATGTGTCACCCTGAAAGCCACCCACTCGTCCAAAGCCCTTGTGGAAAGCACTCGATAGCCGACGTTCTCCAACGCCGCCGCAACCTCTCCGGCCTCGGTTTCGAGGATGCCGGAGAAGACCGCGGAGCCCTGGGCCGACAACAAATCCCGCAACGACCCAGCCATCGGCATGAAGTGTTCAGAAATCATGTTGCAGAGGATCAAATCAAACGAGAAGGATCTCATAGCTCTCCAGGGACCGGCAAAATAGGCCGGAGCACAGGAAAAGTCCTGGTCCCGTCGAATCTGCCGCGCCACCAAAATTGCCTCGAGATCCAGGTCGAAACCAACTGCCCAGGAGGCGCCGAGTCGCTGAGAAGCCAATGCCAGAACCCCGGACCCGGTGCCGACGTCAAGCACTTTCAGCCCCTCCGGCGGAAAGCTCTCCAACTCCATCAGCATCAGGGCGGTCGATTGGTGAGAACCTGTACCGAATGCCATCCGCGGTTCGATGACCAGCCGCCTGAATCCCTCCGGAGCCGGCGTCGGATTTTTTGGATGGGGATCGATCCACCAGCTCGTTCCTACCCTGAAGGGACGAACAGCCTCTCGATATGCGGCCAACCAATCCTCGCTCGCCTGATTTCCGACTTCGGTCTTCCGAACATCGATCGCCTCCAATGCCTGGACCAGGTCTGGGATCACCCCACCATCGTCCGGCTCCAGGAAGACGTCAACATTGAAGCTGCCGTCCGCACTCCTGACAAGGGAGGCGCCCATCGTTTTGTGCCGGGTCAAAATCTCAGCGAGATCGTCCTCTCGGTCGGCCTGGATATCGAACCGTAATCTCAGTGTTGTATCGGCCCGCACCGGGATGCTTTTACCAAGGCCGTCACTCACCGCCAAGAGCTCTCTTCAATTTCTCGAAAAGACCATTGTGCCGTTCCGAGTCGACAACGTCACCGACGACTCGCGCGGCCTCCTCGACCAAGCCCCGCTGATCGGCACTCAGCTTGGTCGGCACGACCACCTTGAGATGAACGAAAAGGTCACCCCTGCGGCCCCTGTCCACCTCGGGCATGCCTGCGCCCTTGACCCGGACAACGTCTCCAGGCTGGGTTCCAGCCGCGACGGAAATCGTTTGATCCTCTCCGAGGATCGTTGTAATCGGGACCTCTGAGCCGAGAATTGCCTGAAACACCGATACCGGCAGTTCGAGGTGCAGACGCGACCCTTCGCGTTCGAACAATTCATGCGGCTCAACAGCCATGACGACAAACAGTGACCCGGCAGGACCACCCTGACGTCCACCTTCACCCTCATTTGCCAGCCGTAACCTCATGCCACTGTCGACGCCGGCCGGGACCGTCACCCGAAGCGTCGCCTCGACCTCGTCCTGCCCCTGTCCGTCACACTGAGAACACGGCGAAGAGTTGATCCGGCCGCCGCCCCGACATGCCGGGCAGGTCTGCGCCACCGACAAAAAACCACGCTGAAACATCACTTGACCCGCACCCCGGCACGTTGAACAGGTCTCCGGCGAAGTCCCCGGCTCTGCACCGCTACCGCCACAGGCATTGCATGACTCCTGGCGGGGAATCCTGATGGTCTTTTCGGTCCCTGTCGCCGCCTCTTCAAGGGTCAGGCGAAGCGTGTACTGAAGGTCCCGCCCTCGCTGAGGACCCTGACGACTCCTGCCCCGCCGGCCGAAGATGTCACCGAACCCGAAGCCGAAGAGATCCCCCAGAATATCCGAGAAATCACCAAATGCAGTCGGATCGAATCCGGAGAAGTCCTGCCCGACGCCCTGGTGCCCAAATCGGTCGAACCGACTCCGTTTGTCCGGATCCGAGAGCACGGCATAGGCTTCGGATGCCTCTTTGAACCGCTCCTCGGCAGTGGCGTCACCCGGATTCTTGTCCGGATGAAACTGGACCGCCAACCGCCGGTACGCCTTCTTGATCTCATCGACCGAAGCCTCGCGCTCCACGCCGAGGATCTCGTAATAATCCCTCGTTGTAACCATGTATTCCTACTTTATCTCAGGCTACTTTTCTTCCTCGGACTCATCCTGGGCTGCCGCAATATTGGCCATTCCCAGTGCCGTCATCGGATCCATCATGATAACTTCCGTCAGAATCCGCGACGCATCCTGAACGGAAAAAATCGCCTCTTCGAGAACGGAGCGCTCTTCGCTTACCATCGCTTTCCGGCCTCGGTGAAGGGTTGATCGCACGTCATCCCTGTCCTCCGGCGACAAGCTGCCGCCGAATTCCCGGACCACACGCTCGTTGGTGTAGAGGAGCCCTTCCAGCCGGTTCTGAAGCTGGCGGATCTCCCTACGGTCATGGTCATCGACCCGGAATTTGTCCGCTTCGGCAATTAAACTGTCGATCTCGGCCTTCGACAGACCTCCAGCCGGATTGACTTCGATGCTCTGCTCCCGTCCGGTTGCCAGATCTTGAGCGCCAACTTCGACGATGCCATTCGAGTCGATTGAGAATGTCACCTCGATCTGAGGCACACCCCTGGGCGCGGGTGGAACACCGATCAGGTCAAACCGCCCCAACGAACGGTTTTCATTGGCGATGCCACGCTCGCCTTGGAGCACGTGGACCTCAACCGTTGTCTGATTGTCTGCGACAGTCGTGAACACCATGGACTTCTTGGTCGGAATGGTCGAATTCCTCTCGATGATCTTGGTGAACAGGCCTCCGTGGGTCTCGATACCAAGAGAAAGAGGCGTCACGTCAAGCAGAATCAAATCCTTGACTTCACCCTTGAGAATTCCCCCTTGAATTGCCGCACCGATGCCGACCACTTCGTCAGGATTGATGTCTTGGCAAGGCTGTCTTCCGAAGAACTCGCTGACCATCTCCACCACCAGCGGCATCCGGGTCTGTCCCCCAACCAGGATGACCTGATCGATATCCTCAACCTCCAGACGGGCCGCCTCAAGGGCATTCCTGCAGGGTTCGAGAGTCCTTTCGACCAGATCCCTGACCAATTCCTCGAGCTGGCTACGGGTCAGGCGGACCTGCAGATGTTTCGGTCCGGTGTGGTCTGCCGCGATGAAGGGGAGAGAGATATCCATGAACTCGGCTGTCGATAACTCGCACTTTGCGCTCTCGGCAGCCTCCTTGATTCTCTGAATCGCCATCGTGTCCTCGGACATGTCGATGCCGGTCTCCTCTCGAAAGTGGGAGAGCAGGAATTCCATGATCCGGGCGTCGAAATCTTCCCCACCGAGAAAGGTGTCACCGGCGGTTGACTTGACCTCGAGTATCCCGTCCCCAATCTCGAGAATCGAGATATCAAATGTCCCCCCACCAAGGTCATAGACTGCGATCGTCTCGTTCTTTTCCTTGCCGAACCCGTAGGCCAGCGATGCGGCGGTAGGCTCGTTGATGATGCGAAGGACCTCGAGACCAGCGATGGCGCCGGCGTCTTTTGTCGCCTGGCGCTGAGAGTCGTCAAAATAGGCCGGAATCGTAATAATCGCCTGTGTGATTTCTTCTCCGATAAATTCCTCAGCGAACTCCTTGATTTCACGCAGGATCAGAGCCGATATCTCCTCCGGACTCAAGCTTCGATCACGAATCTGAACCCAGGCGTCGCCGTTCTCCGCTTCCGAAATCACATAGGGCACGAGGGATCTGGCCCACTTGACCTCTTCAGCGTCAAAGCGCCTTCCGATCAGGCGTTTGACTGCGTAGGCAGTGTTCTCGGGATTGGTCATCGCCTGACGCCGGGCAATTTGACCAACCAAACGATCACCCGACCCGGTGAATGCCACAACGGAGGGGGTCGTTCTCGACCCCTCGCGGTTAGGGATCACCACAGGCTTCGTAACATCCACAACGGCCACACACAAATTGGTCGTTCCCAGGTCAATACCGATGATCTTGCTCAAAGCATGCTCCCCTCGTCAGATTCTGAGGACGGGGCCTTCTCCGCACTTCCCGCAACGACTCCGACCATTGCCGGTCTCAAAAGCCGTCCCCCATACCTGAAACCCTTGGCGAGAACCCACGCAACCGTACCCGGAGGTAAATCGGAGTTCTCGACTCGCTGAATCGCCTCGTGAGACTCGGGGTCGAATAACTCACCCGCCGGATCGAAGACCTCCAGCCCGCGCCGCTCGAGGACATCGAGCAGCTGTTTGGCGATCATCCCAACACCCTGTTCGAGCGCTTCGAGGGAAGATTCCGAAGCGTGTTCGAGGGCCCTCTCGAAGTTGTCGATCACCGGGATCAGATCCTGGACCACATCCAGCCCAGCCAATTTCTCCCGTTCCACCCGTTCGCGCTCGATCCGCTTTCGAAAGTTGTCGAACTCCGCGAGTTTCCTCAGGTACATCTCTCGCAGGTGGTCGATTTCCGCTTGGAGCTTTTCAAGATCAGTAGGCCCGTCATCGTCACTCAAACCTGGCTCATCGGCCCCGGCTTCAGTTCGAGGCTCGTCGGGCGACACCTCCTGGACATCGTTTTCAATGACTTCGATCACGACCTCCTCGGGATCTTCATCGATCTGCAATTCGATTTCGTCCTGGTCAAACATGATCTTCTCCACACTCAAACAATCCGCTCAATCCCCAGCTGCTAATCATCCTGTCTCCCCGGCGGCAAGATACGCGGAAAGCGTTTCTCCAATGCACTCAACAACAGGGACCACCTGCCCATACGGCATCCTTCGTGGCCCAACGATACCGACGGCCCCGACCGTGTGCCCATCCTGGTAGAACAAGGTTGCCACCATCCCAAGGTTCCCGCCGGCGGTCAACGGACTTTCGCTCCCGATGAACACTCGGGTCGTCGTAGTCCTCAAGGCTCGCCGCCATTCGCCGGCAAGACGGGGCCGATCCTCGAGGACTCTGACGACGGAACGGATCCGCCCAACCTCGGAAAAGGCCTCGTTTTCGATCAAATTCTCCGCCCCAGCAACCTGAACCTCACCATCGCCAGGATCCTGAAAGACCTCCTGGAGGAAATTTCGCTCTTCCGGAGATAGGCCCATCGACAGGGACGATTCCTCCGCCAGACACTCTCGGACCCCATCCAACCCCTGGCCCAAAAATCTGTGTGTAACACCTGCGGCAAAGGCACCAAGGTCAACCTCGAGCCCGTGGGCTTCGAAGGACACCACCCTCTTTTCGACCCACCGATCAGCCGTAACCACTACGGCCAAGACCCTGCCACCACCAAGAGGCACAAGGGCAAGGCTTTCCAGAACCGGATCTTCTCCGACCGGCCTGACTGCAATACCGGCTTCGTGAGTCAGCTTGGCCGCGAGTCCTGCAACCCACCCCAGATCATCCACGGCAACCGATTTTGCCTGGCCGAAAAGGGCCTCCACCCGTCGGCGCACTGCAGCCGATGGCCTGGTATTTCGAACGTACCGGTCAATGTGAAATCTCAGACCCCGATCGGTGGGCGTACAGCCTGCCGATGGGTGTGGCCGTGTCAGAAACCCAAGTTCCTCCAGTCGGGCCATCACTCCTCGTATCGAAGCCGGAGACAGACGCTGCCCTTTCCTGGCCGAAACTTCTCGAGATGCGACAGGTTGGCCGGTGCGGAGAAAAAGCTCCACAATGGCCTCAAAAACGGCGCTTTCCCGCCTGCTGAGATTCAATCCATTCATCAAAAACTCGACACTCCATTTGGCACAACCGATGTCAAAAAAAGACACAGCTACACCCGAGAGGGTCACAGTGTACCATCCGACCCTGCATCGCCGGAACCGGAAAGGACCGGCAGGCGGGCACCTCGATCGACAACCGGCGCCTTCAATCCGAAACTCCTGATTAGATTGACTGTAGATAGTCGCCATGCTAGCGTAAAATTGCGCTTGAGGTCGCTTAGATACAATGGTTTTCTTTAACTGGGCAACGATGCAGATGGCCGCCAAGATCGTGTACTACGGTCCTGGTCTCTGTGGAAAAACGTCCAATCTCAGTTACATTTACGCCAAAACCTCTCCCAAGAGCCGTGGTGAGATGGTGTCTCTAGAGACCGAATCGGACCGCACTCTTTTCTTTGATCTGTTGCCCATCGAAGTTGGAACCATCGGGGGCTTCAAAACTCGCCTTCAACTCTATACGGTTCCGGGCCAGGTCTTTTACAACAGCACTCGAAAACTGGTTCTCAGGGGCGTCGACGGCTTGGTTTTCGTCGCGGACTCCCAGCGACCAATGCGTGAAGCCAATATCGAGAGCCTGAAGACCCTGATCGAAAACATTGAAGAGCTCGGCCTGAGCCTTGACGAACTCCCCCTGGTGCTGCAGTTCAACAAGAGGGACCTTAACAATATCCTCTCGGAAGATGAACTCAACGCCGACCTCAACCCTGAAGGCATCTTTCCGTGGCATCCAGCTTCCGCCCTTAATGGGGACGGCGTTTTCGAGACCCTGAAGGAAATTACAAAGGTCACCCTCAAGAGGCTGAGAAAACGAATGGCTGCGCCCCAGGCCGACGCCTCACCGCGTCCCCCAAAGCCTGCCCCGGTTCCCGTTCGAAAAGAACCCACGCCACCGGGATCGCCCTCGCCGATCGCGGCCTCATCCTTGGCCCAAGCTGCGGAAGAAGGAGCCGGACCCGCCATCCCGGTTTCCGCGGCTATGGACTCCCCGGCTTTTGACGACACTGAGATTCCGGCGCCGGAGACTCTTGGTGATTCGGAACTGGTCGAGGCGGCGGAGTTCGAGGATGCGGCCCCGGAGATGCCGGTCGAAGAGCTGGAACTCGAAGAAACACTCCCGCCGGCTGAGGCCGAGTTTGGTGTTGAGGCAACTCCTGATGATTGGGATGATGAGCCATCACCCAATGAGATCACTGCTCCGTCCATCTCGGACCTTCCCATCGACGAACCCTATGACCAACCGCAATCGATCGAAGCAGAGGCGGAAACTTTGGATTCGCCGTTTGAGGAGGAGTCTCTCGAAGAAATAACGGATTTCGAGAATTTCGAGGATATCGAAGAAGGGGGTGCCGAGGAGGAGATTGTCGAATTCGACACCGGCGCCGAGGACATGCCTGATATCGTACTCCCTCCGGTCAAGCGTGTTCATGTTTCCGACGAGAACGACATCTTGTCCCAACTGGACGACCTCCGTCGAAATGCGACCGAGACATCGTTTTCACGGCCAAAGAGCGGCGCCGGCCGAAAGGATCTCGATATCGACTCGCTGCTTGGCGGAGGCCAGCCCCAAACGCGCGACCTCAAACGCCGCATCGAACACAGCCTGAACTCAAATCTTTTCAAGAATATGCACTCGATGCAGGTCGCCTTGAGAATTCAGGACGAGGACGGAGATACCATCCACACCCTCGATCCGGTCACCGTCGAAATCGAAGACGCCTCCGCCCTGGAGAAATTGATCCTTCAGCTGACGATCGATTTGGAGAATCTTCGGTAGGGTGGGCCTTGGCCCACCATCGGGCGCTTTCATTTGTGGGCCAAGGCCTACCCTACATTCTTCTTTTTTTGTGCCTCTTTGTGGCTAATTCATGATTTTTGAAAGTGCGTGAGCTGAGGACCGCCGGACTACATCCCCGTCGGAAACCCCTCCGGCGGATGGTCGTACTCTACACCGCGCTCGCCCTTGTCAATCCGCCCCATGACGAAGCCTGGGCAGTCCGTACCTCGGAGGTGTTCCAAAACGCCCTCGAGTTCCCCGGGGCTGACGATCAATACCATGCCTACACCCATGTTGAAGGTCCGCCACATATCATCTGCCGGCACCTGACCCCGGGCACTGAGGACCCGAAACACCTGCGGGATATCCCATGCGCCGACCTTGATCACCGCCTTCAACCCATCGGGAAGGACCCTTGGCACGTTGTCGGTCAAACCACCGCCCGTTATGTGAGCCAGGGCGCCGACCCTCCCTTTCTCCACAAGCGGCCACACAGGACCGAGGTAGCACTGATGGACTTTAAGCAGTTCATCGGCCACCGAGCCCTTAAGACCGTCAACCGCATCGTCCCACCTGAGACCCATGACGTCGAAGAAAATCTTCCGGGCCAGAGAATAACCGTTTGTATGCAATCCATCGGAGGGCAGACCCACCAGAAGGTCACCCTCTCGTACGGCCGAAGAATCCAAAATGCGACGTCCATCGACGATGCCGACGATGAAGCCGGCCATGTCATATTCCCCATCGGCGTAAAACCCCGGCATCTCGGCGGTCTCGCCCCCCAGGAGCGCAACTCCGTGCTCCTTACACGCGGTCGCAACGCCCCCTATGACATCGGCCGCCACATCAGGATCCAGGACTCCGGTCGCCATGTAATCCAGGAAGAACAACGGCCGAGCGCCCTGAACCAGGATGTCGTTGATGCAGTGATTGACAAGATCCTGCCCAACCGTCGTGTGACGCCCGGAGAGAAAGGCAATCTTGAGCTTGGTACCGACCCCATCAGCCGACGCAACCAGCACCGGGTCCTTGACACTGCCGGGAACTCTGAACATCCCACCAAAGGCGCCCTGGTCGGAAAGCACCCCATCGGTATAGGTGCTACGGACCATCTTCTTGATCTGTTCAAGTGCCTTGTCCTGGGCGTCGATGTCCACACCGGCATCGCGATAGGTCGTCATAGAAGCCTCCGGGGTGGACTCTACTGGGCGGTGCTTCCCGGCGCAACCTCCTGCAGGAATTCCTTGAGCCGCTGATCTCCGCCGTCCTCGAAGGCTGCATATCTGATACCCACGCCGGAAACATCACCCCGCCAGTCCCTGGTGTGGCGAACGACCTCACCGGTGCCTTTGACCGGGATCGTATCTTCCGGCAACAACAACTCGAACCGGAGCTTCGCATCGACCGGTTGTGGTTTGCGAACCCGAACCAGCATGCCCCCGCGGGAGACATTCTCCGTCTGGGTCAGTACCATCGTCGAATCACTGCCGAGCAAGGCCTCCAGGCGAATCGTGATCCTCACCGACAATCGGGGCGCCGCCCGAAGCAGCAGTGCAATCGTCTCCTGAAGGGCCTCATAGTCCGCTTCGGACGAGAGGACCTGGGTCTTATTCCCATCCGCGAGTTTTTTTGCCTTTTTAAGATCAGCTGGTGACGCCAAAACCAGAACGGCCGACCGTCTGCAGGGGCTCTCGTCCGACCGGATGCTCTGCAACAGACTCTCGACGGATGGGTTCCCCAGCGGGTACCTCAACACCAGGACATCGATCGCCACTGCCTGAACCAATGCCAACGCGCAGCCCGCTTCGGTCACCCTGTCAACGTCGAAATGTCGTCGTTTCAGCAACGGCTCGAACCGCCGGTGGAAATCTGGTTCAACACCGACAACAAGGACGTTACGGATCGTCTTTTCCATCTACATAATTCTACACCAGGGACCACCCAAAAAACAGAGTTTTTTGTAGCACAACCCGCTCCGACCTGATACAAATCCCCTATGATTGTCGAGCACTTTTTTCGTTCTCCCGCCCTCCCCGAATCCTGGCGCAAGGCACTGGCGAACACGGTCGCGACGCGCGTCTCGCCCTTTGTTCAAGATATTCGTACGGAATTCTGTTTCAACGTCCAGTTCAAGGAGGGCCAACTCGAGGACGAAATCGACACCTTGCGATGGCTGCTGGCGGAGACATTTCAACCGGAGAACTTCGGTCGCTATTCATTCCTTCACCCAAACCAAGGGCAGATTTTCGAGGTGGGGCCACGTCTCAGTTTCTCGACGGCCTGGTCGACCAACGCGGTCTCGGTATGTCACGCCTGCGGTTTGGATTCGGTCATGCGGATCGAGCGGTCACGTCGATTCCAGCTTATTTCCCCGACCCCCCTGAACCTCGAGCAACAACAGGTATTTCTGACACTCGTCCACGATCGGATGACCGAGCGCCCTTACGAGATCCCCCTCCAATCCTTCGAGCACGGCGCCGAACCGGCCCCCGTTCAAACCGTTCCCGTATTGGAAAAGGGAAGAGGTGCCCTCGAGGAACTCAACGAGGCAATGGGTCTGGCCTTCGACGGCTGGGACCTTGATTTCTACACCAGACTATTCAGAGAAAAAATCGGGCGTAACCCGACGACAGTCGAGTGCTTCGACGTAGCGCAATCCAACTCCGAGCACTCCCGCCACTGGTTTTTCGGAGGCCGGTTGGTCATTGACGGTATCGAGCAACCCCGTCACTTGATGGCGATGGTGCGAGAACCTCTCGAAGCCAACCCCAATAACTCGGTCATAGCGTTCAGAGACAACTCCAGTTCCATTCGAGGACATCGAATTCCAACCTTGATCCCCTCCGAACCCGGAGTACCAGGTCCGATGATCCCGGCCGACCTCAACCTCGACCTGACTCTGACCGCAGAGACCCACAACTTCCCTTCCGGCATCGCGCCCTTTCCCGGTGCAGAAACCGGTACTGGAGGCAGAATCCGAGACGGCCACGCCACCGGCAGGGCCTCACTGATTATCGCCGGGACCGCAGCCTACTGCGTCGGCAATCTCCACATCCCCGGTTACTCACTCCCATGGGAGGATGGCGCCTTCCTCTATCCCGAAACCCTGGCTTCGCCCCTGGACATCGAGGTCCAGGCATCCAACGGCGCCTCGGACTACGGCAATAAATTCGGCGAGCCGCTGATCACCGGGTTCACGCGCTCGTTCGGCGCCCGTCTGCCTGACGGCAGCCGGCGTGAGTGGCTCAAACCGATCATGTTTTCCGGCGGCATCGGTCAGATCGACCACCGCCACATCGCCAAACAGGCGCCCGAGCCCGAGATGTGGGTGGTGAAGATCGGCGGGCCCGCCTACCGCATCGGAATGGGGGGCGGCGCCGCTTCATCGATGGTCCAGGGCGATAACCCCGAGCAACTCGACTTCAACGCCGTCCAACGCGGAGACGCCGAGATGGAGCAGAAGGTCAATCGGGTCATCCGCGCCTGCTCCGAACTCGGAACGGCCAACCCGATCGTCAGCATCCACGACCAGGGAGCCGGCGGTAACTGCAACGTGCTCAAAGAAATCGTCGAGCCCGCCGGAGCGAAGCTCGAGATTCGCGAGATCCCGGTCGGCGACGACAGCCTGTCGGTGCTGGAGATCTGGGGGGCGGAGTACCAGGAAAATAACGCCCTCCTCCTGAAGCCTCAAGACGAAGTCCGCTTCCGATATTTGTGCGAGCGCGAGCAGGTTCCTGTGGCATTTGTTGGCCGTGTGACCGGCGACGGAAGGGTCATCCTTCACGACGCGGCCGATGACACCACCCCGGTCGATCTAGTACTCGACCACGTGCTCGGCCGGGTCCCGCAGAAGACCTTCGAGTCCGACCGCCGGCCGGCGCTCACAAAAGAGCTCCGGCTTCCGTCGGACCTCGAGGTCGCACAGGCTCTCGACCGGGTGCTGCGGCTCCTGGCCGTGGGATCCAAACGCTTCCTCACGACCAAGGTGGACCGCAGCGTTTCAGGTTTGGTGGCACGCCAGCAGTGCGTCGGCCCGCTCCAGCTCACGGTCGCCGATGTGGCGGTGATCGCACAGAGCCACTTCGCCGTCACCGGTGCCGCGACCGCCATCGGCGAGCAACCGCTCAAGGGCCTCATCGACCCGGCTGCGATGGCGCGGATGGCGG
>JAUXDC010000008.1 GCA_030618605.1 Holophagae bacterium | reverse complement strand
TGGGTAATCGAGAGTGAACTACAGAGGCAGTTTCAGCAGATACCGGGCCTCGCCCAGGTGGCTGTCTACGGCTTTGGCGCAACTCCGTTGTCGACCATTCTCGCGCCGATCGACGTTATGATTTCCGGCCCTGACCTCGAAGTTCTCGATCGTCTGGGCAGGGAGGTCGAACAGCGTCTTTACAAGACAATGCGAGGCGTGACCTCGATCAGTCCTTCGTGGCGACTGGACACCCTTGAGGCGGCCCTGGAACTCGATCCCGGCAAACTCGCGTTCTACGGAATCGGACCTGACGAAGTGACAGCTCAGATCTCGGGCGTCGTCGGCGGCATGCCGGCCTCAACTATTCGCGTCGAAAACCAGGACAGCATGTCCATTTGGATCCAGGCGCCGGCCGCTGACCGAGCCGATCTCGAAAGCCTCGAGACCTTCACAATCAGAACAACGAAAGGCCTTGTCCCGCTCGTCCAACTCGGCACAATCAGGCTGATCCCCGGCACCCAGATCATTACCCACCAAGCCTTGGTGCGGACCCTCGACATCAAGGTCTTTCGAGCCCGCCGGGCGATCTCGCACCTGAACGAGGACAAGCTCGAAGCCTTGGAAGATCTTGAGCTGCCGCCCGGTTATCAAATCTCCTATCAGGGAGAAATTTCTCAGATGACAGAGGCCTTCGGTCGACTTGGAGCAGCACTTGGCCTGAGTGTGATATTTCTCTTCTTTGCACTGGTCCCGAGCTTCAAATCATGGCTTCACCCGATCACCATCATGTCGGTGATTCCTCTCGCGGTGATCGGCGCCGCGTGGGCCCTGCTGATCTTTGACCGCCATGCCTGTATGCCCGCGATGATGGGCATGATTCTGCTGGCAGGAATTGTTGTCAACAACTCGATTCTGCTGCTCGATTTTGTGCGCACCGCGCGCTCAAACGGCGCTTCGATGAACGATGCCCTGATCGACGCGGTTGGCGTCAGGATGCGGCCGATCCTGATGACCGCAATCTCAACCATCGCCGGCATGATTCCCATTGCTTTCGAGTGGGCCGTCGGCCTCGAGCGTCTCTCTCCACTTGCCGTCGTCGCCATCGGCGGCCTGCTGGTTGCGACCTTTCTCACCATGATCTACGTACCGATCGTCTACACGCTCTTGGAAGACCTTCGAGGATTTGCGCAACGGTTGGTGGCGTGAACTAAGGGCACGCTCCGAGTAGAATGGGGCAGACCTCGTAGAAAAGGAGATCTATCATGTTGGGAGTTATTGGAGTCCTCATATCGATTGCCTTGGTTATTCTTCTTGCTTTCAAGGGATGGAGCATCATCCCCGCGTCTCTCCTGTGTTCCCTCGTCGTCATCCTGACAAACAACGCTGAGATCTGGTCGAGCATCTCCGGTTCGTATGCGGAGGGCTTCAAGTATTTCATCGGAGCGTTCTTCCTGATCTTTTTCTTCGGATCACTCTTTGGCAAGGCCATGGGTGACAGCGGTTCCGCCAACTCAATTTCATACAAGCTGCTCAGTGCCTTTGGAACCAAGAAGGCTCTTCTCGTGGTCATCCTGGCGACTGCAACTCTGACCTATGGCGGCGTCAATGTATTTGTGGTCGTATTCACGATCTATCCGATCGCAGCCGTCCTGTTCAAAGAGGCGGATTTACCGAAAAGACTGATAGTCGCCGCGATTGCTCTTGGTGCGGGGACCTTCTCGATGACTGCCCTGCCCGGTACACCAGCCATTCAAAACCTCATCCCAGCCCAGGTCATCGGTACGCCGGCGACGGCGGCGCCTATTCTCGGAATCGTGGCAAGCATCATCATGTTTGCTTTGGGCTTTTGGTACCTCTCATGGCAGTCACGAGTCGCCGAGAGGAACGACGAACATTTCGTCCCGGGGCCCAACGACGACATGGAGAGGATGTCCCTCGTTGACCCGAGTCTGCTTCCCGATTGGAGGCTGGCATTCCTTCCCCTGGTCTGTGTGATTGCACTTATCGTGATCTTGAAAAACATGAACCCAATTTACGCCGTAACGATAGCCCTGGCGGCCGGGACAGCTCTGACATACATCCTGTTTTGGAGACGAATAGAAAATCCCCTCAAGACACTCAATGAAGGTGTCTCTCAAAGTGTGATGCCCTTGTTGAATACCGCTGCAATCGTCGGTTTTGGTTTTGTCGTAAAAGGCGTTGTCGCGTTCAAGACGTTCGTCGACTTCGCGATGTCTTTGCCCTTGCCGCCACTCGCGTCTGCCGCCTGCGCAGTCAACATCATGGCTGGGATCACTGGATCCGCCAGCGGTGGATTGACGATATTCATGAAAACGATGGGCCCAAAATATATGGAAATGGGGATCGACCCAGATGTCCTCCACAGGATCTGTTCCGTCGCGTCGGGAGGACTGGACTCCCTCCCCCATTCCGGAGCGGTCATTACGCTCCTGATGGTCATGGGTGTCACCCACAAAGAAGGCTACAAAGACCTTGGGGTTGTCACCGTGCTCTTCCCGATCGTGGCGACGGTCATTATCATTCTGCTCGCAATGATGGGTATTCGCTAACCCTGCGGAGCCGGAACCAAAAAGATCAGCCCCCGATTTAAGCTGTCCGCAGAGTCTGTCGGCAGATTCACCACAGAGACAAAGAGGAACACAGAGGCCAACCCAAGGACCCTCCCGGCGTTCGCCCACAGACCTGCCCATCGCCCTGGACGCAGGGCGTCCCATCGAAGTGCAGGCCTTCAACACGCAGGCTTCGCCCGCTAGGGGCAAACCAGTCCGACGCGCTCAAGATCCGTCTTTGGCATTGTGCCCCGGAGCCCGGTTGTACGCGAAGCGTGCTGGGGCAGAAGAAAGGCGGGTGACAAAAACTGGTTCTTGGAGCTCGTTTCTCTTCTGCCGTTAGCGGACGGAGTCCGCGTACCGGGCGGATCTAACGACCCCGTTGGTGCTCTCCTCTGTGTCCTCTGTGTCCTCTGTGTTAATTCTCTTCTGGAGGATTCTCCCTCGATTATTCGGAGGTGCTCCTGGATGAGTCGCTCAATAGCCGGGCCGATCCCGAGACACCCCGGCCCCGCAGAAAAAGATAAAGGGCCGACGCGGCGATTGCGCCCAATCCATCGGCGAGCATGTCTTTTTGGGCGTCCCACGAGTCGCCCTGAGAACCCAGAAAGGCCGCGCCGGCCGACGGGTCTGAGAGAACGGCGAAGATCCACTCGATGATCTCGTAGACCGCTGCCACAGTGAAAATCGCCATCACCGGGACAACAAACAGCAACCAGCGGGCTTCGATAAGCTTCCGGCGGTCAAGCAATTCGGCAAACGCAAAGGCATAGAATCCGACCGAGAAGTGGGCCATGCGGTCGAAGTGATTACGTTCGAAACCAAAGGTGTCCGAGACCCACTGAAAAGGCACCCGCTCGAAAGTGTAGTGGCCGCCGATGGTGTGCAGAAAGACCAGCACCGCCATCATCAGGTAGGCCGTGTTCGAGAACCGGAACCACCGGAAGGTCAGCACCAAGGTCGCCACGATCAGGACAATCGGAATATTTTCGGCAATCCAGACTTCACGATCGAAGGGTCTGATAGCGCAGACCGTGAACAGCGCCAAATAGATACCAAGGAGTCCATGGGGCAGGTATCGGACAGGGGCGTTGCTCGCTTTATTCATCACCTGATTATGACGGGTGTTCTCCGCAGATGGCAAGAGAATGAATTGATCCGAGTCAGTCCAGATCGTCGGGAACGAAATCGTGAAGCGTGATATGGTTTCGGCGGGGTTGTCGTACAAAGGGGCAGCCCCCGATTGCTCGTTCTCACACCCTCTGCCCCAATGTCTGTCTAGCCAAGGAGTCACCGTGCCGTTATTCCGAAGTTGGCGTCCGGTTTCATTCGCCGTTTTTTTGATTGTTGTTGTGGTAGTTGGACTCTCGTGGTCCCATCTGATCAATGTCATGATGCCTGCCGACAGCAGGCCCGGGCGCATCCCCCGGGTGGTCGTTCCCGTCACTCCTGAGGAATTCGAGACCATTTTTACCGCCTTGGAAATCAATTTCCCGCAGGCTGCCTCCGAATTCAACCATGTCGAGCTGTTCCGAGAGGCGGGTATTCTTTCCTACGACGGGCCGGCCACATGTCTGAAGTGTCACGAGACACTCGACTACACCGACGCGGTAGGCCAAGAGCAAACGGTCGACTTGATGGCGAATCTGACCGATTCCGCCCACTTTCGATTTTTCACGAAAGAACACCCCAATGTCTGGGGTTTCAACGGTGAAAAGGCCGACAACTTTGCCATGGGCAAGTTGAACCGCCCCTGCCCAAAACCCGGCTCCTTTGCCATGACAGCCTGGGCCGAGGTCGTCACGACAGCCGACGGCGACACCATGAGCGAAGGCTGCGGCCAGTGCCACATCGGCGGCCAATACCAGGCGCCCCTGGGCGAGATGATGCCCCTGTACCGGACCCTGACAGTGGAAAGGGAAGCCATCGACTGTCTGATCTGCCACGCCATCGCCTACGACATGAATCAAAAACAGGTTGTCACCGACCCCAACGGACGCAACCGTTGGAGTCAGGACCGCACCCTGAAAGCCGCCCTGTCGGTGACAAAACCTTCAGCCGTCGCCTGTCTGCGATGTCATCAACACAACATGGGCGGAGACCTCTATATCGACCCGGCCGGCCCCGAGTACTCCCAGAGTCTGCTGAACCTCGGTCGCGAGCGCCCCAGAGTCCAGCACCCCGGTTCGAAACGCGGCACTCCCTACTCCCCCACCTGGGACGTGCACGCCGCCGCCGGTTTGAGTTGTCTTGACTGCCACCATGCCCAGGGTCATCTGATGGCCAAGGGCACACATACGACCACGATGATGGCCAACGATCTCCCTCATGTGGAGGTGTCCTGCCTGGACTGCCACGACGACCCACCCCACGATGAAAACAGCGACCTGGGTCCCTCACTTAACAGCCACATCGACGTCATGGCATGCCAGACCTGCCACATCCCATCGCTGCATCCCGACAACGTCACCCGGCGAGACTTCGGCACAACCGAATTTGAAGAAGGTCCTGGAATTCACATCTATCACGACGAGCTGAAGCTCTCTGCGCCCGGAGAGGGCATCAACTACGTCTGGTGGAACGGCGACTGTACGTTCCTGGGAAATCCCATCGGCGACAATCCCAACGAAGCCGGTCTCTACACCTTCTACAACGCCCAATATCGCTGGCCCGAGTTTGAGAATTTCGACTACGAGGGCTGGTTTGAAGACGTGATGCGCCCGATCGCGAGGAACGGCCGACCGTCAAAGATCTACCCCATGAAGAGGTTCAACGGTCGGCAGCACATCGACCTCGGCAACATCGGACCGTTTGGGGGCATGTTCGTACCCTATAACCTGCCTGACTACTATCAAAACGGGGATCCCGACCAGGCCGCACGCCTCGAGATGGACAAGAGCATGATGGGCATGATGTATGGCTGGATGTTCAAGATTTACATGCTCGACCGTTTCATGTCCTACATGGATATCGACGGGTGGAACCTCAACAGCTTTGAAGACGTCAAGGCTGGACGCAACACCGAACCACGTTGGGTGCCCACAGACCCCATGCTGGAAATCAGCCACGCCATTCGGTTAGACGGCGCCCTCAGTTGTGACAATTGCCACGGTCCCCAAGGCGTCATGGACTGGAAGGAACTCGGCTATACCGAGGATGAGATCGAGGAACTCAGCCGGGCTCAGCAGGCTGGGACGGTAGAAGACCGAAACCTGATTAACAACTCTCCTCTCGGAGTTGACAGAAAGAAAAACAATCTATCGAGGCGCTTACATAAATCGAAGGGAATGCCACAATAAGGAGAAAATGGCCATAAAAAGGCGTAAAAAGGCACGAAGAGAAAGACGATTAAGACAGAGCGATTGGTCATATTTCTTTATAAAGAAATAGGTTAATTTCTTCTTGTTCCCTTTTTTGTGCTTTTTCGTACCTTTTTGTGGTTGCTCTTCTTGTGGCTTTTTGCAAGAGGCTGACACAACAAGCAGTTTCCCAAGCTGAGCGTTGGAAAGCCAATCCCACGGCCGAACTGATGTTCTCGTGGACCCTGGCCTGCGGAAGCCGCCTTGAACTCTGTTTTGTCGAGGACCATAGTCTCGAAGAGTAACGAGATGCCTCTTTGGGTATCAGGGCTTCTCGTCGCCCACTACCTCTTCGAGGAAAACCTTTACAATCCTGGGATCGAAGAGGGTGCCGGCGCCTTCACGCAGGTG
This sequence comes from Holophagae bacterium, assembly GCA_030618605.1. Classification (GTDB taxonomy): domain Bacteria; phylum Acidobacteriota; class Thermoanaerobaculia; order Thermoanaerobaculales; family Sulfomarinibacteraceae; genus DAOWGJ01. Next base: position 25,913 of record JAUXDC010000008.1, on the reverse strand, counting down.
CTGAACGATCTGCTCGTGACTCCATTTTGCACGGTAGGGCCGATCAAAAGCCAGGGCGTCCCAAACGTCGATCACCGCAAACAGCCTCGCTGCGAAAGGGATCTCCTCGCCGGCCAGGCCTCGGGGATAACCGCTGCCGTCCCAGCGTTCGTGGTGGCTGTAGGGGATGTCCATTGCCGGATGCAGGAATCCGATCGGCTCGAGTAGGCGGCGGGCGTGGTCTGGGTGCTCACGGATGATCTCCTCCTCGTCATCGGTGAGAGGTGCTGACTTGCGGAGAATGCTCTCCGGGACCCCCATCTTACCGATGTCGTGCAAGAGGGCGCCGCGCCGCAGGTCGGCCAGTTGACGGTCCGAAAGATCGAATGCGCGACCGAGGCGGACGGTCACCTTAGCGACTCGGCGAGAGTGGCCCGAGGTCTCGCGATCACGAAGTTCGAGCGCCCCGGCCCACCCCTCGAGGGTCGCGTCGTAGGCGTTCTCAAGCACCTTGCGGCGATCCTCCCGCAATCGATAGGCCACCGCGTACAAAGTGGTGATACCGGCGGTGGCGACAATCTCGAATGGGAGCGCGCTGAGAACCTCCAGATACGTGCCAAAGATGTCACCGACCTCGATCAGACCGGCGGCAGCGTTGGTGACGACCATCACCGGCACCAGGATCACGAGGTAGTAGATCAGGTTGAACCCCAAGATCGCCAAACCAAAGGCCAGGTCACTCTTCAGGCGAACCCGTGCCTCACGGTAGAAAAACCAGGCGGCAGTGACGCCGCATGCGTGCATGGCAAAGGTCGAGAAGAAGGACCCGTCCGCAGGTGTGGAGAAAGCCGTAATGAGCGCCACGCCGAGGCCGTATGCCCAGTGGGTCAGGTAGAGTACGCTGCTGAGGACCGCCACTTCCCGCAGATCAGAGACCCCGCCATCGACGCCCGGGATTTGGAACTGAATGGCCCCAATCAGCAGCGACAGTACCCCGAAGAAGACCATCGACAGGAGATTGCGTCCGCGCACTGACATCCTGTCCGTCACAAAATTGGAGAGTCTCTCCATGGCGCTACTATAGCGACATTGTAGATTTCGGCCAACAAAGCGTTGACAACCGTTGATGATGCGGGCCTTCACCGTCCGGTGAGAATTAGATTTCAACTCCGGCAGGCAACGCGCAGCTGATCGAGCAGACACGACAATCGGTCGGCTTTCCCGGAACCGTCGATTCCCGTCTCGAGCGAAGGAAATAGATTCAGAACCGCTTCTTCAATCGCCATCGGCGGAAAACCGCCATCCCTCAAATGATGGATCAGCTTGAGGCTCTTGAAACCGTCGAACCAGCGATGAAATTGTGCTGCGAGCCCTTCAAGATCCGGGGCGTTTTTCTTGAGCTTGGGCCAGACGTCCTCGAAGCCCTGCTGCGTTATAAAAGCCGCAAGTTGTGGAGCAATCGAGGCTGCGGCCTCGACAAGTTCGTCGGGCGATCCATCCAGGCGATCTAAAACCAAAGCCAGCCACGCACCGAGAATCCGATACGACTCGGGGTGGTACACCGTATTCAAGTCCCCGCCTCCATCAAGATACTTGCCCATGCTGGCGCCGGTGCCGAACGGGACCCTGTCCGACGCGCGGGCCGAAGGAAAGACGGTTGTCGAATCAATCCGGGTGACGGACCCGGTTTTGACCAGCTGCTGAATGAAGTAGAAGTCCTCTCCCGCCTGCTTGCGGTTCATGCCGCCGGCAGCTACATAGGCGCTCCCCCGCGCCACGATCGTCGAACCTACTGTCGGCAGGGCGTAGGGTGATCCGGCAGCCCGAAGGCCCAATTCGTGGTATCGGAGGAAGATCTCGTACAGCAGGATGGCCTCTCGATGCACCGGGTCGTCCGGCACAGGGTGAGCGAAGGCCACGACCCCGGCGCCGGAGTCATGGGCGGCAAAGTGCTCACGAATCGCTTGAAAATAGTTGGGTTCGACACGTGAGTCCGCATCCAGGCTGATCAGCAGACCATCCGGAGAGTCGTTCCGGCACAGAACTCGAAGGGCGGTATCCAGCCCGATTCGACGGGCCTCCCCCACTCCCATCTTGCGCCCCAACTCCTGTCCGGGCGACGAGGCATCGATGTAGGCCAGCCGTAAGGCACTGATCTTGCCACCCGGATCGGCCGATGAGAGCCCGCCCTGCACAATCTGCTCGAGGTGCTTCAGGGCCAGTTGGTTGTCGGCAATCTGATCGACACGGGCAAAGGGTTCCGCCCTATTGTTGACGACACAGATGACAAGCGTGTCTTGAAACTCCTCGGCCGGGTTCTGTGCGAGGCTTCTCAGGGTCTCAAACAAGTTGTCGCTCTCGGCCAGGACCGGAATGACCACGGCACGAGGGACGCCCTCGGCGCCTGTCCCGATCAGCGGCCGGGAGGCACTGCCCCTCCTCTCAACCCACTCGATGAAGTGTTGACAACGGCGCTCGTCTGCCGTCATGTCGGCCTATTGCCGATCCCAGCAAATCCGCCGTTGCTCTCAATCACTCGGCGGGCTTCGGCTACATCGCCTTCATCGATCCAGTGGATCACCATGCCCCGCCTCTGCATTCGCCGAAACCAGGTCTCCTGTTTTTTGGCGAAGGTGCAGATTGCCGAGCTCAGCTTCTGCTTGAGGTCGTTGTCGCTTCGAATCGTGCCTCGCAAGAACTCCGAAACAAAACGGTACTCCAGCCCAAGAAAGGACAGCTTCTCCCACGAAACACCACCAGCGTGCAAATGCTCAACCTCCTCGATCAGTCCACCGCGCAGTCTGGTCGAGAGCCGATCCCGGATGCGCCTGCGTAAGACCTCGCGGTCCCAGCGTACGCCGAGCACCAGCGCATCGATCTCGGGCGCCGGCGCCGGCTCGTGCCTCGCTGTGTACCGGGCGATCTCGATGGCACGAGTCAACCGTTCCCGGTCCTTCAAATCGGTCGTATTGTGGGTCGGGCGAAGTTCTCTCAGACGCTGTCCGAGTTCCTCGATTGAGTGGCCCTGCAACTCGGACCGCAGCCCTTCGTCCACAGGCACATCGACCATGCGATAAGCCTTCAACACCGCTTCGAGATAGAGACCACTGCCGCCAACAGCAATCGCCGGCCTCTCTCGTTGCTGCAGGCTCTCAAAGACTTCAAAGAACCGCCGTTGAAACTCGAACACGCTGAACTCGACCTCGAGATCGACGATATCAATCAAGTGGTAGGGAACCGGCTCGCCCCCAGTGAGATACTCGTCGAGGTCCTTGCCCGAACCAATGTCCAGGCCACGGTAGACCTGGCGGGAGTCGACGGAGAGGATCTCAGCTCCGCACTGGCGCGCAAGCTCAACGCCAAGCCGGGTCTTGCCCGACGCCGTCGGCCCGAGGATCACCAAGAGGTTGTTCATCGAACTGAATCCCGGCGAGACTTCTCCAACTCATCGGCATCGGCACGATCCCGCGGTCTCCCGGAATGCCGTTTGACCGCCAATAGATCCGCGTACGCAATAATATTGAGAAATACTCCACCGAATTCAACACGCTCAACGTTCTCAAAAATTGTGACGTTCGAAACCCCCTGAAGAGTTGTCAGCAGATCGATTCGATTGGGTTCGACGCCCAGATGTACGGCGGTCCCCTCCCGCTCAAAGTACTCTTGGGTGAAATGCATGAACTAGACCCAGTTCACATCTTCCCAGGAAGCAACCTTTTCAATCGGCGTGGTCGCCCACTCCGGACCCCACATCCGTTCCTGAAGGACCGCCATTTCCCCCCAGCATTCTTCGGGGCTCATGGCCGCCAACCGGCGGTGCTCTGCAGCGTTCTCATCCTCGAACGAGGAAAACACCTCAACCTTGGTATCACGAGTCCGCATGGGTCATCTCCCCTTTTTGAGTATACCGGGCATCAATCCGGCAGACTCTCCAGAAATTCACCGATCTTTTCGAGGTACTGCACTCCACCCACGGCCAGCGTCTCATTGTGGCCGGCGCCAACGATCTCGTAGAAGGTCTTCGGCTGAGTGGCTGCATCAAATAGCTTCCGGCCCATCTCGTACGGCACGATCTCATCGTGCGTCGAGTGAATGAACAGTTTCGGACAGTTAATCGAAGAAATCTTCGACAACGAGTCCATCTTGGTACGAAGCGCAAAGGCCGGTACAAAGGGATAGTGGCGCGAGGCCATCGCGGGCACGGAGGTGAAACTGGACTGCACGATCAAGCCGGCCGGTTTGACGTGGGATGAAAGATCAATCGCCACGGCGCCTCCGAGAGACTTGCCGAACACGACAATCCGGTCGGCGGCGATCCCATGCTCCACAGCGAGAAACTGCCAGGCGGCCCGGGCGTCACGGTAGACCCCCTCTTCCGACGGCCGGCCCTCACTATGACCATAGCCGCGATAGTCGATGATCATGACCTCCACCCCCAGGGCGGCGAGGTGCACCATCATTTCGGTCCGGCCGCTCAAGTTTCCGGCATTGCCGTGGAAGAAGAGCACGACTTTTCGCTCCGCAGGGTCGGCTTCGGCCGATAGTCCCGGCCGAAACCACCGGCTGTGAAGATTGACACCGTCCTCAGTCGAAAAGAGATGATCTGTGAACGAACAGCCCCCCGCCGTGCCGCCGCTTTGAATGGGCCACGGATCCGGCGAGGGAAAGAAGATCAAGGATTTCTCAAACAACATGGCGCCACCCCACAGCAGACCGAGGACTATAACCACGAGAACGGTCGACTTCAGTACGGTCTTGGTCATGTTCACAACTGTACCGCAACGCCAAAGCTGGATCCGGGCGGACACGGGGGTCCGCCCCTACAATTCCGCCTCGTGTTTTCCGCCTTCATCCTCCCAGGTCTCTGATATTATTCTTCCAACATTCAGAGAGTTTGAGTTTGACGGGGCCGATATCCGGTTGCGTTTGTGGTGGGGTTCGGATCATGAGGAGGAACCGACGATGAAAACCAGATGGACTCTTGCTGTATGTGTGATCGCACTGTTGGTTGTAGCAACGGGACCGGCGACTGCGAACCAGGACCAGATGGCCGGTATCACCATTCGCTCCGGATCTGTATCCGATCTTGGGCGGCAAATAGCCCCAACCTGCGGCGCCCTCGCCGATCCCGGGTTCCTTCTGGGGCAGGACCCCCACGACCCGACGGACGACGAGTTGGACATAATGGGGAGCCAACAAGCCACCTGGGGAACCTATATTACTGCCGAGACTATCGACCAGGCGGCCGATCCGGACTGGTTCGACATCGGTTCCCTGACCGTTTGGGGCCTCAGTGTCGTATCCAGCGCTGGGTTTTTTGCATGCGATCCCACCGGCATGACTTTCGACGTGATTTTTTACGAGGACAACGCTGGCGAACCGGGCGCAGTCATTTGTGACCTGCAGTCGGTGGTGCCGGCCATTACCAATACCGGAATTCCCTATACCGGTTTCGGATTCGACCTCTACCAATTCGACCTGCCGGCCGCCTGCGACCTCGGCACGGTCGGCCGCAAATGGGTCACGGTACAAAACGAGCAACACCCCCTCGACTGCGGCTTCCTCTGGCTGAGCGGCACCGGTGGTGATGGGGGTTCCCTCCAGGATGGTGGAGCAGGCTGGGATTTCAAGGACAATGACCGGTGTATTTGTGTCAACGGCGCCACCATTCCTGTTGAGTTGATGGCGTTCTCAATTGAATAAGCGCTCTAACCTGCGTCAGCCCCGTTGTGTGCCTATGCTGGGTTTACTGTTCAGATAACGGCGCAGCCGGGACGGCTGCACCCACAACAACGCCCTGCTCATTGTGGAGGCGGGCGTCTCGCCCGCCTCGGACACCCTCGACCAAACGGTATTGGGTTTAGTGCCGTTCCCCCACGGATGACATTTCTACTGATCGGAAGACCGGCTACTCGCCTGCGGGCTGCGAGGGTGGGAACAGGCCCAGTTGCTGCAGCATGGCTAAATTGTCCCATGTCACCCAGGTCTCGACGATCTTGCCGTCCTCGAAGCGGTGGTAGCCCGCAAACTCGGAATCGAGGGCCTTGCCCGTTGCGGCAAACTCCCCCATCGGACCAGTGTGTGTGCCCCGATAGGTGCCGATGATAGCGACAAAATCCCCCTCGGCGATCATTTCGAAAATCTCGACCTGCCCGTCGCTGAACGCCCCCCCGTAGTCCTTCATCATCGCCTTGAATTCGTCCAGGGTTTCGACGCTGACATCGGGCGTGGCCTGGCAGTGCCTGTGGTAGGTCTGCGCAATGTAAAGGTCGAGATCGTCGTAGCGGGATTCATTGATCGCCTCCACCAGCTCCATCACGACCTGTTTGTTCAGCTCGGTGGTATCGACCGCCGGTGCACAGCCGAGGACCACACCCAACAGTGCGATACACGATACAAATCTAGCCAATCGCATAGACTCTCCCTCCTTTACTGGTAAACACCCTCCAGCGTAACCTGTTCAACGCGGTCCTGGACCACGAATGAACCAGCTGCGCCATTTCTTATGACGCAACTCAAGTGTATCCCGCCAGAATTGATGGCGAGAACTCGGCGAGTCATTTTTGTTGCTGGCTAGGCGCGACGACGATTGCGTAGCCATGCCCTACGTTGAGGAGGCGCAACCCCGCCAGCGACGAAAATGACCGCTGAGAATCCCAAGCAATTCTGGCGGGGTACACTAGGGTCGGCGCATCTCAACCAATGGCGCGGCACCGGTCTGGGCGACATGGCAGGTGGCGCAGTAGTAGCGGGCGCCTGCGATCTCGTCGCGCTTGACCTCGGGGGCACTGCGCAGATCACGGTAGTGGCTGGTCGGAACGGCCGTCGCACCAACATCCTCGGCCGCCGGGACATCGTGGCAATCGAGGCAGAGGTTTTCCGAGGCAGTGATGGGTAAAAAACCAGCGGTGCTGTGTGAAATCACTGGCGGAGCCTCCGGGTAGCTGCGTTGACGAACTGTCGATTCGCCCGGTTCGACTTCATTAGGAGGCGCCGACTGCTGTGCCGGATCCTCAAAAACAGTGTGACCACTCAAGCCGATTTCGGCATCTGAAATTCCCAAATCGACCGGATCGGAATTCTCCGGCGCAGAGGTGCAGGACAGCGAGACGATCATGAGTGCGATGAGAAATAGCCTGTTCATGATCGTGCCTCCTGACCCACCGGGTACAGCTTGACGGCACACTTCTTGAAGTCGATCTCCTTGGAGATCGGGCAGGTGGCGTCGAGGGTGACCTTGTTGATGAACACCGACTCGTCGAACCACGGAATGTAGACCATCCCGCGCGGGACCCGGTTACGCCCCTCCGTCTCCACAACCACTCTGACCCGACCCCGTCGCGACTCAATCCACACCTCTTCGTGGTGCTGCACACCCCGTGCCTTGGCATCGGCAGAGTGAAGGTAGGCCAGGGCGTGCGGCATCGCCGCGTTGAGTTCGGGCACACGACGGGTCATTGAACCCGAATGCCAGTGTTCAAGGACCCTGCCGGTGCAGAGCCAAAGATCAAACTTTTCATCCGGACTCTCGGCCGGAGCCGCGTAGGGCCTGAAGAAGATCTTCGCTTTGCCGGCCAGGGACTCGAGATCGCCGCCACCTGGTGCGTCCAGGGTTCCACGTTTCAGGCTTTTGAACGCCGGTCCATAGAATTCGAATCCGGCGCCGGCCGTGACGTAGGGGTCGTAGTCTTCGTTGAATCGCCACAACGTCTCCTTGCCGTCGATGACCGGCCAGCGGAGACCCCGCACATCGTCTCGGTAGTAGGTGTCAAAGTCTGCAAGATCGTGGGCGTGACCTTGTCCGAATTTGGTGTATTCCTCGAACAGCGCCTTCTCGGGGAACCAGTCGATGCCGGCAGCCTCGACGGTGCCGTTTCGACGACCGGCAGCCACCGGGTCGGGCCAGCTGAACTTGAGAGCTTCCGGCGTCGCGAAGAGCACGTCGTACAGGGTATCTTCAGGCTTGTAGCCCATTCCCTTCGCCTGCTCGAGTACGGAGCCCAGGCGGCCGTCTTCGAAGCCTGCGGCCGAGAGTCCGGGCACACTGTGTTGGCCCCAGGTCTCAGCCAGGGTGAAACGTTTGGAAAACTCCATCATCTGCCAGACGTCACTCCTCGCCTGACCGATGGGGTTCGCCACTTGCCGCCATGCGTGCGTCCGCCTTTCGGTATTGCCGTAAAGGCCCCACTTCTCGAAGTGTCCCGCGGCGGGCAGAATCAAATCCGCCACCTTGCACGACAGGGTCGGATAGATGTCCGAAACAACAATGAAACAATCCTTCTCTCGTGCGGCGGTGATCCAGTGGTTCGCATTGGCGGTCGACTGGAAGGGGTTGGTGACCTGTACCCAGAGCCAGCGCAAAGACCCATCCTCGATGTCACGCATCATCTTCGTGATGTGGCTGCCGACCTTGGGATTGAGGGTCCCCCCGGGCAATCGCCATATCTCTTCAGAACGCTTCCGGTGAGCCGGATTGGCAACCACCATGTCGGACGGGAGGCGGTGGGCAAAAGTACCAACTTCGCGCGCCGTGCCACAGGCAGACGGCTGTCCGGTCAGGGACATGGCGCCGTTGCCGGGCTTGGCGTGCTTGCCGGTCAAGAGGTGAACGGCGTAAATCAGCTCGTTGACCCAGGTCCCACGAGTGTGCTGGTTGAAACCCATCGTCCAGAAGGAGACAATTTTTCGATTTGAGTCCACATAATGATCGGCGAGCCGTTTCAGTTTGGCCTTGAATTCGTCCAGGTCTTCGTCCGGGTCACCCTTCGCCAGTTCGGCGACGAAATCGAGAGTGTAGGGCTTGAGGGCTTTTCGGTAATCCTCGAAGGCGATGATCCAGTGAGCGCCTGCCTTGGCAGTGTTTTTTTGATCGACAACGACCGCCTGGTCTCCACCACCCCGGCGCTGAGCGATCGCCTCCTCAGGGGTCAGGGTGACTCGCCGTTCGCGGGCGAGGGTGTCCTTTTCGGCCGGAAAGGCGACGGCGTCGTTCGACCGCATGCCGTAGCCGATGTCGTACGGGCCGGTGGCAAACGCGCAATGGCGATCGACAAACTGCCTGTCGACAGCGCCTCGTTCGATGATCTCGCGGGCGATGTAGTTGAGGATCGCAAGGTCGGTTTGTGGACGAAAGACGATTTCTTCGTCGGCCGAATCCGACGTCCTGTTCGAATAGGTCGTCAGGTTGATGATCCGTGTGCCCGGCGCCGCACGCCGCCGGTCGATCACCCTCGCCCAGAGCATCGGGTGCATCTCCGCCATGTTTGCGCCCCACGTGACCACGGTGTCGGTCAACTCGATGTCGTCGTAGCACCCGGCAGGCTCGTCGATGCCGAACACCTGAATGAACCCGGCCACCGCCGACGCCATGCAGTGGCGCGCATTGGGGTCGAGATTGTTCGAACGCCAACCCGCCTTGACCAACTTGACGGCGGCGTATCCCTCGGGAATGGTGTACTGGCCCGAACCCATCACGCCCACACCGGTCGGACCGAGCTCACCGTAGACCTTCTTGAACTGCCTTTCCATCTCGTCGAAGGCACGCTCCCACGAGACCTCGACGAAGTCGCCCTGCTTGTCGAATCGACCGTTCTTCATCCGCAACAGCGGTTTCGTCAGCCGATCGGCGCCGTAGAGCATCGTGGCATTTGCGTAGCCCTTAACGCACAGAAGGCCGCGGTTGACCGGCGCCTTCGGGTCGCCCTTGACAGCGACGACATGGCCGTCACGACTGCCGACAATCAGACCGCAACCAACCCCGCAGAAGCGGCAGACGCTTTTCTCCCAGTCGACACCGACCTCAATCGCCGCAGCAGCTTCCGTTGCAAATGTTGGCATACCGAGGGCGGACGCTGTGGCTGCGCCGACACCAATTTTGACAAATCCCCGTCGTGAAAGTGGATCACCCATCCCCTACTCCTATTGTTTCCCGACTAACCGGGTTTCTTCGTTTTCCTCGTCCAACTCGCTGCGGTGGTAGACCAGTTCGGCCACGAGCACCTGAGGCAAGGCCTGGATTCGACGCAGACCCTCCATGTGTTCCTCGACGCTCGGCAGATCCTGGACCACCACGAGCCGGTCCGTTTCGGGGTCCCTGGCGAAGACCTCCGCGCCGGGCAAGTCGGCGATGGCATCCGCAGCCGCAGCGAGCTGTCCTGCCTGGGCAACAACACTGAGACCTGAAATTTGCAGAATTTCGCACATGAACCAATCCACAAGAGATAATAGCATTTCGAGGTCTGCCTGAACCCGGAAATCCGCTCTCTGCTGTTCTCTAGGAAAGGATTGTGGTCAAGGGGTCCCCAACTCCCTGATGAGGCCAACGAAGTCTCGGGCCAGTTCGTTGGGAATTGGGATCGTCAGGCTGTACTGCGAGATTCGCCACCCGGCGGAGGTCAGGATCAGGACACCGGTACCTCTGCAGGTCCCATAACTCTCGTTTGAGAGGATCTCGTCAAACCGGGCGGATGTTCCTCCGGGCAAGACGGCAACGTGGCGTTCGCCGGGAACATAGGTCCATCCTTGGCCCTTTAAAAAATACGGCTCTGCGAAGGCCTTGAATTGCTCGATCGACCAGCGCTCGGTGACGTCGGTACCGATGAACACGGCGTTGTCGGAAAAGAGGGAAAAATAGAGTTCACCATCAGCCTCGGACGCGGCGAGGTGGAAAGCGTCCAGAACAGTCTCGATCGCAGCCTCGGCTTCATTCGATGCGGCAGATTGGCTCAAGGGACACAGTATGATTCCCAGAACGATCAGTGAACAAACTCCATTTCGCATGTCAGTCTCCCCCTTCAAACTTCACACTTCAAACTTCACCCTTCACCCTTCAAACTTTCCCCTCTCTACCCCTCCTTGCCGTCAGGCCGAGGGGTCAACAGATAACGAACATTGACGACAACGTACAGAATAAAGGCCGCGGACCAGCAGCCCGCCGAAACGATCAGAGCCGTGCGAGTCAACTGGGGCTGGAACCAGGGACCGAAGACGCGCAACACCGCAGAGATGGTGATGGCGATGAAGGCAATCGTGATCAACGGCGACACCTTGAGCGTGCGGCCGGTATGGCCCAGAGTGACCCGCGCCATCATGCCCAGGGTCAACGTGCCGATGGCGCCTGCGGTCAGGGCGTGGGTCGCGACACTCGGTTGTAGGCCCAACCAGACGGCGGAGACGGCTTTCATCAGCAGACCGGCGCCGATCCATGCGTGACCCAGGTGGAGGATCCACAAGATGGGGCTGCCGAGGGTGCGATGCGCTCCCCACCGTACGGCTCGTGCAAAAACCAACAGGCCCGCGGCGCCGGCAACCACCGCCATCACGATACCGCTTGGAGCGAAGATCTCGACCAGAGCCATCAGGCCAACGGCGACGATGGCCGCCATATTGAGGCTTGGAATAGCCTGCACGCGCTGATCCTGTAGGGCGTTGCGTGTGAACAGCGGAACAATGCGCCCGGTAACCACGACCAGGATCAGCACGATGATATCCACCGCCACCAGGTCTCCGCGCACCGAAGTTTGCGGCAAGAGCCCGGAGGCACGGAGGTGGTGGACGACATCGCAGAACCAGAGCGCCGGTAACGCTGCCAAAAGCAGGTAGTTTCGGCGACTGCCGGCCAGGATCAATGGAATACCAATGACTACGGTAAGCACCAGCAGGAAGCTCAGTTCCGCGAGGCCCGCGATCGATGCGATGACGCCGCCAAAACCCACCAGCCGGCCGATGGCCCAAATGGCGACCAATGCGATCAAGAGCCCGCCCCGAGCAGTCTTTCGATCGGTCCAGTTCTCGACCGCGGTCAACAGAAAACCCGCAAGAATCGCCACGGCGAACCCGAAGATCATCTCGTGGCTATGCCAAGCGATGCCCTCAAGTCCGGGCTCCCCCGTCAGACTCTCGTCATATGAAGCAGCCCACCAAGGAACAAGCGCTGCCCCAAGCAAAGCCCCAAAAAGAAAGAAAGGACGGAAACCCTTTTGAAAAAATACGTGATTCATCGGCCGATGATACAGGGGAAGGGGGAGATGAAGGCGGAAGGATGAAAAATGAAGGCGGAAGTGAACCAGCCAAGGACAACGAGCAAGGAGCGCGGGCCTCCCGGCCCGCAACGGTGACGCCGCCATTCAGCAGCAGCCTGGGCTGTTACCGCCTGGCCGTCCGTACGAGCACGACCGCCGGTTCGGACCAGTCGAAGAGTTCGGCAAGGTCGAGGTTCTCGAGGGCCTTGGTGATCTCCTCGCTCGATCCGGTCAGCACAACATCGGTCTCCTGAGAGCCCTCGACCTCACCGATCAGCACCTTCTCTTCAACCAGTTTTCGGAACTCGTCGACGTCGGGCAACCAGACGACCAGCTGTCCGTCCATGGCACGCACAAGAAGGAAACTGTAGGTCGGCCGCTCGCACTCTTGATCTTCGACGAAATTGAAGAAAATCCGTTCACCGACCGACCTGAGCACGCCATCGCCAACCTCGAGTACGAAGTTGTTATGATCCTCTTTCCACTCAGTCACCGCGTACGTCAAATGCCCAGCGCCGTCGCAGTGAATTTGCAACTGGTTGCCTTCAGGACCCATCCACGTGCCGGTCAATTCGGCACTGAGATCAACTTCGAGCACCCGGCCTATCGGGTTTACCGACGTCACCGTCGAACAGCCGATCACGATGCACAAGACCAGCGCTGCGGCGGCACGGATCAGAATCTGAGTATCCATCATCAACCCACTCTACGCCATCGGAGTCAATCGCTACTGTACCGCTACCGACCACGCCGATGTGTCGCCGCTCTCGAATCCGTCACCGAAGAGACAGGGGTCGACCCCCAGGAACCGGCAGAGTTGTGGCGTCGTCGCATCGTAGGCCGTCTGGAGAGCGGTCAGAATGTCGGCGAAGGGCGTCTCAGACTCCGGGATCCCGTGGTGGGTGACGGCCAGAGCGAGTCTTTTCGTATGCCCACAGAGTTTGAGGTCTTCCACGTTCTCAAGGAAGGTGAACTGATCCATCAGATCGGGGTCACCGTAGCGGGGAATGCCTGCTACCACGGTCAGTCGAACGGTTTTCGCCGACGCCGCCATCAGCGCTTCGTAGGGTGCCGCCGGGTCTCCCGGGAATACCGCAATATCGGCGTCAAAACCGACGGCAATTTGACCGGCACGGTGGTGAATTCCCATTGCAAACGCAGCATTCCGGGTGACCGATTTCGCAAAAAACTCCGGCGTCAAGACTCCCGCCCACTCATCCTGGTTGATCTGCTCGGCGAAACGCATCTCCTCGAGCAAATCCGGGGCGCCGGACGGGGTCCAGTCGGGGGACAGGGCAACGTTGACGCCGGCAGCGATCGCCTCAGGAACGTTCGCGGTGGCTTCGTAGAGCACCCAGTTGCTCATTGGCGACCAGACCAGGTGGGCATCGGCTGCGGCGAGGAGTGCCCACTCCTCAGGCCCGTAGGGCACACCATGAATGATGGTTGTGCGATAGTCCAGCAGACCCATATCCTCCCAGGTTTCCAGTTCGTCCAGGGCTTCCCCACTGATGCCTTCTGAGAGGTGGATCGTGAAGCGATTCCAGAACTCCGCCGATCGGTCGTCCCAAGATGAGTATGTCAAAGGGAAGGTCGAGGAATATGCATGCGACGGAAAGCGCCCGACATTGTTGATGCCGATACCGAGGCGGGCGTGGCCGTCCGACGAATGATCATATGTATTGCTGCCCTGAATCATGGTGGTGCCGGCAGCCATGGCCCGAACCTCGGCGAGTTTCCAGATGTTGTTGTACTGCTCGTACGAGCCCGGCGCACCCGGAAAATCGCGAATCGCTTTATACTGGGTATTGAAGTCACCGTACATCGGGTCGCCCCGCCAACCAGCACGATCGACGAAGGTCTGAGTAAAGGGAATATGGCCCAACACGTTGTACTGCGGGTGGTTGTGGGGGTCAATCAGGCCGGGGAAGATCAGGCCGCCTGTGTTGACTACCTGGACTCCAGACGGCGCGGTTCCCGAAATGCTGACAATCTTCCCATTCTGGATTTCGATGTAATGATCCCCGAGCACATCCAGGCTGCCGTTCATGGTGACGATGTCTCCGAACAGTGCAAAGTGCGGGGAAGGATCGAGGGGCACGATATCGGATGAGAATCGCGGATTGATCTTGAATTCATCAAAACTATAGACCACGACGCCGGTGATCGACGCCAGGCCATCGGCCACCACCGGCACGTAGAGGTAATCCATGTCGTCGTCGACCACCACCGGGCCGCCGCCGTCGTCCACTGTCCACATTCCGTGGTCACCAAGACTGACCACATCGACATCGACAACATCCACGAGCAGAGACTCGTACTGCTCCAGGGCGACATCCATCGTGGACAGGGTCAGCACGTCGTACCCATTCCCACTTGAGGTGATGCTGCAGGCAACCGGCACAGCCGCGCTAACCTCCTTGATTTCTGTCATACCGAAGTACTCCTCGACCAGACCGACGACGGTCACCCCATCCCCGGCCTCGACCGCACAGCCCGCGGCGTCGGTGTAGACGTAGATCGAGTTCCAAGGCCCGGCGGCATCAGTGACAAAAAAACCGTTGTAGTTCGCGGCCGTGACCACGCCCTCAATGGTCACCGTCTGTCCCAAAACCGGTGAATCGGCCGGAATATTTTCGGTGTACTGGATGTCGTAGATGGGCATAACTTCGCCAAAAACAACACCGCTCACCAAGGCGACACAAAAAAGAACAGCAAAAAAACGCATATCCCCTCCAATGATGTTTCGGAACTCTCGGTACAACCATATGATCTTCTCAAGCAGTGTCAAGCCTCTTTGCAACAAGTTGCCGGCCGCAACGGTATGAGTATCGAGAGTCCACGTGGCGGCGCAGCGTCCACCGCTCTTCGCCAGGAAGGCAAGACCTTGAAATACCATCACATCGGCATCCCAACGACCCAAGAACGACCCGGCGAGGTCTATCTCGAAGAGTACGGGATGTCTGTCGTTGGATTTGATACCAGCAATTACGGCGTTGAGTGGTTGCGATTCGAGGCGGATTCACCGCTGCCCGAACTCGTCAGGACCGTTCCTCACGTCGCCTTTGTCGTAGATGATATCGAGAAGGCAATCGAAGGCAAGGAAATGCTGATCGGGCCCAACTCCCCCACTCCGGGCGTCATGGTTGCCTTCATCGTTGAAAACGGTGCGCCGATCGAGTTCCTCTCGTTCGAATCGGAAGACCATCCCCTCAACACGACGGTGGGTGGAAACGGCATTCCATTATGAGGCTCAACATAGCACTGGCGGCGTGCGCCCTTTGTGTGGGCGGGTGCGCACAACAGTCAACGAAAGCCGAGGAAAGACCGTCCGAAACCAAGGCCTTCATCCAATGGGCTTCAGACCATGCGGTCGCTCTTGACAGCCTCGACCCCACATCGTCTGGAACTGGCCTCGAGCCCCTCCGCGAGAGCCTTGGATCGGCGCGGCTTGTCGGCCTCGGTGAGAGTCGTCACGACACCCGCGAGCAACTCCTGCTCAAAGGTCGTTTGGTTAGATATCTCATTGAGGATCTGGCCTTTCGAGCCCTGATTCTCGAAGAAAGTCTGCCACATGCAGAATCCCTCGATCGTTACGTCCTATCCGGAGAGGGTGAGCTGCGAGATCTGATGAACAACCTCGCAGGCTGGTATCTCTTGGACACCGAGGAGATGCTGGAAATCATCAAGTGGATCCGGCAATTCAATCAAGACCTAGAACCCGGTCAGAAGGTCCGCATCTTCGGTGTGGACATCACGGCGCCCACCCCTGGGATTCGGGCCGTCATCGCTTCTCTCAAATCCACGGAGGCCGACATCCTGCTGGACGAACCCTTGCTTGGTCTCGATCTTCAGCGTGGCGACTTCTGGCCCGGCACTTGGGAGAGATATGGGGCGCTGTCTGATGAGAGGCGGAGAGAACTTGCCGCCAACTATGAGGCACTGATCGAGCTTGTGAAAGAGGAAAAGGAACAGCTGATTGAATCATCTTCCGAGAAAGAGTACGAGAGAATACTGATGTTGGCGAAGGTCGGAAAGATCGGGAATGAGTTCTTTTCCTCTGCCAACAGAGAAGCTTCTGGGGCCATCCGCGAACACGGCATGGCTCAGATGACCCTTCAGATTCTTGGCAAGGAAATCCCTGGAGAAAAAGCGATTCTCTGGGCACACAATCTGCACATCGCCAAGGGCTCGTTCCGCATGCCCGGCCTAATGGAAGGCGCACTGAAACCCATGGGTATCGAGTTGAGCGCCGAACTTGGTGACGCCTACATCGCGATCGGCGGGGCATTCGGAACAGGATCATACCCACCGGACTTTCCTCCAGGTGAACGTGTGTTCGAGCCTGTTTCCACCGACATCATGGACGGAGCTCTCGCTGCAGTCGAAGAGCCGTTCTTTTTGCTCGACCTCCGTGAAATCGAACAGAATGCTGCCGCGGCTCGATGGCTTCGTCAGGAGCGGCAGTGGAAAGCACAGGACACTAACGCCTTACTCGTACCCAGTGAGTCCTTCGATTTCGTTTATTTCGTGAAAGAAATTTCGCGTTCCCAGCCCAGCCCTCACGCTCTTCAGCGATTCCAAGCCCTCGGGCAGAATTCCTCAGACGAGGTAGAAGGAGATCAAGATGATTGATGAGTTCGTTCGCACGTTGCCGAAGGTTGAGCTGCACGTGCATTTGGAGGGCACGATCCGGCCGGCTCTCCTTCTGGAACTCGCTCAGAAAAATGGAGTGCCTCTTCCAGTTGAAACCGCTGATCAGCTTGAACAGTGGTATCGGTTCACGGGTTTTCCCCATTTCATTGAGATCTACCTCGCGATTTCTTCGTGCATCTGCACCCCTGACGATATCGAGCTGATTGCCCGAGACTTTTTGGAAGGTCAGGCTGCTCAGAATATTCGCTACAGCGAGGTCATCTTCACTCCCTTTACCCATTTCAGTCGGAACCGAAACATTCCTTTCGATGATCAAATGCGGGCTTTGAGCCGAGCCCGGAAATGGGCTGTAGCCGAACTCGGCGTCGATGTGGGTTGGGTGCTCGACATCTCCAGAAACGTTCGCCCCGTCGAACATAGTTTGACAGTCGTCGATTGGGCTATCGAGGCAATGTCGCAGGGTGTTGTCGGTTTTGGGATCGGAGGACCGGAAGTCGGGAACCCACCAGAACTTTTTGAACCTGCCTTTGACCGGGCACGAGCGGCTGGATTGTTAAGCCTGCCGCATGCGGGCGAGACTGTCGGCCCCGAGAGTATCTGGGGAGCAATTGACACCTTGGGCGCCGACCGTATCGGACATGGAGTACGCTGCCTGGAAGATCCGTCCCTTGTTGCGATCTTGCGGGATCGACAGATTCCTCTCGACGTGTGTCCGACCAGCAATGTCTGCCTCGGCGTCGCGCCCTCGTTGGCTGAGCATCCACTCCCTCGATTATTGGACGAGGGACTGTTCGTTACCCTCAACTCGGATGATCCCCCGATGTTCAATACCACCCTGACCGAAGAGTATCTCAAGGTCGTGCACACGATGGGTCTGGGGCTCGCCGTTCTCGAACAATTGGTACAAAACGGCGTCGCAGCCAGTGCCCTGCCGGAGGCTGAGCGGAGAAACCTCAGTCTGGAGTTTCGGCAGGAGTCGGACCAACTGAGGAAGACGCTCGGGTCAGAAGACAATTCCTGACCCTCTTTGTGCTCGTGGTGATCTTGGCGCGAGATTTATCCCTTAGGACCCGTCGTTCCGAATAACAACCAAACTCCGGTCGTCCAACGCCGGAACGTCCCCAGCGAATTCGTCCAGGGCTCGCAGGATACTGTCGTGAATCTGTTGCGGGGTGCCGCCTGAGCCAACGGACCTTCGGAGTCGGTCGAATCCGAAATCCCGGCCCTCTCCATCGAGCATCTCCGGAATACCGTCACTGTAGATAACAAGGGAATCACCAGGCCCAAGAGTCACCGAAGAGGCTCGGAGCGGCACCAGCGCTCGGAGACCCAGGGGCAGGCATCCGGTTCCCAATTCCGTCAGTGATCCGTCGAGTTTTCGATGAAGAGGAAAGGGATGCCCGGCACAGACATAGTGAAAATCTCCTGTCGTCGGCTCCAACAAACCACAGAACAGCGTCATGAATGCTCTCGGACCGCCTGTGCGGTACAGGGCGCCGTTGACCATCTCCGCGACCGAGACCGGGTCAGGATTCTGGTCGACGGCCAGTTTAAGAATTGCGTTGGCAACCGCCATGACCAGGCCGGCGGCGATACCGTGCCCGCTGGCATCACCCGCCGCAACAAAGAGCCTGCCGTCCGAAAGAGGAATGAACTCGTAGTAATCCCCTCCAATCGTATTGGCCGTTTCATACGAGAAGGCAAAGTCCCAGCCCGGAACCTCGGGAGAGTGATCGGCGATCAACTCGGCCTGCAACTGACGGGCTACCTCCAACTCATCTCGAACGACGACACGGTCTGCCAATTCGAGGATAATCAAAAACACCAGCGCACCAATACTCAGGAGGAGAGCGAGAGGAGGAGATGTCATGGTGATATGCATTGAATCGATCGTAAAACGTTGCCTCTGCACCCCGATCACCACCAGAATCATCGCAACGGCAAAGAGAACTCGGCGCGCCGGCGACAACTTGTAGGAAAGCCCGAGGAAGAGGCGCTTGGAACGATCCCACAGGCGACCGATCCGACCCTTCGGCTGGCCACTCTCCGGGTGATCCCGGGTCAAGACAGCGTAGGCACGAGTGACATCCTTGCCGAGGACGGTATGAACACGGCCGACATCGACCCCATCGGTATATTCCCTGAAAAACTGTTTGGTCCGCCTAAACACAGCTACCCCCTTATAACAATACGACAACGAAGCAGTCAGGTTCGGCTGAGAACCATCTTCACCCAGGAGGAGCACAGCTTCGATCCGCTACAATCGAGAGATGCTGCGAGCATTGACGAGAGAGATCAGCCCCAACATCAACGCATGCGAACTGACTCACCTCGATCGCGCAACGATCGACCTCGAGGCGGCAAAACGTCAGCACCGAATGTACCTTGAGGCACTGAGGGCCTGCGGGTGCCAGGTCTTGCCGCTGACACCGGAACCCGACCTTCCCGACTCGGTCTTCGTCGAAGACACCGCGGTAGTCGTCGACGAGGTCGCGGTGATCGCCCGCCCGGGCGCCCCTAGCCGCAGGCCGGAGACTGTGTCAATTGCCAAGAAACTGGAGGAGTTCAAACCCCTGGCAAGGATCGAGGCGCCGGGCATTCTTGACGGAGGAGATGTGCTGCGCATCGGCAGTCGTTTCTTCGTCGGACTGTCGAGCCGGAGCAATCAGGCCGGGCTCGAACAACTTCGTCTGTTCCTCGAGCCTCACGGCTATGTGGTCGCCGCCGCCGCAGTCACCGGTTGTCTTCACCTTAAATCTGCAGTGACGGCGATCGGCGAAGACGCCGTTCTGGTCAACCCTGCGTGGGTCGATGTTGATCAGTTCGGGGTTTCCACTGTGATCGAGGTTGATCCGACTGAAGGCCACGGCGCCAACGCCCTGATGATCGGTCCCCGGCTGATCTACCCCGCCGAGTTTCCCCTGACCCACCGCCGCCTCGAAGAAGCGGGGTTCGATGTCATCCCCATCCCCGCTTCCGAACTGGCCAAGGCCGAAGGCGCCGTCACATGCTGCAGTTTGGTTTTTTCCTGACCCGGCGGGAGCCATTAGCGGTTAGCTCTTAGCGGTTAGCTCGGAATGCGTCGATCCGAGAGCCGTGAAATTGTCTTGCTAACAGCTGATGGCTAATAGCTTTCTCATTTCTCACGCTCAAGCATCGGGAAGGGGAACTGGCTCGGGCTCGGGTTGACGCCAACATACCAGTTTCTTTCCTACACCCTCGGAGTTGAGATACACTTCACCCAATGGACCGGAAACCATCGATCTCCAAATCAGTCCTGTTTGCTGCCGACGGAACGTCGGACCTGTGGGACCTTCTGGCGACACCGGTGGGTTTTGATCTGGACCACGTTCGAGGCATTGGCGCCTCAATGGCCGCAGTGAAAAGTCGTCAATACGACGGTATCATCGCAACCCTTCCACTGGGAGACCACCCTTTCGAAAATTTCGTGCAAACGGTCCGGTCCAAAGACAGCCCATGCAGGAATGCCGGACTGGTCGTTCTGACGACCGGCGACCGTCTCGATGAAGCCAATGCCTATGTAGGAAGTGGAGTCAACCGGGTTGTTTCGATCGATGACCCGGACGGTCTTCGACAGGCAATCATCGAAGTGATCGATGTAGGGACCCGAACCCCAATACGGCTATTGACCCATCTCAGCATCGGGATCGGCGGCCGCGATTGCCAGATCCGAACCTATACCCAGAACATTTCCCGCTCAGGAATGCTCCTGGATACATCCAATATGTTGAACATCGGCCAACAATTCGACTTCAGGTTCCGGTGCCCCGGCGGTGATCAATTGGTGACAGGCCGCGCCGAGGTCGTCCGGCATACCAGGGACGACCGTGAACGGATCAGCGGGATTGGGATCCAGTTTCTCCACCTCGACGATCCTTCTGCCGAAGCCCTCGATGAACTGTTCAAAGCTACCGACTGACACCCTCCGCGGAACCCCAACCTTCAACGCTACGGGCACCAGGAACGCAGGTCTCCGTACCTGCATCGTGCTCTTCGGAACCTCAACATGTCCAAGAAACACAATGCTAATCGGAGTCGTGCGCTCCCTTCCTGCTTCCTGTACCCTGTTCCCTGAAACCTGAGATCCGATACAAAAAAGCGCCACGGTCTCCCGTGGCGCTGGTTGAGTCAAACCGCATTTGAGCGATTAATAACGGCCGTTCACCCCTGGTACTGCGCGTCCCCAAAGCCCAAAATAAGATAGAAAATCATCGGGAGGAACGCAATGCCCAAACCGAAGCCGGCGCCCTTGCCGAATTTCGCGGCAACGGCGATTCCAACCAGAATCACAACGACGAAGTTCACCAATGGGATGAAGAGCAGGATGAACCACCACAGTGGTTTGCCAGCAATATCCAGAAGTACGATCAGGTTGTAGAACGGGATCAAACTCGCCCACCCTGGTTTTCCTGCCTTGACGAAGGTCTTCCACATCCCGGCGATGGCCAGGACCACTACGGCAAACCAGATCATCATAAACAGCAGACTCCCTGCTGCACCAGCGGCACTACCGGCAGCGTCATACCCCGTATCCTGTGCCAACAACATTCCAGACAACATCAACGACATGTTCCCCTCCTCCTTTAAAATAGTGATCTTGGCGATCTGACCCCCCGATGCTACACCAGACCCCCGGAATTCCGAAGAAACCAGGCCGATCGAATTTTGGACGCCACCGTGCAGTCCGGCCCTTTCATTGCGACAGCAACGACATAGGCCCATGCCGGGTCCATCGAAACCGCCAGAACAGCCTGGCGAGTTTCCGTTCGGTCCCGGGCCAGGATCAGGCGGCGCACAATGGTTCGGGGCACACCCCGACCAGGGCACAGTGAGACGGCGACCGGTCGTCCCCCAACCCTCAAAGCACCCTCCAATGCCTCGATCAGGCCTCTCTCCTCATGTGTCAAACGGCTGTTGGGAAGTGAGTGGGGCCCCAGCAAGCCACGAAGGAACACCAGCACCGCACGCACCGATCGTCTGAAAGCCGGCGCCGGACCGAGCGGCCTGATGACGGCGCCTGGCAGGATTCTGCCAATCAAGGCGGCAACCCTCTGCCGTTCTCCCAGACCGAGGAGCATGTGAGGTGTCTCAATCTCCCCGGGTTTCGCATCATTTCCGAGAACTCCCGGTAGCGGCCCCGGCCACTGTTCCAGGGCCTCGAGCGACACCCATCGTTTGGTATCGCCATCGACGATTTCCACCAGGGGCGATTGCCGGATCGCCTGGAGTGCCAGACCCCTCTCCGCAGCCTTGAACAGCGCGGACATAATTCGTTGTCGATGGTCGGCACTCAACTCGGAGAGGCGCGGGACGACCCTCAGAGTCAACTCGACGACACGGGAGATCAACGCCTGAAGATGCGGCGTCATAGCCTCCCTGAGCTGCGCTGCCGAAACCCTGCCCTGCACCAGGCCCTGTAATTCGACGGCCGCTTCGAAAGGCGGCCAGTTGGGAACACCAACACGAGTCGCCACCACCCCATGGCGCAGCAACCACAGCCTTGGTGCGCCCAGATCGACTCCAAGCCCGATCACGGCCGGCAAGGGCGTTGCGATGCGGGCCCGGAAACACCCTGAGTCCATGTCGCGTTGCACATTCCGGCCGTTGACGACGACGGGCACGACTGCAAAACGACAGGCTATCTCGAGCCACCTGTGAGCTCGTTTGAAATTCAGCTGCGGCCGGGTCAATTCGATGAAAACCCCGTCTTCCGGCCGACCGCCGCCGTGCGAAAGATGAAGTGCCTCGCGGCCCCTGGCCTTGAGTGTCGTCGACCGTCCCCTCGCCCACGAACGGATCACCAGCCGCCGCGGACGTAACCCAACCGCCCATCCAAGGGCCGAGGCGTCGAGATCCTCCAGAGTCGCCAGGGCCTGAATCCTCACGACATCCTTTCCCTGACACGAGGCCCGCCTCAGCGCTTCGGTGGCTGACTCCGGCAGGACCGCCCCAGGCGCATCGACCACGACCCGGCCCCTTCGGCATTGAACGTCGACGGTGGTGGCGCCAAAGGCAAGGACCAGGCGGACCAATTCGGCCGGAACCTGATAGGGGCCGCCGATTTGATCATGAGCCACCGCGTCGAATGCCGCGTCCGGATCAACCGAGAGCAGGAGTTCAGTCATACCGGCCGTTGCTCCATGGCCTTCAATGCATCCCGGGCCAGCGCCGCCAGGGCCTGTTGGGCCGGCGCCCCGGATGACGGCAAGACTGCAAAGACGATATCGACGGCACGGAAAATCGCCTCCGCACGATTCTCTTCCATACGATCGCGACACAACCGCCACTGACGGTTATCGTCGTCAATCACCATCCAAGCCGTCGCCCCACCGTCCACCAAGAATCCTGAGCCAACGCCACCCGCTACGCCGTCTGCACGTCGAATTTTCAGTTTCATCCCGTTTTGGAGGAGGGCTTCTTGAATCTCCAAGCACAACGAATCAGTTCGGGATCGCTGCCAAAGATCCTCCCATCGACCGAGGTCAAAAGCGCCGAATGCCGAAGCCGCAACGCGCCCGGCATGAGTCGACCCGTCAAGGACCATGGCGCCTCCCTCTCTGGCCCGCGCCACCCATTCGCCCGGAGACTCAGCAACGAAAAGGTCCATACTCAAGGCGGCATCTTCAATACCCGCCAGAGACTGCCGATCCGCTCCGTGAGCCGGAACCAGGTCGCGCCTCCTGGCCCCGGCAAACCCAGGCCATGCCTCCCGGTCCCGCACCAACGACTCGACCAGAGGTCCAGTGTCGAGGTCGCCGGGTGTATTGAACTCCCGTTGAATTTTGAACTTCCTCACCACAAGCACGACGACCAAAATCAGGGAACTCCCTCCCAGCAGGCCGACCCTCCAAAGTGACCGATCCGGATTCCCTTCGGGACGATCATTGATGCACAGTTCAACTGTTTGTTCGGTTTGTGGCACGACCGCCCCACCCGTTATCGGGACCGTCGCGTCGGCAGGAACCCACCGACCCGCTCCCAGATCGACTTCAACCCACGCATGAAGACCCGGCATCGGTGCTCCCCCGGCCCCTCTCCAACCAATAGCCAATCTGGATCTCAGCCCGGCCTTGCTGAGAACGGCCGCCAGGACGGTATTGACGACATCGCAATCACCGCCCCCGGCCCTGAAGACCGGGCCGAAAAAACCTGCCGGCTGCGAGTTACCTGAATTCGAATTTTCAAACTGCCCGGATGAGCCCAGCGAGACCCTGACCAGCTTTATTGCCTCATCAACCCTTTGCGCGGACGGCAATTTCTCAAGGCCGGCTGCCCTTCGAGCCACAGCAGGCGGAAGAACAGGCCAACGCCCGGCACCCTGTATCTCGAACGCGCGCTCGACGGTCCGATAGGCAACCCGTCCTGCCTTCTCTGAATCCAGGCGCAGGACCGGCTCGTTGTCGGGCGTCAACCACAAATTCGCAGAGTGTCCATTGAGCAGAACCGATGCCGCGTCAACAACGTGACCCGTCGAAACCGGAAGCCTCAGCAGAGGCGTGGATGCCAGAAAACCAAGCTCAATTTTGAGGCTCGACGCAGAGCTACCATCCCACCTTTCGGCCAACCGCAACGGCCACTCATTCTTGAGCGGCTTTCCTCCTTCGTCGATACCGGCAACGTGGAAGGCCGCCAGGAACGGCCGTTGATCCGGGGGTCGGTACGCGAGGTCGGGAACGCCTCCGACACCTTCGATCCTTTCGGTCACCGGACCGCCATACGAAAATGACCGATCAAAGTACGATTTGGGCGTCAATCCTCCGGCTGCGGGAGGAGGGCCTGGGATTCCCGAGCGGGATAGTCTCTCGTTCAAAATGGCGGCGCCCCACAGCCCGAAGACCACACCGGCCAGCATCAATACGCTGACACCAATCGCAAGCCGGCGACCAACCGCGGTATCTCGGATTCTCTGCCATAAAGACCGAGGCGCCAGGCGTTCCAGCTCCATTTCGCACAGACGGCGGGTCTCCGACCGGATGACTCGAGCTACGGCAACCAGAGCCCGGTCTTGTGCCACGTCGCCACGGTCCATCAACACGGCCAAACGATCGCTATCGATAACGACACGGGGCGACAACCCGGAGGTTGGGACCTGGGAATATTTCTTGAGCCGACGATCCGGGCGAAGCAGCAGGTCATCGACAGAGGCAGCCGCCCGGACCCTGAGACCGTGGGCCAGCAGTATCACCTCTGGAATTGCTCCCAGAGAAACTGCACCCCGAAGACCGGATCGACGAAACACAATGCCCGGTTCTTGGGCTGCTATCGGTTCTGTCGCCTGGCGACCGTTGACAAGAACCTCCAGCAATTCCTCGGAAGGTGCCGTCTGCCTGAGATGGCGCGAATCCCGCCGAACCAATTCCCATGCCGACGTCCCAAGATCGCCGGTACGTGCCGGACGTACCATCCGGATGGAGGTGCCCACCGGCATCCGGCACTTTCTATGGTCACGTACCCCCAGGCCGGAATCGAAGACGATCTCCCAGCCTTCCTCGGCCCCCACCGAGCGCGACCGAAGGGTGATCTCGGTCGGTTCAAATCTCAGAACCGACCAGAAACCAACACCGAATTGCCCAGCGGTATCTGCGTTTCCCCTCTTGCTCGAGGCGTAGAGGGTCAAAAGAAAGCGCTGGGCATGCTCCAGGGCCATTCCTCTCCCGTCATCCGTCACCGTGATCGCCTCGACACCCTGCTCGACCCTGGTTTCAATGACGACCTTTCGCGCTCCGGCGTCTCTGGCATTTTGAAGCAGCTCCCTGAGGAATACCATGCTCTCGCCACCGTGCCGGGAGGCCTCTCGTTCTGCGAGACTGAGAAAGTCAGCGGCTGAGGTTGTCACACCATTACCATGCCATACCATGCCATGAACGACCGGCAACCGCGAGATTTGGGTTCAAACCTTAGGTCACGGCCTTTGGTTCCGGCTCCGCTAGGAGGGTGTAGGGCATTGACGGCGGATGGATTTCGGAGGGTCGTGAAGTGCCATTTGAGGCGCATTCGAGACGCTATACTCACCGTACGGGCCGAGGATGCAACGAAAAAGGGTCTTTACGACACCCGAAAGGCTTAGCTGTTCAATGCCCTACACCCTCCTGGGTAAGAACCTTTTCGTTGGACATCCGTATTTCATACCAGACGTCCCCCGATTGGGACGAATCGCAGGGATGGAGTCAAGCGCTTCATCCAACTCCTCCTTTCGGCTCCCTTCCCCCGGGGAGCCGACTTTTTTCTGACCAGAGA
>JAUXDC010000245.1 GCA_030618605.1 Holophagae bacterium | reverse complement strand
AGCAGAAAAAACCCGGGCCTCATGGCCCGGGTAAATTCAAAAATTGGTTACCAGGCGCTGAATCAGCCGCCAAAATGAACCGCATACAACAGCGGCGCGATGATCATTGCAACGACGCTGATCAGCTTGATCAGGATGTTGATCGACGGACCGGAGGTATCCTTGAATGGATCCCCTACTGTGTCCCCAGTGACGGTGGCCTTGTGCATTTCTTCGAAGGCGTCACCGTGAACCTTCTTCCCTTCATCCTTGACCTGCTTCTTCGAATTGTCCCAGGCGCCGCCCGAGTTCGCCTGGAAAATCGCCAGACAGACACCGGAGATCGTCACACCAATCAACAGGCCACCAAGCATGTTGGGGTTGTAGAGCCCCACGATCACCGGGACCAGAACCGCCATCAAGCCTGGCGCGATCATCTTCTTGATCGCAGCAGCGGTCGCGATTTCGATGCAGTGGGAGTACTCGGCCTTGCCGTCGGCGGCATCGATAATCTTGGCCTCTTCTTCGGTCGGCTCTCGCTCTTCACTCTCGGCCTTCTGAGCGGCCACAAGCGCCGGCCTCAACTCGGGAATCTCGGCAAACTGGCGACGAACTTCTCGGATCATCGCCTGTGCAGCATCGCCGACCGCAACCATGGCCATCGCCGAGAAGCGGAAGGGCAGCATGCAGCCCAGCAACAGACCGACCAGTACGTAGGGATCGGCTGCATCCAGGCTGACCTCTCCCTGCATCTTGGTCAGAAACGCCGCCGTCAACGCCAAAGCAGTCAGGGCCGCCGAGCCGATGGCGAAACCCTTGCCGATTGCAGCCGTCGTATTGCCAACCGCATCCAATTTATCCGTTCGGGCCCTGATGTCACGACCCAACTGTGCCATCTCCGCAACGCCGCCGGCATTGTCGGCGATTGGACCATAGGCGTCTGTGGCCAATTGGATAGCGGTCGTAGAAAGCATGCCCAGCGCTGCGAGCGCGATGCCGTAGAGCCCGGCGAACTCATAAGCGACCAGGATTGCGATGCCGATGACGATGACCGGGAAAGTCGTCGAATTCATACCGACGGCAACACCCTGAATAATTGTCGTCGCTGCCCCTGTCTTCGATGCCTCAACGATCGTGCCCACAGGAGTCTTCTCCGTAGCGGTGTAGTACTCGGTCAAGAGACCGACTGCGATACCGGCTGCAAGTCCGGCAACAACGGTGATCGAAAGCCCGATCCATGTGTAGGTATCCTGGCCAGTCCCAACGACCCTGGACACGATGATCCCGCCTTCGGGGATCAGCCATTTGATTGCCGCAATCGTTCCAATGACCATAAGGAATCCGGCGCCAAACGTGCCGCGATTGAGGCCTGCCTGCGGGTTGCCGCCTTCTTTGGTGCGTACGAAGAAGAAACCAATGATCGAGGCCACCAAACCGACAATCGCGATCATCAGCGGCAGCAGCACGGCATTCATGCCCGATCCCGGTTCAACCGCCTCAAGGCCGGAAAACCAAACCACTCCGAGGATCATCGACGAGATGATGGCCCCAATGTAGGACTCGAACAAATCGGCGCCCATGCCGGCCACGTCGCGGACGTTGTCGCCGACATTGTCCGCGATCGTCGCCGGATTGAGCGGATGATCCTCGGGGATACCCGCCTCGACCTTGCCCACCAGATCGGCGCCGACATCGGCAGCCTTGGTGTAGATACCGCCACCGACCCGCGCAAAGAGGGCAATCGATGACGCGCCCAGCGAGAAGCCCGACAGGAGATTCAAGACCAGCACCATCGCCGAGACGTCCGTCAACGCGTCCGAGTACATCCTGGTGTAGATGATGAAGAGAGCGCCCAATCCACTGAGGGCCAAGCCAACCACCGACAGGCCCATCACCGACCCACCGTTGAATGCGACCTGCAACGCCTGGTTGAGACCCTGCCGTGCAGCCGACGCAGTCCGGATATTGGCTGCCGTGGCGGTCCTCATACCGAAATATCCGGCCAGTGCCGAGCAGAAGGCACCCAAAACGAAGGAAACGGCGATGATCCAATTGGTGTCGCCTCCAACCATCTGGTTGGAAACACCAAGCAACACCGCAACGGCCACGACAAAAATCGCCAGCACCCGGTATTCGCGCGCCAAGAAGGCCATCGCTCCATCGGCGATCCAACCGCCGATCATTTTCATGCGGTCGTTGCCCGGATCCTGGGCCTTGACCCATGAGGCCTTCATATACGCGTAGATCAGCGCCAAAATGGCTACTGCCGGACAGAGATAAATTAAATGAACTGGTTCCACGGTTTCCCCCTATTTCACTGTGCCGGCCTCGGCCGACCCCCATCGAAACGGCCCGTTATCCAGGCCTCCTCACGAGATCTTCATTTTCGCCGGATATGATACACGAAAATGGGTGCCGTAAGCTGGAAAATTGATGTTGGATATTCGAAACTGGGCGGACACGGGGGTCCGCCCCTACAGTGCATTCCGGTGGTCTGTAGGGGCGGACCCCCGTGTCCGCCTGCTGGTGAGTTACGCGCCTCTCTCCCCATTCTCCACCGTCACCACAGTATGAATGCCGCCTCTGACCCGATAGTCCAGGACGATTTCCATCCATTTCGGGTCACTGACGGCAACAAGATCGTCAAGTAGACGACCCGCCGCATGTTCCTGGTAGATACCGACCTGACGGAACGACGTCAGGTAGTACTTGAGGGACTTGAGCTCGATGCAACGGTCTGAAGGAATGTACCGAATGACAACCTTGCCAAAATCGGGCAGGCCCGAGAAGGGGCAGACGCAACTCCATTCATCACTGTCCAGTTCGACCAGCGCGTCACGCCCACGGTATTCGTAGGGGAAGGTCTCGAGAACCTCCGGAGTGATGGCATTTTCATTTGAAAAGTCGAATTTTTTGCCTTCTGCCTTGACCACAGTGCCTCCTCCGCTCCTGCAGAGCACTTGCAGATGCTAACCCGGCAGAGCCGGAACTGAAAGGCGAACGACCGGCCCTGGAGCAGATCTCGGCCCTCAGCCAACGGAGGGACACGGGGGTCCGCCCCATACGCGCTAACTTAAGTTCAGCATCTGAGAAAAACACAAAGAAGCTGAGGCACAATCACGGAGCGCAGCAACCGGTCCCAACCAAGTCGTATCTGACAGATGAGGCGTAGATCATAAGAACGTCGAACGCTCAACTTCGAACGTCGAACGTCGAATTCTGCGCTTGAGGTGTCCGAGTGCTTGGGTTTTGACCCCCGGTACCAGCGATGTCAGATCCCATGCCCTCCTTGAGTAACGGCTGAGATCCTTCCACTTCTGTCCGCCTGTGGGCGCGGCCCGCACTGCATCCTTCGGATACGGAACCTGATGGTTCCACCGGCCTTCGACCGGCGTGCCGGTTCCTACTTCAAAGTTCGATGTTCGGCGTCCGACGTTCGACGTTCCGTGGTTCGGCTGTGCTGATCCGCACCTTGGTCTCCCCGCGTTGATTTCTTCCGTTAAGTTAGCGCGTATGGGGGTCCGCCCCTACAGCTCTTCCTGTGCCTGCCCGGTCTTACTGAAAGCTGAGAGCTGACAGTTGGCAGCTATTCGCCAGCTTCCTGTACGATGAGCTTATGCGATCGTCTCGACGCCGCGCCATTATTTCCGCCGCCCTCGCCGGCTGCTCCGTGATCGCGGTCGGGACGATCGGCTACTCAACGATAGAAGACATGTCCCTTCTCGACGCCCTCTACATGACAACCATCACCGTAACGACGATCGGCTTCAAAGAAGTTGCGCCCCTGTCGGTACCCGGCCGTATCTTTACCATTTTCATGGCCTTTGCCGGTATCGGCGTCATTCTCTTCACCGGCACGGAACTGGCCCGAGCCGTCCTCGAGGTCAACCTTCGCCGCTTCATCGACAAGACCCGGGAGCTCACCATGATCAAACGAATGTCCGACCACATCATCGTCTGCGGTTATGGACGGCTCGGCAAGGCCGTAGCGGAAGTCCTGATCGAGAGTTCAGTTCCCTTCGTCGTTGTCGAAGAGTCCGGGCAAGTCTGCGACCAACTCGAAGAAAACCACATCCCGATCGTTCAGGGTGACGCCACCCAGGAGAACGTCCTCTTGGCCGCAGGTATCGGGCGAGCCAAGACCTTTCTCTCCTGCCTGGGAGATGATGCCCACAACGTCTACGCCATCCTCCTTGCCCGCCAATTGCAACCCAAGATCACGATTATCGGCCTGGCGGTGGAGGAGGGAGCCGAAGAGCGCCTTCGCCTCGCCGGCGCCCACCAGGTGATCAACCCCTACAAACTCGGCGGCAAACGACTGGCGCTGACAGCCATCAAACCACAGATGATGGACTTCATCGACACCTCCCTGCTCGACAGCAACATGGAACTTGAGTTGTCGGAGATCACCATCCATGCGGGCTCGGAACTGGAAGGCCGAACCCTGGCCGAAGCTCACGTCAGAAGGAACTTCGGCATCATCATCATCGCGAGAAAACGAGGCGACGACACCTGCTTCAACCCGTCAAGCGATTTTCGCATGCAAGAAGGCGACATCCTGGTCGGCCTCGGACCCCTCGACGCCCTGGAGAAAGCAGAAAAAATCGCGGCGGGAGAATAACCCGGGCAGGCACAGGGACCTGCCCCTACCGGTGGCCTGTATGTTCTGTAGGGGCGGACCCCCGTGTCCGCCCGTGTCCCATTTACATCTCTCCTTCGGCTTTGGGGCGGAAGGTCAGGGCTTGTCGATCCTTGAAGACCCCGGGGAAGGTCAGCACACGGTTGTGCATGGCGACGTACACGCCGGCGGGCAGCAACCTGGCCGCGAGCAATGCCTCTGTGACGTTCTGCAAAGCATCGGTGTCCCGAAACTCGTAGGGGCGCATCGCACCTGTAAGAACCACCGGATGCTCGAGGTCGGCCAGCTCGCGATAGAGCACGTCCCCAGTCTTTGTCAACGTATCGGTGCCGTGCACGACGACGACGGCATCGGACGTCGGCAGCGCCGCTCTGACCGCGTGGAGGATGCGTTCCCGGTCCTGATCGTCCATCTCGAGCGAGTCCTTGGACATCACCGCTTCCAGGCGGATGAAAACATCAGGCAAGCGAAGACTGCCGAGTATCGTGTCCAATACCGACCGCGCGTTGCTCAGACTGCCGTCAAACTCGTTGTAGGTCTTGTCGATCGTGCCACCGGTTGTCAGAATCGTCAGCTTCATGGATCCTCCATCACTCCCGGCGACAGGATCGCCGGGCACTCACATTTCGTCAATCAATTTTTCTGACCATGGTTGTTGACCATGGTACAATCAATCCATGGAAGAAATCGCAATCTCCAAGTTCAAGGCGACGTGTCTGGCTGTCCTGGAGCAGATCCGGCGAACGGGAGTACCGGTCAGGGTTACGAAATTCGGTGAGCCTGTGGCCGAGATCGGACCACCAACTGTCCATACGATCAAGGAGTGGTTCGGTTCGATGGCAGGAACGGCCTCGCTCCATGACGATTTGATCGAGCCGGCGGGAAACCCAGATGACTGGGAAGTCTTGGCGTGAAACTCCTCCTCGACACTCACATCTGGCTCTGGAGCCTCCTGGAGCCCGCCAGAATCGATCAGTCCCAAATACGGATTTTGACCGATCCAGCGAACACGATCTGGTTGTCTCCAATCAGTCTTTGGGAATTGACGATTCTCGTCGAGAAGAAACGATTGACTCTGGATCGAGACCTCGACGGTTGGGTCGCCGAGGCCCGGGTCCGGGCACCGATCAACGATGTGCCGCTGACCGCCGCGGTCGCCCTTGCCACTCGCCATGTCGACCTGAGTCATCGTGACCCGGCTGATCGATTCTTGGCAGCCACCGCCAGGGTCTTCAACCTCCATTTAGTCACTGCGGACCAGAGACTGCTACAGGGTCGGGGATACCGGACCCTCGGGCCTAGAGGCACCGCCGGCTAATCGGGCGCGGC
>JAUXDC010000070.1 GCA_030618605.1 Holophagae bacterium | reverse complement strand
GAGCCTGTAAAGGCTCTTATCAGGGCACCTGAAAACTGGAGTGCTTTTCCAGTTTCGAGTTTCCTGTTTCCGTCCGGCGTACACTGGCCCCTGATGGAGGTTTCTATGCGTTTCTTGGTACTCATCGTGTCCCTATTGGTGTCCTTCCCGCTTGTTGCGGCCGAGCGGGCTCTCAAAAGGCCGACGCTAGAGACGCTCTTTGGTGAGGGGGCTTTGGCCCTTGAGAGTCCTTCGGGAATGATGTGGGTCCCGGGGGGCGATGAAATCCTCTACCGTGCGACCGAGGGCGATGACGAAATCCTGTGGTTGGAGGACGTCGCCGTTGGGGCTCGACGGCGCGTTGTTTCCTGGTCCGAAATGACCGAGGCCCTGAAAGAGCAGCGACCGAATTTTCGGAGGCGGTCTCTTGGGGACGTCAACGCTGCATCCTATTCGCGGCTGAAGCCGAGTGTGTCGCCGGACGGCCTGACTCTGGTTGGGTCTTCAGCCGGTGACCTCTTCCGGTTGGATCTCGACACTGGCGCGGCCCGGTTTCTGACGGGTGATGCTGAGTCCGAATTCTACCCGACTTTCAACTCAGACGGCTCGAGGTTGGCCTTCGTGCGGTTGGGGGATCTGTATTGGATGGATGTGGCGACAGGCGTCGTACACAGGGTGACGGACCGCCAGAACCGGGACACAATCACACACGGTGTCGCCGCCTGGGTTTATGAAGAGGAACTCGGGCTGGAGCGATCCTTCTGGTGGTCGCCCGACGGTACGAAACTCGCCTTCCTGCAGTTCGACAGCGCTGGTGTGGATATCGTGCCGATCGCGGACATTTCGATGCCGGTGCCTGGACTCGAGAGGCAGCGGTATCCCAAGGCGGGAAGGCCTAATCCCGTTGCTCGATTGGGTGTCGTCGGTATTGGAGGCGGCGATCCGGTTTGGATTGATGTTGGGGACAAGGATCAGTACCTGCCCCGGGCAGGTTGGACGCCTGCCGGCGAGGTGTGGTTTCAACGCCTCAACCGGGATCAGACCATTGTTGAGTTGTTGGTAGCCGATCCCGGCACGGGCAGCAGTAGGGTCCTGATGGTCGACCGGGATGATGCGTGGGTCAACATCGGCGATGACCTTCATTTTCTGTCCGATGGGCGGTTTCTCTGGACCTCCGAGAGGGACGGCTGGAATCATATCTACCTGTACGCCGCGGACGGCACGCTCGAAAAGCAGTTGACGAACGGCCAATGGCAGGTCGGTGGCGTGGCTGGGCTTGACGAGAGCCAATCTACGGTGTTCTTCAGCGCCAATCTTGAAGATCTTCGTCAGTGGCACCTCTACGCACTCGATATCCAAGCCGGGAAACGCCGGCGTCTGGGCCGCGACGTCGGCGGCAACCATCGCCTTCGTCTGGCGCCGGCCGGGCGGCATCTGATCGATACGTGGTCATCCCTCGACACTCCGCCACGGGCCGATCTGGTGGAGACGGCCGACGGAACGGTCGTACGAGAGCTGTGGCGCTCGGGCGCCGAACTGAAGGACTGGGATCTCCTGCCGGTGGAAGCGGGTGTCATTACAATCGAAGACGGCATCGAACTGCACACCCAGCTGATCCGTCCGCGCGACTTCGACCCGGCCAAAAAATACCCGGTACTGCTCTACGTTTACGGTGGTCCCCACTCACAGTTGACGGCTGATCGTTGGGGCGGTTCGATCCACCACACCTACCGGGTCTTCGCCGAAAGGGGTATTGCGGTCTTTTTGGTGGACAATCGGGGTACCTGGGGTCGGGGTCATGCCTTCGAGACCGCGGTCCACCGCCGCCTGGGTCAGTTGGAGGTCGCAGACCAGTTGGCGGCAGCTCGGTGGCTGAAAGAACAACCCTGGGTGGATGGGGATCGACTGGCGGTGTACGGCGGCAGCTACGGTGGCTATTTGACCCTGATGTTGATGCTCAAGGCGCCCGAGATGTTCAGGGCAGGCATTGCCTACGCTCCCGTAACCGACTGGCGCCTCTACGACTCGGCCTACACCGAGCGCTATATGGATACGCCCGAGGATAATCCCGAGGGTTATGACGAAGGCGCCCCTTTGGCCTTTGCCGACCAACTCGAGGGGTCACTGTTGATCGTTCACGGCTCGAGAGACAATAACGTCCACCTGCAGAACACCCTTCAGATGGTCGCCGCACTGGCCGGGGCCGACAAGGACTTCGACCTGATGATCTACCCCAGGACCCGGCACGGCGTTCGGCGAGGTCAATTCGCCATGCACTTCCATCGGTTGAAGGTGGATTTCTTGAAACGGACGCTACTTACCCGGCAGGAACCGGGCTAAAACGCCATCCCTCTGAGCGGCCTGAAGACTGCGTCTCCCGAGATCTGGTCGACGCGGGAGATGTAGCCGAACCAGAAGTAGCTGGGATCGGAGCAGATCACTTCGACCGAGCCGTCGAGGAGCAGATCTGCCCCCAGTGACGAAAGGCTTCTCTGCTGCATGCCGGCAGCGGGGAACGGCATCGTTCCACGGGTGATCTCGGTCCCGGTCGAGTCACGGACAATCACCTCGAAATCAATAAGCGAGCCCTGGGCCGGGGGTGCCGGCAGGAACACCCCGACATTGGTCCGGTAGAGGC
Organism: Holophagae bacterium; assembly: GCA_030618605.1. GTDB lineage: Bacteria > Acidobacteriota > Thermoanaerobaculia > Thermoanaerobaculales > Sulfomarinibacteraceae > DAOWGJ01. The sequence continues at coordinate 12,765 of JAUXDC010000070.1, read as the reverse complement.
TGTCGTTCTGGGCGCCGGCCGCCCAGGCGCGGTCGGATACCATGATGCCGAAGACTTCCTGCCCGTAGCTCCCGCCGTCATCGCCGAAGGTATAGGTCCGGGAGCCGATGACGATCGGCGAGTAGTCTTCGGAAATCACCGAGAGGGCGCCCTTGGTGTCGATCATCCCGAATACGCTCTGAACGACATTGGAAACTGTCAATTGGCCCAAGGCCGGCACGGTCATCGAATCCGAGGTCAACCAATCATCGAACACCGGGCCTCCGTCCCGGATCTCCGGGAAAAGAAGCAGGCGAACGGATATCTGGGTCTCTCCGGGGTTGTGAATGATGACATCCGACTGCCAGAAGGTTCCGGCCAGTCCTGGGAGATTGGCGACGGCTGGAACCGCCCCACCTGGCCCTATGCCCTGGGCAACTGCCGCCATGGGAACAACAAGAAGAATCAGTGCAAACACAACAGAAATGCGCATGAGGACCTCCACAGAGGTTCAGTGTACCGTGATTCCCGCCGGACCGGATTCGATACAATGTTCTGGTGACTCAAGATGATTTCTCCGTCCAGCCGGATCGCCCCTTGTTCTCTGGCCTACTCGAGAGCGCGGCCCGCTTGGCAACGCGGGGTCATTTTCACCAGTTTCGTAAGCGGGGGGTTGAAGCTCCTCCATGTGAGCCCGGAAGGAATCCCCTGGACGAGGGTTGCATCCCCTACGTCAGTCACCTGATTGGTGTTGTCGGCATCCTCGCTCGTCTCGGTGCCGGTGACGAGGTTTTGGCAGCCGCCCTGCTTCATGACTATGTGGAAGATGTTCCAGATGCCGATGGGCGGCGGTCGATCGAACAGGCCGTGGGTACCCGGGTATTGCGGTTGGTCCTTGAGGTCACCGAGGATAAGCGTATGGGCCGGGATGAACGCGAGACCTGGGACCAGAGAAAAAAGGAACAGATCGACCATGTGGCAGAGATGTCGGCCGGCGCTGTCCTTATCAAGGCCGCTGATTTCCTCCATAACCTGGGCTCAATGGTGTACGACCTGGATCGAGCTGCTGTCCCGGCGCTCGTATGGGACCGATTCAACGCGCCGCCTCAACGGCAACTCTGGTATTTCCGGACACTGCTGGGAGCCATCAGCGCCCGGCTTGGTGAGGATCATGCCCTTTGCCTGGAACTCGAGAAGTTGATCGCACGGATGACCGATCTCCAACCCGTGGCGTAGCGATGTGGTACCTCGCGCCCCTTCAGTTCTTTGTGATGATGTTGGCGACCTCAGTGGCCTGCGCGCTGATTACCTTTTGGGTTGTCTCTGGTCGGCAGTTGAAGGCCTACAATGTCGTCAGGTGGTGGTGCCGGGTCCTTCACGCCATCACGGGGACGCGGTACGAGGTGCAGGGTCTCGAAAATATCCCCCAGGGGCCCTATCTGGTCATTTCCAATCACTCGAGTCACCTCGATGGGCCAGGTTTGATTGTCATCCTGCCTGACCCTGTCTATTTCGTTATCAAAAAAGGCTTGATTCAGATCCCTGTGTGGGGTTGGGCGGCGAAGCGGATCGGGTTCATTTCTATTGATCGTTCCCATTCGAAAGCGGCCAGAGAAACGCTGCATCGTGCGGTATCGACGATTCGAGAAGGCCGCCATATTCTGGTCTTTGCTGAGGGAACTCGTTCACCGGACCACCGGCTCCATCCTTTCAAAAAAGGTGGGTTTCACATGGCGATTGAAGCCGGTGTGCCGATCCTTCCGGTAGCCATCAATGGGAGCCGCCGTTTGCTTCCCAAAGGAGCCCCCTCGCCGAGGCCGGGAACAGTCAGTGTTGTTGTCGGCGCCCCGTTGGAGACCGAGGGCCTGGGAAAGGAAGACCTGCCGGACCTCATCTCTCGGACCCGAGAGGCAATTGTCGCCGGCCGTCGGCTCGATCCTGACTTCGTCGAATTTGAGCCCGGGCAGTCTTGGTCGAAATAAGTTCCGCGAGAAATGCTTGACGTTGGCCTCGAGTCGTTTGCCAGAGCAATCGTGGAGAAGTAGGATGGTCAACAGAAAATGCGCAGAACCATGCAGGTATCAATATTGGTCGTTCGAAAATCGTTTCATGGAACGGAAAGGTGGATGCTATGAAAAAAATCTCAAAGTGGTCGGTTCTGGCCGGCTCTCTCCTGGCTCTCATTGCCTTGCCGGCCTCGGCAATCGACAGCGCCCGAATCTGTGCCGATGCCGCTGCAGTGTTGATCGACGGAGATGCGTACGCACAGCCCGAAAAATCGCGCGGCTATGGCCTGAGTGATCCGGTGATTGTCTGGAGCAGCGATGAGGGCTACGAGGGGACCTGCCTGCTTGACAGCGAGGGCAGGGTCTATGAGGTCACAATCACTCAGTTTCCCTCGCCGCCGAGTTCGGATAATGGTCAGGCCTATGGCCTCACGTGTTCGTCCGACAAGGGCCGACGCAAAGAATGTCGTCTCCGGAATCGGAGTGAAGTACGACTCGAGAAGCAGCTGAGCAAGAATCCTTGTATCGAGGGGCGGAGTTGGGGGCAAAATGATACGACGCTCTGGGTGAGTGACGGCTGTCGGGGCCGTTTCCTCATCTCCCCACTGCCGACCTGGACCACCCACACGATACGATGCGAGTCGCTCAGAGGTACGCGCAAGCAGTGTCCAGTCAAGAGTGACGCGGAAGTACGCCTGGTTCGCAAGGAGAGCCGCACCGAGTGTCGAAAAGGAGAGAATTGGGGCCACTACGGTGACACTCTCTGGGTCGACAACGGCTGTCGAGGGATTTTCGAGGTGAAACCTCGCGGAAGCTGGGGTTCAGGAGACGAAAGCCTCAAGAGCCGGGCCGACAGGGCGTGCCGTGCTCGTGCGGATTCCCATGGTTTTGACGTACTGCGCATCACGAATTCGACGGTGACCGGGCGCTACGTCGAGGTCGAGATGCCGAGTGAACGTCGGAGTGTTCGGGTCAATCTGCTGTGTCGATATAACTCCACCAACAACAGTACAGAGCTGTTCAGCCAATAAAAGGAGCCCAAGCATGAAAAACGATCCAATTTGCCAGAGCCGAGAAGCGCGGCCGATCTCTCGTTGCATGGTGCTCGCTGCGGTGGTCACAGTCCTCGTTGTCGCTCAAGTAGCTGTTCCGGTTCTGGTCGCAAGTGATTCTGAGACGATGCCTGTTCAATACGCCTGCAGCGGCAACGAGCCATTTTGGAATCTGAAGATTGACGGAACACAGGCCCAGCTCTCTCGTCTTGGAGAGACGGAGAAGGGTGGCGACGGTATGGCCGGCCATTTCCGAAGCATGGACTTCGCCGGAATCTTCTCGTGGCGAGGCCCGGTCTCCGAGAAAACGTCCGGTGATCTCGTGGTCTTCATTGCGAGGCAGCTCTGTCTGGACACCATGGCGGACGCCGAGGAGGGGGGCGGAGCAATGGACTTCGGCGTTGGTCTGTCGTTACCCGATGGTACCGTTCTTCTGGGCTGTTGCCGGGCCGTCGAAAATATTGGCGAGCAGAAACCGCCGGCTGTGGACAAAGAGAAAACTGAATAGTATTGGTCCTAAACGACTTCTGATACGTATTTTTCCCGGGCGAGCCTCCAGAAGACGACCAGGAACGCGGTCAGTGGGATCGCCAGAATCATTCCTAGAACTCCCGAGAGTGCGGTTCCCCAGAAGAGAACGGCAACGATGATCACCATTGGGTGAAGTCCGGTTCTGTCTCCCATGATCTTGGGTGTGAGAAGCGTCCCTTCAATCGTCTGAACTGCGGCGACGACTATCAGCACCAGGATCAGTCGGAGCCACCCACCGTCGGGCTGAAAAAACGCCAGGGGCAGGGTTGTCGCCAGGCCGACCATGTTGCCCAGGTAGGGAATCAGGTTGAGGAATCCCAGGGCCAGGCCGATGACAAATCCGAACTTCAGACCGACCACCGAGAAACCGATGGCAAAGAGCAGTCCCTGCAGACAGGCAATGATGATCTGGCCGCGGAAGAAGGCGACAATGATGTCGACGAATTGGTGGACGAGGTAGTCGACGTCGTTTCGAGTGGACTCCTTCAAAAAGGGAAGGAACTGGGCGATGCCGAGGTTCTTTGAGGGTTTGGCCAGCAAAAAGAAGGCGAAGTAGATCGGCGCAACTGCCCATCCGACCAGGGCGCCGAACCACGATGCTATCCCCACACCGGCAGTCAGGGCGCCCGTCCCGATCGAACGAAGACCCTGGACCAGGGCGTCCTGCTCGGTCTCGACTGCCGAACTGAGGTCACCGAGAAGGGGGACTCGATCAAGGAAATCCATGACCTTGGGGGCGACAGTCTTGGCCCAGACCGTTATTTGCTGCCACAACTCGGGCAGTCGTTGAATCAAGTCGGAGCATTGTTCGACGATCAACGCCCCAAAGAACCAGCCGAAAGCGATCAGGGGGATGACGACTGACAAGAACACCGTTGCGAGGGCCAACAGACGAGGCATTCTCAGCCTGGTGTGGATCCACTCGAAATAGGGTTTGAATACCAGTGCGGCGACGCCGGCGACTGCCAACGGCAGGAAGACTCCGGAGAAGCGAGAGACGAAGGCGCCAAGACCCCAGAACAGGAGTGCAACCGCGGCGATGATGATTGCGGCGGCAAGGATGGTCAGGGCGTTGGCAATCGTTTCTTGCTGACGGGGGCTGAGTTCCAACTGCATTACATGCCTTTCTCGGTCAGGTGGTGACTACGGCCTTCAGAATTTCTCGGGAGGCCATTCGCCCGAGTGCGCCTTCGATACCATCCAGGTCGCAATGCTCCTGGAGGAGGTGTTCCAGGGGGAGGGCGCCTTCGGTCAAACGATCCAGGGCGGCCTGCACGGTTGCCGGACGGTGGTGGTAAACCCCCTTGACGGTGATCTCGCTGTAGTGGAGGCGATGAGTGTCTAATTCGGCTGTTGTCCCGGGTGCGCAGCCCCCGAAGAGAATGACTTCGCCGCCTGTGGCGACCGCATCCATTGCGTTGGACCAGGCCGTGGGAAAGCCCGTGGCTTCGATCACCAACTGAGCGCCTTGGTCCTGTTCGGTGGCTGTGCCCAACGTGTCGCCGTCAGTGCGGTCGCCTGAGACCAGCACGGTTTTGGCGGCACCGAGGCGCCGTCCGATCTCGAGACGCTGAGGCGCCAGGTCACCGAGGATCACCCGGATTCCCCTGTGGGCCAATTCGGCTACAAACATCAGGCCGATGGGGCCGGCCCCAAGAACGATGCACTCGGTCACATCATCGAGGCAGCAGGCGGAGAGCCCGTGAAAGACGCATGCCAGCGGTTCGGTCATTGCGGCGAGGGCCGGCTCGAGACCGTCCGGCCGACGATAGGTACTGCGGCGAACGAAGGCTTCCGGGACCAGGAGGTAGTCCGCAAAGGCGCCGTTGAGATAAAGGAGGTTCACGCACAGATTCTCGCGCCCTGCTCGGCAGAAACGGCATTGACCGCACGATGCCGAGTTGGCCACGACCACAGCATCACCCTCCCGCCAAGTGAAAATTCCCGCACCTACCGCAGCCAGAATCCCCGTCATTTCGTGGCCAAACGGACATGGGGTGGAGAGCATCGTCGGATGGCCTCCCCGGTTGAAGACTTTGAGGTCGGTCCCGCATGTCGTTGCGGCGTCCAGGCGCAGGAGGACTTCACCGGTGGCCGGGCGGGGGATGGGCTCCCGGCGCAGTTCGACATTTTCCGGTCCGAGAAGATAGAGCACCCTATGGGTCGGCATTACTGTGCTCCATTGGACGGGGGGCCGATCAAGATCTTGAGTGCATGCCGGCTTCGGGCGAGGTCGACTGCATTCTGTGCCTGGTCGAGAGGGAAACGGTGTGTCACCAGAGGTCGGGGGTCCAGCCCACCGGAGAAAATGAGGTCCGAAATCCGGTCCTGCTCATCGAGGCTCCCGGAGTAGGTTGCGACGATCCGGTGTTCGTTCTTGAACAATGGGTTGAGTTCGAAACCTGCGGTCTCTTTTTCAGCCGCGTGCGCAAAAAGGACAACGGTCCCGCCGGGCCGAAGGGCCGCCAGGGCAGATTTCAGGATCTGAGAACCGCCAACGGTGTCAAAAACAGCATCGGCCCCGAGGTCGTCGGTCAGTTTTTCGACGGTTGCCAGGAGTTGTTCGGGTCCACAACTTCTGGTCGCTCCCAGACTGTCGGCCAAAAGCCGCCGTTCTTCGATCGGGTCGGAGACGATGACCGCGAGGTCGGGATGGATCGCCCGAAGAACGACCATGTGCAGGAGACCCATGCTGCCGCCGCCGACGATGACCGCACAGCCGCCGGGTCCTCGAATATTGGCCTTGTCGATTCCCCGAAGGACACAGGCAGCCGGTTCTAGAAAAGCAGCCGACTCATCGGGGACATTATCGGGGATCAATCGTGTCGCCTGGCTGACGACCCGTTCCCCAAGGAGGACAAATTCCGAAAATCCCCCCGGTGTCATCAGGTTTTCCTTGAACACGGGACACAGAGTCCGGCTGCCTCGAAGGCACAGGGCGCACCGGCCGCATGCAACGTGGTGGGGCGCCACAACTCGATCTCCCGGCGCGAAAGCGGACACCTTCGCCCCCACCTGATGCACAACCCCCACAAGTTCATGTCCGAGAATAGTGCCCGCGGGCTGGGAGCGATTGTCCAGCTTGAAGAGGTCTGTGCCACAGAATCCGCACCACACCAAACGCAAGACGATCTCGCCTGGATCCGGAGCCGGGACAGGTCTTCGTTCGATGCGGAGATTGCCGTCGGACGTACAGGCTGCAACGCGCATATGGAGGGGAGATTCATTCATCGGGGGCCGAGAATATCAGGTCCGTTAGAAGCTATCAGTCTGGCCTTCTGAAAAATTCAGAGGATGCCGGTCCCGATGCGGTCAGGGAAAGGAGACAATTGAATCTCACAGACCGTAGGGGCACGGCACGCCGTGCCTTCCAGCCCACGCTGGTCGCTTCGCGACCTCCACGGCTTCGCCGTGATTGCCCTTCGGGCAATGCGCGCCGCCCTACATCCCGTTAGCCATCATGCCGCGTTCTTCGTACCGTTGCACGATCTCGGGGTTGATGGCTCTGACCTTGTCGATCAAAGCGTGGCTCTTGGCTTCATGTCCAGCCTTTCGCAGGGCCGTAGCCAGGGCCAGCCGATTCGACAGCTTGAGGATGCCGATTCCGGCGTTGATGTAGGTTAGATTCTCGTCAGCCAGTTTCAGTTTCCTGATTCCACCCTCAAAATCCTCTTGGAGGGACAGGCGGACACCGGTCATATGGTGGGCCATCGGCTCGAGCAGTTCCCTGAAGTTTGATGGCCTTTCCCCATCGTTCTTTTCGATCAATTGATTGACCGCACTCTCGATTTCCAAAGCCGTGTCCCATTGTTCCAGGCGGCAGGCCGCGTGGTGGACGTGGATCGTGATACCGATATCGGAGATTTTCTCCGGCGGGCAATCTCCCTCGGCAAGTTTGAGGATCTCGGCCCATTCACGGTCGGTGGCCAAGTGCCAATAATCGATGCCACACCGGAAACGGGTTGCCGTTTCATCAGACATCTCCTTCGTTTGGATGGCGCGTTCAATCTCCAATGCGGCCCCGTCCCAGTCCTCTCTCAGGGCGTCGACCATTGCAAGGTGTTCGAAGGCCGCGACGAAATCCGGCTTTTGCACCAGGGCCTGGTCAAAACTGTCTCTGGCCTCGTCGTATCGGCCGAGTACGATGAACAATTCCCCCAGGGAATCGTGGGGATTGGCCTGGTCCGGGGCTATGAAGCGGTAGGAGGTGAAATACTCTTCGGCTTCGGCGAAGCGCCCCTGCATCATCGTGATGTAGCCCAGTTGGTTGTAGGCAATGACCCAGTTGGGACTGATTTCGAGCAGCCGCTTGTTGAGACGTTCAGCTTCGCCCAGTTCACCCCTCTGCCAGGTTCCGAGGGCCTTAATATGCAACACGTAGGGGTCATCAGGATGCTGTTCGAGATAGGCGCCCATCTGGGCCCTGGCTTCGTCGAATCGGAGGTCGGTCAGCAGTTGGGCACGTTGGATCATAAACCGTTCGCGATCTGTCAGCCGACTGAGATCGGCGGCGGTAGCTTCCGCCATCAACTGTTCCGCCCAGCCTTCATCCTCCCACCGGCAGAAATCGGCCATGCGGACCTTGGCGGCAACGAAATCCGGATCGAGTTCCAGTGCCCGTTCGAGGTGAGACCTCGCCTCTTGGTGGTAGAGTTTTTGACTGGCTTCCATTGCCGCTTCAAACTCGGTCAACGCCTCACTGGAATCGGTTGTCCACTCTGAACTCTGCGGTAGAGCCAGAATGCCTGCCCCAGCGACCACGGCCACCACGGCGATCAGCACAAGTAGGCTTTTTCGGGTCATGAAGCCTCCCATTTGCACACAAGCAACAGAGAACCTGAGGGTTCTCAAAGGGGATTACGGGCTGAAACGCCTGGGGTTTCATTGGATTTGTGCTTCGGGGAATCAACCAGCAGAAACTAGAAACTAGAAACTGGAAACTGGAAACACAGGCTGCAACCCTGCGGATCGAGTTAGGGACGCATGAAAGAGATATTTGAGATGGTATGTACTGGCTGGCGACACTACTTTTCGACCAAGTGAAGGATGCCTGTGATCGGTTGAATTTTGGGGGTACTGAACGCCATCATCAGTGATTTTGGAGAAACAGAGGCGAGTTTCCAGTTTCTAGTTTCCAGTTTCGGCGGAGCTTTCATCCGGCCTCAAAGACTCGGCCCTCCGAATTAGCAACCGAGTCTTGTGATCCGTCGGCCAGGACATTGCCATCAGGATGGCTGCAAGGATGAAAAAGGCCAGGCCAAGGCCGGGCCCTGCGCCCCACACGGCCACAACGATGCCGCAACCTGCGACTGCGAGGAGCCTCAGAAGGACTACCAGATAGGCGAGGCGGTGATCTCGGAGCAGGCGGTTGATCTCTCCATGCACGGCAAACGCTCGTTTGATCCGGTCCATGCGGGCTCTGGCGTCACGGTTGGCATTGAAGCCGATCCACAAGGCTGCAGCGGCGCCGATCAGCGTGGCGCCCATCGGGCTGACCAGTTCGTTGCCCAAGCGAGGCAGGAAAAAGGTCGTGACGGCAAGGGCGATTATGATCCCGCCGAAGCCAAGAACGGTCCGTCGCATTGCTTTGAGGTGATGGTTCAGTTGAACGGGGGACAGGGACGAGGCCGACGAACGAACGGTCATGATGGCATCTCCGTATTCCGGCGGTTTCGGCCCGACGATCGTTCCCATAATCCCAGGATCAAACCGATCCATGCCGCGAGAAGGTAACGGTTGACTGGGGTTTGAAGGCCGAAGCCGATCATTTCGTGCATCATCGTTGCCACAATGGCCAACGTCGCCCCTGCAAGGGCGTACCGGAGTTCCGACCTGAGGGAACGCACACGGCCCGGCATCAGGATTCGTCCGAGGCCGACGATCAGGATGGCCAGCAGCGCCATGCCAACGATCCCGCTGGTTGCGCCCCACTCAAGCCAGTCATTGTGGGCCTGTTCCAAGACGGCCGCTCCCGAGGCCGGTTTGTCCATCCCGATGACGTAACGGTAGGTACCCAGGCCCGACCCGAGGATTGGGGAGCGTTTCCACGAGGCTACAGTGCCTCGCCAAAGATCGACCCTGGTGTTGCCCTCAAGACCCTCAACGGCAACCAGATCGGCCGTACGTTCCTGAAGGTCCGGTAGACGGGTCCACGACAACGAGCCGATCACCACGAGAAGGAGTCCGGCGACGGCAAATGCGGGCCATTTTCGGCGGTGGTGTTCCTTCCGTTGCCACCACGGTACGGTGATCACCATTGCCAGGGTCATGAACAGGACGCCGCCCCGAGAGGACGATCGGATCAGGGCTGTCAAACAGACCGCGATAGCTACGCTCGAGGCCAGTGCCGAAACGACGGCTTTTTGGCGAGCGAGACCCTGTTCGGGGAGCCGGCGTATGGCAACCGCCAGAAGGGCGATCGCCGCCGGGATCGTCAACTCCATCGCCTGAGCGAAATGGTTGCGGTTGACGAAGGGTCCGTAGACTCCTCCCCCAAAGACATTGTCACGAATAAAGAGAACCTTGGTCCCGTCGCCGCCTTCGGCCACGAGACCGAGCACGGCCGCCAGAACGCCCGTAGCGGCAATCGTCACCAGAAGAAAAGGAAGACCGCTTCGTGTCTGGGCCATTCGAGCAGCCTGGGTGGCGATCAGGCCGGCGATCACCAGTGACGAGGCCATCTGAACAGTGGCCCACGGCGCCAGGGACAACGGCGCCCACCCGGGGGCCGAGACTTCGGCAAATCCTGGCTGGAGCATGGCACGAATGACGAGGGGTAGGGGGAGGAGTTGCACGACTACCAGGGCTGCGAGGCCCCAGAGGGCCACTCTTTGAGAGCGGGACAGGGAGGGAAGTCGGCGAAGTTGAACCGCAAAGACCACTACGACGCCGGCGGTGACCAGCCGGGATATCGGGTCAACCCCGGCAAAGGCGATGAGATTGCCCAGGAGGATCAGGGCAAGAAGCGCTTGGAGAATCTGAACGATCACGAATCGGCCGTGAACCGATAACCGACCCCACGCACCGAGTGGATGAATTTTGGATTTTTTGGATCATCCTCGAAGTATTTGCGAAGGCGCACGATGAAATTATCGATGGTCCTCGACGACGTCGAGAAACGATAGCCCCAGACCCGCTCCAGGATCTCATCGCGTGATACAACCTGGTTTTTGCGCTCGGCCATCAGTTTGATGAGCATGCACTCCTTCTCGGTCAGAGGAATCGTCGTGCCCTTGGCCGATGCTTCGTAGGTCAGAAAGTTGACCTCGTTGTCACCGAATCGGAAGATTTCCTGCTCCTCGGGCTTTGAGCGATACCACTCCTGGCGACGGAAGATGCCCTGGATGCGAAGGATCAGTTCCTCCAGGAGGAAGGGTTTGGCCATGTAGTCGTCGGCCCCGAGTTTCAGGCCCAACAGCCTGTCGGCATCGGAGTCCTTCGCTGTCAAGAACAGGATGGGCACTCTTGACCCGGTGGCCCGGATCCGGCGGCAGACTTCGAGGCCGTCCAATTTGGGCATCATGATGTCCAGGATGATCAGGTCAAAGTGAACCGACTGGGCGAGCCGGAGCCCCTGCTCTCCGTCGCTGGCCGTTGTCGTTGCGTGGCCTTCGAACTCAAGATTGTGGGCCAATGCCTCGGCCAGGTGTTCTTCATCTTCGACGATCAGAATGTGATTCTTCATCATGTCTCCTCAACAGTCGTCGCACCGGGAAGGATAACGCGGAACGTCGTGCCGTCAGGACCGGTTTGAGCGACCATGACCTCTCCGCCATGGTTCTTGACAATCTGGTGGACCAGAAAAAGCCCCAGACCTGTGCCCTGCGTCGTCCGGATCAGCTCGTCTCCGGCGCGCCAGAACCTCTCGAATACCCTTGGGATGTCGTTCGGGGCGATACCCTGCCCATTGTCGCTGATATCCAACTGTGCGCGTCCGCTGCTCTCGGTGAGTCTGATATCGACCTGGGGATTGGCGCCTCCGTATTTGAGCGCGTTTTCCAAAAGATTTGAAATGACGATGGCGATAGCTTCCTCGTCGATTTCAGTCCAGATGCCTCTTTGGATCTGCGAGATCAAATCGGCTTCCGTTGCCGCTGTTCTGCGGGAGAAGCGCCTGACCGCACCCTCGACGATCTCGCTCAGGCAGGACTCTCTCAGTTTGAGGCTGCTGCCTTTCCCGGCGAAGCGGGTGGCCTCCAGAACTTTTTCCACCAGGCTTTGCAATCTTTCGGTGTCTTGGAGGGCGTTTTTGAGGAAGCGAACGCCGGCATCGGGGTCGGAACGGCCTCCCAGGACGGTCTCCAACGAAAGGCGCATCGACGCAAGAGGCGACTTGAGTTCGTGAGTCACTGCCGAGAGGAAGTTGCGGTGCTCGTGCTCCAAGGCCACCTCCCGGCGAAGGGTCCGCCATAAAAGCGCAACCAGAACGAAGAGGAGCAGAGCGAAGAATGCGCCCTCCGAGACCATCATCAGGATCCGTCCTCGGTAGCCCTCAAGGATCGCGTGCCAGACCTCCTCCGTGGGGCTGACGGCTGAGTTTTCAAAGGGTAGGCCCAAAGTGATAGCCGGTCGCCTCATCTCCTTCCCGGCCCGTTGCGGAGCGGTCAATTCCAGATCGTCGTGCAATTGGAGCAGAGAATTTGTCCAGTCCGCGGTCGTCTGGGCCAGTACGCATTGACCGGCCTCGGGTGCCGGAGAGGACAGCACGACGATGCCGTTTTCCAGGAGTGGTGCACCGCAATTTTGGACCGATGGTTCCGCCCGCCAGTCCGAAAAGGGTGGGGGTGGTTGTGAGTCAGGGTGGTAGCCGTCGACAACCGCTGAGTCCAATATTCGATGTACCTCCGCCAGATCGTGGGTGACCCGATCGGCTTCCATCCGGCACTGGGCCTGGATGGCGTCTCGTTCCATCCCTAGACGGACCCTGTTTTCCCGCAAGACAAAGATGATCCACCACGTCAGCTGGGTATTGACCAGCAGGACGACCAAAACCGTGACGACCAGATGCCGGACGGACAGGGAACCTTTCTTCACCATGGGAAGAGGATATAGCAGCTATTGGCTAAAACTCAGTAACAGCCACAAAAAGGGACAAAGAGGCGCAAAAAAGAAGAAGATTGTAGGGTGGGCCTCGGCCCACCAACGGACACGCCTCATGGTGGGCCGAGGCCCACCCTCATATGGAATGACCTCTGTCA
>JAUXDC010000217.1 GCA_030618605.1 Holophagae bacterium | reverse complement strand
CGACAATGCCGCAGCGGGTCCGACTGACGGGGACGTCGTGCGCCTCCAGCGCGCCTGGCAGGCCGAACGGGTATTGACCGGACAGCGCCTGCACTACGCAGCCGTCTTCTACGGCGAGGCGCTGGCAACGGCCAGGGACGGACTGGCCGAAAGCGTCGATCCTCCGATGGTAACGCCCGATGCGGTTCGGGCGACCGCAGCACTGGCCCTCCCGAATGAGCCTAGTCGCCTTCGAGCGGCCTGGATTGGGTCAAAGGGACCGGCCCAGGGGACCAATCGTCCGAAGGCGAATGAAATCGAATCAACGCCAATGACAACCGGTTTTGATGAGGGGCCCTTCGGCAGTCGAGTGACCATCTTGCCGAATGGTCTGGTCCTGGGAATCCTGCCGGAAGCCGGCGGTGAAGTCTTCGGTGTACACCTTCTGGTTGCCGACCGCAGCCTTCGTGAGCCCGAGGATTTCCCCGGAATCGCCGACTTCATGCACCGCCTCTTGCCCGCCGGGACCTCGGTCAGCGGCAGCCGAGAGATCGAACGCCGGCTGGCGCGCGCGGGAATCGAACTCAAGGCCGCGGACTCGGTGATGATCCCGTTCGACGACCGTTACCACGTACCCGATTTCTCATACGCTCGGCTCGAGGGACCGGCCCAGAGCCTCGAACAGGGTCTGGAAATGCTGGCGGAGATGATCCGTCAACCTCAGTGGGATTCAGAAGGCGTACAGGCGGCATCGATCTCTCACCAACAGTCTCGAGCCGCCGGAAATCGTGGCGGTGCGCTGGCAGGCCTCAAGCTCTCCACAGCGCTCTTGGGACCCGACCATCCATTGGCCCGTCCTGTTTCGGGGCCAGAAGGAGAAACGCCGGACCAGGCCCGAGTCGAGGAACTCTGGGGCCAATGGCCGGACGGCTACTTCGCAGCCAATCGCATTATCCTGACGATCGCCTCACCGCTACCAGTCGAGCAGACCCTCGAGATGGTCGAGGACCTCTTCGGTGGCGGCGGGCAGGGTACGCCTCAACGTGGACCCTACCCCACTCCTCAGCCCACCGATATTGAGGCCTCCGACGGGGATGCCCCCCAGGTGACGATGCTCTGGGGTCGCCGCCTTTCTGTCGAACCCGAGGAGCGGGCGGCATTTCTGGTCGCAGTCAATGCCCTCTCCGATCAAATGGTTGCCGTGGTCCGAGAACAAGAAGGCCTGGCATATCGTCTTGGTGCCGGAGTTCGTTATCTTCCCGGCAACGAGGTGTTGCTCTCGGCCCGGGTCGGCACCCGGCCGGAGAATCAGGAGAGGGTTTCGGAACTGATGAAGGGGATCGTCGAGGATCTTGGGGCTGAAGCACCAGCGGCCGACGAACTCCTCCGTTTTGCCGCCCGGGATCGGCGTTCGCGGATGCTTCGCGGCTTGTCCGCGGCCTCGCGTGCCTATCGTCTCGGCCGTGCGCTCTTTGAAGGTGAAGGATCGACTTTGCGGGTTTCATCAGCCGAAAGGGCTGCCGTCACACCTGAAGAGGTCCAGAACGCCGCAAGGAAATACCTTGACCTCGACCAGATGGAACTGGTTGTTGTCAGATAGGACTTGGTAAACCTCGCTATTAGCAGACGACCCAGCGCTGACCGGAGGGTTCTGTGGAGCGCAGGTCTCCGTACCTGCATCGGGACCTGTTACAACTCGACAATCTAAACGGCACGATGCACGAACGGAGTCGTGCGCTCCCTTCCTACGTCCCAGCGTCCCCGCTAAAAATCCTTTGCGTCACCGTTCCGGTCTTCGCATCTTGCGGTTCAACTGTCTTCTTGCCCACCCTTCGCCAATCCAACGCCGCCGCCAACGGCAGAACCCCGAGAACGACTACGGGCATCAGGAAACGATTGCCCCAATGCGACCAAACCCACTGCGCATAGGTCGAGTAAAAGAGGAAGATCCCCAGGGAGGTCACGGCGGTGTACACGGCCCATCGCCGTTCTCGGAACCATAAAAGCGGCAACAGCAGGAACGATGCAACGGTAACCGGGCTAGTCGGCAACAGTCCCTTTCCCGGCCGGATGATCTGATCGCGGGTGCCGCGCCACAAGGGCTCGGCGAAGTCCTCCCGATTTGAGTGCAACTCGATCCCTTCTTCGGTGAAGTGCGCGATACGATCGTACGGGGTGACCAGAGGGTGGCCGAAGAGGTGCTGGTTCAGTCCCATCCAAAGGGCAACCGGAATCAGACCCCCAAGGACAAACGCAGGCATTGTTCGTCGCAAGGGCTTTCCGAGAAGCAACGGCAACGCGAGAGCTGCAAGCGCAAAGGACGGTTTGGCGGTTGTCGCGATACCGAGAAGCAGTCCGGCCAGGACGTGTCGACCAAGATGAGGCGCCTGATCCTGCGGCAGCACCACAAGAGTGCCCAGAAGGAGAGCCGCCGTAAAGACATCAGGCGAAAAATTCCATGCATAGTGAGGCAGAAATGACAGGATCGCCGTCAAGCAGACCGCAACCACAGAGGCCCAAGGGCCGGCAACACGCCTCGCGAGCGCGAACATCAATCCGCACAGCAGGAGCAGTTGGAGCAGGTTGAAAATCAGGGCCCCATGATCCCCGAAGACCAAAAGAAAGGGAATCACGGCCACAGACATCCACAGGGGATGTTTCGGCACGAATCGCCCCCTGACATCAAGGGCAACGAAGGTGTTGTGGACACTCCATGGCTGCCAGAGCTGGTTTCCAAGGTCGAGGTCGCCATCCTCCGCAATGGACCGGGCAGCGGCCACGTAGTAGGGACAATCGCCGCGCAGGTACGGCTTGCCGTCGTAGCCGCTGCCGATGACAGCCAGAAATACGACAGCCGGGACCACCACCGCAACAAAACCGGCGAAGATCACTCGTGAAACAGTCAAGACTGTACGCCCGGGCACATGCTGTTGAACCTCATCATTCCTTGAACCGCACAGCCGAGAAGGCCGCATCGACAACAATACCGTACTCATTGTTCTGGCAGGCGTCCCGCCTGCCTCAGGTCTCCCATAATATTCAGTATTGAGGCTACGGACCGGCCGAGAATGGCCCCAGGACCGGCCCATCGACCCACACATCGAGACCCCATCGCCGAATGACGGCGCCGGCAATGCGGGAAACACCTGGAACCCACAGGGTCTGTCCTGAACGATCGGCTTCCCGAGCCAGCGCCTCGACGACGATTGCCCCGGGTGAACCATCACGCTCGAGGTCGGAAGGAGGCACACCTTGGATCCTGACGATATCGGCCGTCGATCGTTCGAGTTCGATTCGACTGCAGACCGAATCCGTTTGAAGGACTCTCCCTCCGTCCGTTTCCAATCGCCAGGGATATGTCGTATTCGCCACCTCGAGTTTCCATCTGGCGACAACCCTTCCCGACGGCCACTGGGCGACCGGCCACCATCGGCCTTCAGTGTTTTCGTTCACTCCGAGATCCGCGTCTCCGATTTCCAGGAAACAACTGCCCGCTGCCCACTGAGGCCGAGTCGCCAGAGACTCCCATGCAGTCTCGATGGCGATCCGATCCAATCCGATCAAGCTCAGGGACGGGCCCGGACCAATGACCGCCGGCCGCTCAAGGGCGGCCGCCAGTGCCGCCAACAATTCCAATTGCCCCCGAAGGCCAACCATGGCCCGCCACAGGCCTGCAGGTTGAAGGCCGACAGTCAGGTGGTGTTTATCAATGCCGAATTCAGACACGGACTGGGGATCCGCAGTCCACAAAGGCACTTCCGACGACTCCCGGGCTGTACGACAGGCTGTCGAGACCCGTAACAGGGACGGTGGCAGCAAGACTCCAGCGCCAATAGACCAGCGTGTTGCGGCCACCAGATCCTCATCATCCAACGCGACCGCGACACAGGTTCTTCGCTCAGCCAGGGAGAGACCAGCCATCGCATCACGCCACACTCCAGCTGAATCGAGGAATACAAGCCCTGTCGGTTCCGGAACGCCCTGTTCGAGAGCCCTGTCAATCAACAAACCGAAAGGCCCGGAAACGGAAGGGGGCGGAGTCTCTCCAAACCACCGCATCTCAGCTCCTGATCGAGAACCGGCCGTTCGGAGCTTCTGATTCCGACGGTCGTTCCCGGACTACAGAGTCAACTTCGGACCAACGAGGCCCTTGGCACAGGGAGGCACTCAATGCATCAAGCTTCTCGTCCGAGCCCCACCCGGCAACTTCGACGCTGCCTTCAGAGAGGTTTCGAACCCACCCCTGGATCCCCAGTTCCATGGCCGTCCTCCAAACGAAATGCCGAAAGCCGACACCCTGGACCCGGCCGCGAACCAAAAATAGGCACGAGGAATGCTCGTCATTCACCGGCCGGCCCATGCGCCCGAGAGGCTCGATGACCGAAGTGCTGCACAGCCCAGAAACCTCCTACCAGCATCACGACAAAGGCCAGCGAGATCCAGTTGAAGTAGTCGAACAAAAAGACCCGAATTTGGTCTCCGAAGAAGAAGAGCAACACCGCCTCGGCCATGAAACGCAGGCCACGGGATGCCAAAGAGGCCAACATGAAGATCTTGAAATTGATCTTGAAGGCGCCGCCGCCAATCGTGAAGATCTTGTAGGGGATCGGCGTCAGGCCCGCGATGCCGGTGGCCCAGGCGTTATAGCGCTCATACAAATTCTCAACGGTATGAATCTTGTTCTCGTTGAAAAAACGGTAGAGAATCGGCCGGCCGCCCCACTTTCCGATTCCGTAACCCAACCCCCCGCCAAGCACGCTTGCAACTGTGCAAATCAAGCCGTAGACCAAAGCCATTTTGGGATCTGCCACTCCGAGGGCGATCAGGAGAACGTCCGGTGGCAGCGGGAAGAACGAACTCTCGGCGAAGGAGAGAACGAAGAGCCACACGCCCGGATGTTCGGAGGCCGCCAGGCCTTCCATCCAGCCGAAAATACCCTCTTTCAACTGATGGAGCCAGGTCATTCCTCCACATCCCAACCGAAACGTCCGATCAGGGGCACGAAGGTAGCCTCCCTGAGTTCACGAACCATGTATCGTTCCCCTCGCCTCTCGACCACCTTGAGCACCTGCTGATCCCGAGGACCGACCGGAAGTACCAGCCGGCCGCCATCGGTCAGTTGCTGCAGAAGGGGCTCAGGAACATCCGGCGCACCGGCAGTCACCAGGATCACACCGTAGGGCCCCTGGGCCCTCCATCCCAACGTACCGTCCATCACCTTGACGCTGATGTTCTCAAACCCCAAGGAATCCAGGCGCTGCTTGGCGCTTCGGGCCAGTTTGGGAATCCGTTCAACGGTACAGACAAACCGAGCCAAACGAGCCAATACAGCCGCCTGATACCCCGATCCCGTCCCAATCTCCAAGACCCGATCGTCCGGGTCGATCTGAGCCGCCTCGGTCATTGTCGCGACGACTCTTGCCTGTGAGATCGTCTGGCCCTCCCCGATGTTGACCGAATTGTCCGGAGAGTAGGCCTGGGAGCGGTACGCCTCAGGCAGGAACAGGTGCCGGGGCACCTCTGACATCGCCTCAAGAACCCGCTCATCCGTGATGCCGCCGGACCGCAAGGCGGCGACCATCTGCTGACGTTGAAACTGCCAACCGTCATTCACAATCGTTCTCCCTCACCCACGACGGTTCGGCGCCTCTGAGTTCTTCGAGGAACGCGGTGTCGGTCATGTCCAGATGGAGAGGCGTGACTGAGATCCACCCTTCTCCGACCTCGTTGAAGTCGGTGCCCGGAATCCTCTCCCACACCGGCTCACCGCCACCGATCCAGTAGATCGTCCTCCCTCGGGGATCCTTCTGCTTGACGACCCCCTCCGTATAGCGACGCACACCCAGTCGAGTCAGCTTCAAGCCCCGAGGTTTGGCCAAAGGCACGTTGACATTGAGCAGAGTCTCCTTCGGAAGGCCATGAGCCAGGACCCACGCCGTCAATTCCCGTGCAACTATTGCAGCCGAGTCCCACGACATGCCCTTCCCGACATTCTGACTGACGGCAATCGCCGGCGCCCCGAGGATCACACCCTCAAACGCGGCGCTTACGGTCCCCGAGTAGTGAACATCAACGCCCATGTTGGCGCCACGGTTGATTCCGGAGACCACGATGTCCGGCGGCGATCCGTCCATCAGGCTGGAAATCCCCAGAGTCACACAATCGGTCGGTGTCCCGTTGACAACGTATCGACGCTCTCCTACCGACCGGACCCTCAGGGGTCGTTCCAGGGTCAAGGCATGCGAGACGGCCGACTGTTCGCTGTCCGGGGCAATCACCCACAGTTCCCCCAGCCCTTCCAGCGCTCCGGCAAGTACCTGAATCCCCTCGGCGCTGAAGCCATCGTCGTTGGTCACAAGAATGCGTGGTCTCATCGACATGCAGGGGATTATCTCAGTGCTTCGGCGTGAGGACAAGCCAAAGGCAAGGAGGGGCCCTGAACTGCAGGGTCTGCTGGAATTCGAGAGCGCCCCTCTCCAACGTACGTCCTCGCCCTGCCCCACATTGACGCCAGGCACAGATC
>JAUXDC010000336.1 GCA_030618605.1 Holophagae bacterium | reverse complement strand
CCGGCAACTGACCCAAGAGTACTCGGGCGGTCGTCTCGGCTACCTCCACATTCACAGCATGGACATCCCCTCCTTCGAGGGCTTCGAGAGAGACCTGCAGGCCGCCGGTGAAGGCAAGGATGGATTGGTGATCGATGTGCGCTCAAACGGCGGCGGTTGGACCACCGACTACCTGCTGGCGACCTTGATGGTCCAGCGCCATGCCTTCACCGTGCCACGCGACGACACTTCGGGCATCAAGGCATACCCCCAGGGACGGCTTCCGCTGGCTGCATGGACACGCCCCGCAGTGACGGTCTGCAACGAGGATTCCTATTCCAATGCCGAGATCTTCTCCCACGCCTTCAAGACCCTCGATCGTGGGCCCTTGGTAGGTCAGACAACCTTCGGTGCGGTGATATCAACCGGCGCCCACGGTCTGCCCGGAGGCGGCTACGTCCGTATCCCCTTGCGTGGGTGGTATGTCGCCGGCAGCGCAATGAACATGGAAAACAACGGCGCCGTCCCCAACGTCATCATCGCCCAACAGCCGAACGAGGATATCGACGCTACCGAGGACACCCAGCTTCGGACCGCCGTTGAGACGCTGTTGGCCCAATTGCCGAATGATCCGAGAAACGGAGCTTGGTAGGGATGATATCGTCATCACTGAACGCCGTTAATGGTGGGCCAAGGCCCACCATCAAATTCCCATGCTGGAGGCATTAACAATGAAACGCTTTTCGATGACGATGATCCTGGTCCTGACACTGGGCGCAGTACTTGCAAGTGCAGGGGAACGAACACACTCAATCGAGGCCGAGGACTATTTCTCGATTGCCGGGATCACCGGCATTGCGCTGTCCCCGGACGGCACAACGGCAGCCTGGACGGAGATGCGGTGGAACGAAGAGGACGACGGACGCAACACCGAGTTGTGGAGCCTCGACCTTGAGAGCAAAGCAACTCAACGACTGACCTTCGACGGAATGGGGCCCTCGGGCATCCGATTCAGCCGGGACGGTCAATGGATCTACTTTGCTGCATCGGATGGCGACGGCAGCAGCCAAATCTGGCGGATCGCACCGGCAGGCGGCGACGCCAAGAAAATCACCTCAGTACCGGACGGCATCGAACTTTGGGACCTCTCCGCAGACGAGAACGTACTGGTCTACACCATCAGCACCGACCAGACGGACGACGAGTGGAAAGACCTTCGGGACGCATTCGCCGACCTCGAATACGGCCACGGCGTGACGACCTTCTCCGAGGTCCACTCCCTCAACCTCAAAACCTGGCGCATCCGCAAAGTCTTCGATGGAAAAAAAGTGATCCGAAGCCTTGACCTCAGTGCCGACGGAACGCTCGCAGCACTGACGACGACTCCGGACAACGAACTGGTCCACAACGAAGGCTGGTCCATCGTCGAGGTCCTGGACATTGCCTCCGGCGATCTGACCATGGTGACAGCTGATGATTGGCGTTCAGGGCACAATTCTCCTTTCGGCTGGATCGATGATGTGCAAATGGCCGACGACGGCAAGGCTCTTGGCTTCACGGTCTCCTTCGACGGTTTTCCCACCCGGGTCTACACCGCAAATTCCAATGGAGAAAAATGGACGATTTCGGAGCAAGCCCGTCCCGAAGGCGTCTCCGTAGTCGGAGGTTCTCTCGGTTGGCGACCCCATTCTCACACCCTGATCTTCAACGGTGACTCCCAAGCCCGGGTCCGTCTTTACGGACAAAATGCCGGCAGCGCCGCGAAGGGCCTCACACCCGGAGACGTCGTCATCGGCGGCTACACCTTCGACGCCACAGGTTCGAAGACCCTGGTCACTGCCGGCGCTCTGGACAGCCCGGAGGATCTCTACTTGCTGAGCTCAGACGGGACTCTCGATCGAGTGACCCGAATCAACCCCCAGGTCGACCAGTGGATCTTGCCGTCGATTGAGACCGTCCAGTGGACAGCACCCGACGGCGCCCAGGTCGAAGGCATTCTGGAACTGCCCCCGGGCTGGACCAAGACCGATGGCCCCCTGCCCCTCATTGTTGAAATTCACGGCGGACCGACCGCGGCGACCCACTACAGCATGCGTTTCTGGATCTACGGCCGCACCCTGATGCCAGCCAAGGGCTACGCCCTCTTGAGTCCCAACTATCGCGGTTCTACAGGCTATGGGGATCAATTTCTGACACAACTGATCGGTCGAGAAAACGACATCGAGGTCAAGGACATCCTGGCCGGCGTCGATGCCTTGATCGAGCGGGGCATTGCCGATCCTGAGCGCCTCGGCGTGATGGGATGGTCCAACGGAGGTTTCTTGACCAACGCACTGATCGCCGAAACCACCCGCTTCAAGGCCGCGTCTTCCGGTGCGGGCACCCTGGACATGGTGCTGCAATGGGCCGTTGAGGATACGCCCGGTCATGTGATCAACTTCATGGATGCCGCCCTCCCATGGCAGGACCCGGACCACTACGTCAAGAGCTCGCCGCTCTACGGCCTGGCTTCAGTGACGACACCGACCCTGATCCATGTCGGCGGCAACGATCCCAGAGTTCCCCCTGCCCACTCCCGGGGTCTTTACCGGGCACTCAAAATCTACCTCGACATTCCCACGGAACTGATCGTCTACCCGGGCGCCGCCCACGGACTCAGAACCTACACACACCGCAAGGCCAAGATGGCCTGGGATCTGGCGTGGTTCGAGAAATATCTAGGTGTCGGATGGGGGCAGGAGGCGGCAGACTCGGAATAAGGTCAAATGACCCCTGCGGGCCCTGAAAGACCCACCTACAAGGCACTCCCTGTAGGCAGGTCCTTCAGGGCCTGCTCTCCTCCGTGCTCCCCTACCCTCTGCGCGAAGCGCATTTCAGAATTATGGGCCGGGTTGGCATTCCCCGCACCGTAGGCCAACTGCGCCTTGTTCAAGAGCCAATACGGTCCAGAATCCTAAACCGTGACAAAATCTACATACTCGCCATGATACAAACAATGCCCATAAATCCGCACGGTGTCTCCAGCGACGACATCATCCGGGAGCTTGACCAGGTAGACGGTCTTCCTGCCACCGTCGGCGGCAATGTCACCACCGTCTGCCGCGACAAAGAGCCCGGTGTCACCTTCGGCCGGGCCGGGCCATGCGGTGAATTCGCTTTCGGTCTCCATGACGTCGCCTTCGACCGCTTTGCGAACCCTGATCCAGTTGTACCAGTGGCCCAGAGGATAATTCTCCGTACCTTCGGGGGCCTGCGGGTGCATGGCGTAGCCCTTGTCGGCATCGCCCCACATGATGGCGAGATAACCCGCCGGCACCAGCGCTGAATCGACCGAGGGCACGTAGGGCAGATGTTTGCCCATGTGTTTCGGCACGCCATCCGGCGCATTGATCTTGGTCATGTAGCTTTGAGGAATCGCGCCGGCGCTACCCCTTGCGGTATTAAACGCCACCGGGTCCCAGCCGGCCGCCAGAACCAGCGGCACAGCAGCCATCACCGGCTCGACCAGTTCGACGCCCGGATCTTCGACGACGGAAGTCTCTTCCGGGCCCGCCCCGCCCTTGCAACTGACCGCCATTGGCAGTACCACGACTCCACCGGTAGCAATCGCCAACTGCCTCAAGAACTCTCTTCGATCCTGAACTGTCATGGTCGCCTCCCTTGTCTGAAACATAATCGTATCAGGCGCAGGAAGACAAATGAACCGCCAAGACGCGAAGAACGCGAAGGGAAGACAAGATAAGGGGGATTGGGGTTGAGGGACTGCAACAGCGAACAGCGGC
>JAUXDC010000087.1 GCA_030618605.1 Holophagae bacterium | reverse complement strand
CCGGAAGGCCGAAGTCGTAGTCCCTCTACTTCAAGGACTTACGACGTCGCAGATTGCGCCTCATTCGCGATTTGCAGCCGTGTGAGGGTTTCCGGCCGGGCCTCTAGGTGCCACCCATAACAAGTGTCATAGACGAAATCCGAGTACGTCACCGGTCGAGATTCCACCTCAGATCCTTGCAGCCAACACTGCATATCCGCTCTTTCGTGACCTCGAACAGTCGCTCTGCCAGTCGATCGAGCAGCGATGCGAGGTCATCAGGCAAATGAGCGTATCGATCGAGATCCATGATTACAGGTGCTGCGTGACGTTGCGCATTCGACGTACATGGCAACAGACGTCCGTCCTCGGCAATGGAGATCGTCTTCTGGTCGGAGAATAGATGACATGTGTATGACCTTTCCTTCGGGCGGAGCGGCGCTTCGAAGCGTTTGGGCGTGTTTCTCGTGAACCGCTCATCGATGATCGAGTAGTGCACGGTCATCGAAGGATCGCTCGCCGATGCGAACGGCCTGAACGTGGCCTGGTAATAGGTGCGAGGATTCCAGCTCTCCACGTATTGCAGGAATTTTGTGTTCCATGACGTGGTCAGGGGCAGACGAGGGAGCACGTTGTCGATGAAGTCGAAGTTCACGGCTCGAAAAGACTCGAAGTCGCGAAAGTGCATGGACGCGTCCACCCGTCTGCCGGCGCGTAACAACCGGTCGACCAGCGCGTGGAATCGACCGGCCAGGTGGGGATTGTAGGTGGCGCCCCACATCTGGATGTGACCGATCAGGGCATCGATGTCGGCGCCTTTGTCGGGAAGGCCTGCAGAGACGAGGGCGAACGGCAGGTGCTCTCCGAAGCGTTCGGTAAGGATCGGCAGGTCCGGATGAGACAGAGGCTCCCCCCCCAACAACGGAATGGCATAGAGGGGGTTTCTTCGATGAAACGCACGCAAGATACCGGCCCGGTGGAGCAGTTGCTCGATGGGTACGTGTATTCCGCCGGTACCGAAGTCACCTTGGCCGAAACAGAAAGGGCATGCGCCTTCGCAGTAGCTCGTGACATAGAGCTCGGCCTTGAGAACTCTGTTCATGGGCCCGACTGGGGTGGTTGTCCGCCCATTCACGGCATCACCCTCGGAGGCGCCGGCAAAAGACCGTGGCTATATGACGAATCAACGGACGACCCTTGTCACTGACCTCGATTCGATCGGTGGAAAGCCGGACCAGGTCGTCGGCGATGAAATCGTGCAGACGCCTGATCGAATCCGAGAAATAGGAATCGAAGTCGACTCCAAACTGTTCTTCGATGGATTTCTTGTTGATCCGGTTATTGCAGATCAGCTCCCTGACCACATGCCCTCGCAGCTTGTCGTCCTCATCGAGGCGACACCCAAATGACGTCGGCATTCTGCCGAGTTCTACAGCGTCGTTGTAATCGGATGTGCTCTTCGTATTCTGGGCAAACACGTTATGCAGCTGGCTGATGGAGGTCAGACCAATGCCGTGCAGGTCGGTTCCCGCGTGCGTGCCGTATCCCTGAAGATTCCTGTACAAGGTGCGGCTTTTGAGTGCTTGCGCCAGCGTGTCTTCGGGCTTTGCAAAATGGTCCATCCCGATGTAAACGTAGCCGGCATCGGTGAGCGTTTCGATGATCGTTTTGAGCATCTTCATCCGTTCGTCGAGGTCCGGCATCGGGTACTTCTCGAGGATGAGCTGGTGTTTCTTCAGCCGCGGGGTGTGGCCGTATCTGAAGACGGCGAGCCGATCGGGGCTGATATCGATGATCTTGTGGAGCGTTTTCGAAAACGACCTGGCGCTCTGGTACGGCAGGCCATAGATGAGATCGACACTGATGGAATCGAACCCCAGCGAACGACTTTCCCCAATGACTTGACGCGTCAGCGCTTCCGGCTGAACGCGGTTGACCGCCTCTAAGACCTGGGGATCGAAATCCTGCACTCCAAAACACACATGGTTGAAACCAAGGTCGCGCATCGTGCTGAGATGATCGGAACTCAAGCAGCGTGGATCAATCTCAACGCCGATCTCAGCGTCGTCGGCGACCGTGAAGCGGCTACAAATATAGCCGAAAATGTCGCGGATCTGCACCGGAGAGAGATAGGTTGGTGTTCCGCCCCCCCACTGCAACTGCACGGCCTTTCGATCCGGCCTGATCAAGCCGGCGAGCAGGTCGATCTCTTTCTTCATGTCGTCGAGGTAGTTGTCGATGCGCTCGGTTTCCTGGGTGACCACAACGGTGCACCCGCAGTAGGAGCAGAGCGACCTGCAAAACGGGAAATGAAAGTACAGCGACAAGTCCGGTGCGTCGTCGGCTGCGTTGGTCTCGATGATCTCACGGCAAAAGTCGGCCGGGCCAAAACCCGAGTGGAAATGAGGTGCGGTACGGGAGTTTGCGGGACGTGGTCCGGGCCGGTTGTACTTCTGCAAGAGGCCCAGGTCAACGGTCAGCTTGCGAACGTCGCCAGAATCGCTCATCTCAAATAACAGTCTAGTGCAACCGGGACGAAGGCGTGGTCAACTCCGTTCACTCTGAGGCGCCATGACACAGTCGTATCGGGCTGCGAGGCGACTTTTGCCGGCGTTATACCCTGTGGCGCCTTCGTGCCGACTGAAAATGGAGCTGATGTAGGGTTAATGTATAATTGGATGAGTTGACAAAATCGGAGGTATTAAGATGAGTCAGGAGTCAGTCGCACGATTCTTGGAACTGGTCGCGTCGGATAAGTCTCTGGAGGCGGCAATGAATGCGGCTACGGAGCAGCAGTCCGACATCGCGGCGACAGCGGTCGGGCTCGGCAAGGGGCATGGCCTTGAGTTCACCAGCGATGAGTTCGCTTCCGTCATCGAGGCCTTTTACCGCGAACATCCGGGTGAACTTGATGATGCAGAACTCAATGGTGTCAGCGGAGGATTCAATCCACAACCGGAGCCCCCTGGGATGTGGGATATGTCGTCGAATACCCCTTGGTTCTCGCAGCCGTGGTCGATGAATACCAGGCGTGGTCCGTGAACTGAGCCTGCTGCCTGTAGAGGCTGCGTATCTCGTCCTCGGAGGCAAAAGTCCGGTGTTGGGCGCCGGCCTTTGCTTGAGGGGGGGGACTGGGCAGGATCGAAGAAGAATCGCTCTGCCTCAACCTTGGCCAGGACCTTGCCGGTCACCTGAGGAAAGAAGGGCATGACACCCAAGCAGGCTCGTGGGGATACGACGCTAGATGCCCTGCTGCTTTTCATGCCGTTTGGCATGGTTTCATACCCGTCGATAGGGCTCAGCCTGCTCAGAGCCGTATTGGCCAGACAGGCGCTGTCGGCCGGGATCCTGTATTTCACCAGTCCCTTCGCGGCACGCGTCGGCACGAGGTCCTATCGGCTCGTCTCGTCACCGGAGGTCATCCACGGCGGCCGTCGCCTGATCGGGGATTGGATCTTCTCCAGCGCCCTGTTTCAATCCTCTGACAGTGAGGTCCAACGCTACGTAGACGATGTCCTACGCGGTCCATACCCGGCTCAGATGGGTGTTTTGCCGGCAGTGCCGGAGGTTGCCATAAGGGCGATCTTGAGAATGCGAGCCGTGGTGGATTCCTTTCTGGACGAGTGTCTGTGCCAGGTGGTAAGTTGTCGCCCCCGCGTCGTGGGCTTTTCCTGTTTATACCAACAGCGGGTCGCCTCTCTGGCGTTGGCTCGGCGCATCAAGGACCGTTGTCCCGATACCATCGTCGTCTTCGGCGGCCCTGACTGCGAAGGCGTCAGGGGTCCGGAGATGGCTCGGCAATTCTCCTTCATCGATGCCGTTGTGTCGGGATATGGGGAGGTCGTGTTCCCCGAACTTGTTCGGCGGGCATTGAAGGGGGAGACACTGACCGGAATCCAGGGCGTCTACACCGGTATGGAGCCGGGTGGTGAACCCGTCAACGCCCCGCTGGTCATGGATATGGACGAATTGCCGTACGTGGACTATGACGATGCCTTCGAGCAGCTCGAGGAGAGCGGACTGCAGTTCGACCACCAGGTCATCCCTTTTGAGACGTCTCGGGGCTGTTGGCGAACTGAGAGAGCGCAGTGCATGTTCTGCGGAACGAATGGGGCGAATCGGAGTTATCGGAGCAAGTCCGGCCGACGCGTTTTGAAGGAATTTATCGATCTGGTCGACAGGTATCCAGGGAGTGTGGTCCACGTCGTCGATACGGACTTGAACCTCGAGTACTTCAAGGACTTCATTCCCGGGGTGGCCGCGCGTGACCTCGGTGTATCGATCTTCTTCGAGGTCAGGTCAATCCTCGACAAGAACCAACTCCGCGCTCTCAGCGATGCCGGCGGGAAAATCTTGCAACCTGGTATCGAGAGCCTGAGCACTCCGATTCTACGATTGATGCGCAAAGGGGTGAGCGCAATCGAGAATATCCAGTTTCTCAAATGGTGCAGGGAACTGAATATCGATGCCTTGTGGAGCATCCTGTGTGGTATTCCAGGTGAGAGCCCTGAAGAGTATGCACGCATGGCAGCGCTCGCCCCACAGTTATTCCACCTTCAACCACCGCGTTACGTTGGAGCCTTCGACCTCGTCCGATTCAGCCCCTACTTCGAGGATCCGGAGCGGCATGGCTTGGGCGATGTGGCGCCCGCTCCCGCCTATCGCCACGTCTATCCCTTCTGCCGGGAGAGCCTGGCAAGGATGGCCTACTACTTCACCCACAGGTCTTGCTCCGGGCAAGACATCGAAAGCTATACGAGGCCGTTGCAAGAAGAAGTGGTTCGCTGGCGGCAGGCCCATGGCCAGAGCGAACTCTTCGCCGCCGATGATGCGGATGGGTTGCATATCTGGGATGAGCGTCCCGTGGCGGTCGAGCCTTTCACGACTCTTTCAGGACTCGAGAGGGAGCTCTACCTGGCGTGCGACCGGGTCCAGAGCCTGCGGCGGTTGCAGAAGGTGGTCGAGGATTACCGCGGCACAGGGTGTTCGGGAAAAGAGGTGCAGAGTCTGCTCCAGCCCTTCGTGGACTCTCGGCACATGATCGCAGAGGGGCATCGCTTCCTGAGTTTGGCCATCGCGGTCGGGACGTACCGGCCCGCGCGCTCCTCCTGGAACCGTTTTCAATCCCACCTCTGTTAAAGGTGCCAGATCCGCTTCAAGCGTGACGCGGATGGGCGGGTCGTGACCGCTCTGCGCAGGGCCGTATCGATAGTGTAGTACTTCTTTTTTCTGCGGATTCGCTTCGCTTGTGAATACGCAAAGAAGGTCAGAGAGGGCCTTGAGATTTTGAGAATGCGGTCGACAATCTGACCATCCTCCCCCCTTCGCAGTCTGGACACTGGCGCCGGTGTGGGGATGGCCGTGTCCGCCAGCGCCACGGAGTGACGACATTGAAAAGGCGATCGCTGCCGGTTTTGACGATTATCTGACCAAGCCCTTGCAGATGGAGATATTTTTAAGTTCATTGAGACACTACCTCACGTCGTGAGGTAGTTACAAAATCGAAAAAAAACAGGCCCGCATCTGCGGGCCTGTTTTTGGTATTGGATGGAGAGGGTCAGCCGGCAGACTCTTCTACCGGGTCAACTCCCTTGAGATACGTATCGAGGAAGGTCAGTAGGGTGTTCCAACCCTCGATCCTGTTGTCGTTCTTGGTGAAGCCGTGGCCTTCGTCTTCGAAAACGACATATTCGACGATGCCGCCGTTGGCCTTGATCGCGGCGACCATGTCGTCGCTTTCGGCCCGGATCACTCTGGGATCGTTGGCCCCTTGAAAGACGATCAAAGGCTTGGTGATCTTGTCGCCATGGAAGACCGGCGAGGTGTCGTAGAGGAACTGCTCGTCGGTCTCGGGGTTGCCGATTTCGCGGTAGAGGGCTTCACGGAAGCTCTCCCAGTAGGGCGGGATGCTCTTGAGCGTGCGGACCCAGTTGGAGACGCCGAAGAGGTCGACGCCGACGTTGAATTCTTCCGGTTCGAATGCCAGGGCCGCCAGAGTCATATAGCCGCCGTAGGAGCCGCCGATGATGCCGATGCGCTCGGGATCGACCCAGTCCAGGGTTTTGAGGTGCTCCTTGGCGTCGATGCAGTCCCACAGGGGCTCGCGGCCGTGCTTGCCGTCATCGGCGGCGTAGAAGGTCTTTCCGTAGCCGGATGATCCCCTATTGTTGACCGCGTAGATGCCATAGCCGTGATTGAGCAGGAACTGTTTCTCTCCCGAGTATCCTGCGCGGCTTTGACCGCCGGGACCGCCGTGCACCCAGACCAGGACGGGGACTTTATTTTCGGGGCCGGCGCCCAGGGGCTTGAAGAGGGGGCCGGGGATGGTCATGCCGTCACGGGCGGTGAAGCGTTCAACGGAACTCGCAACCAGATCGTCGCTCTTGATCTCAGCAGTGAGCGTGTTGGTCAGCTGTTTCATTTCGTTGGTCTCAAGGTCAACGACGAAGAGATTGCTGGGCATCGTGTCGGACGAAACGTAAAGTCGGATCTTGTTCTCCGACCTGGAGAATCCTACGCCCTTGACCGTTCCTTCGGGCAAAGGCGGAAGGTCGAGCGTCTCGCCGGAGGCAGTCCGTGTGATTGCTACCTTGGTATAGCCGTCTTCGTTGGTGCCGATCACCCGGAAGGTGTCGTTGCGGCTGAAGTAGGCGTAGCTGACGTCCCAGTCGGTTGTGAAAACATTTTCGTGGGCTGCGTCAGCGAGACCATATCGTTTGAGGCTTTCGAACTCCCCGTCGATATTGGTTGTGTAGTAGAGGCTCATCCCGTCGTTGCTGAAGTCCATCGCGGCGAAGGCTGCATCCCCCTCGTGCTCGGAGATCAACTGGGGCGTTCCTCCACGTTTGAGAAGATCCAGAACGAAGAGGTCGGAATCGTTGGTCGTATTGGTCTTCGACAGGGCCACCCAACGCGTGTCGGGGCTGATTGCCGAGGGCGTCATGCCGGTCTCGTTACGATAAAGGATTTTGGGCTCGAGGTCGGCTACTGACCACTCGAAGAGGTCGAAGAATTTCGGGTCTCGGCTGTTGTTGATCGTAAAGAAACTCTTGAGGTCATAGGACCAACCGAAAAATCGCTCTTTGGTCTCGTCACCCTGGGTCAGGTCGGTGACGGTGCCGTCAATATCTCGGAGGTAGAGGTGGTTGAGTTCGTTGCCGGCCTGGTCCCTGGTAAAGAGAATCCTCTCGTCCTCGGGGAAAAAGCCAATGCCGAAGGTGGTGTTGTCTCCCTCGGTGATTGCCGTCTGCTCTCCGGTTGCAATATCGATGACATAGACGTTGAAGACGCCGGTTGCGTTGCTGGAAATCAGCAGCTTGGTCTCGTCGGGGTTGAATGACCCGCCACCGACCGCGACGGTCTTCATGAACTGTTCCATCGTGTAGGTCTGGGAGGGGCCGGTGACCGCCTCTTCGTCAGTGCAGGTGTTGCAGCACCCGACGGCCATCAGGGCAAGCAGAACCACCACGAATCCGATACTGAGTGTTCTCATTTTCTCCTCCTTCATGCGCTTGATAAAAACCCAACGCTGTTCCGCTGTTCAACGCAGAATAGCGCGGAAAGTTGCAAAGGAAGCCCTCAGTGATCAGCTCTCAACGATCAGCTGGGATCTCAATTTAAAAATTCTTGGACTTACTACTCGCACCAGTTGCCACCCAGCGCCTTGGCTCGGTACATGGCCTCGTCCGCATGACCGAGAAGGGCGATGGCATTGTCGCCGTCATCGGGATAGACCGCGATCCCGATACTGGCCGTAAGCCGGTATTGGACGCTGTCAATCTCGACGGACCGTTTGACGGCCGCGAGAACCTTGGCGCCGACATCACGTGCATCGTGAATGCTGGAGCATTCCTCGATAAGTACAGCGAACTCGTCGCCCCCTATTCTGGCGACGGTGTCCGAGTCGCGGAGCGCCGTGGCCAGGTCTCGGGAGACCTCCTTGAGTACTCGGTCACCGGCGAGATGGCCGCCATGATCATTGATGTCCTTGAAGTCGTCGAGATCAATAAAGAGGAGTGCGAAGCAGTGCTTCTGACGTCCTGCCCGGCGGATGGTTCCTTCGAGGCGGTCGAGGAGCAGGCCACGATTCGGCAGGCCGGTCAGAGGGTCGGTTGTTGCCAGGCGGACCAGCTCTGCTTCGTTGCGGACCCTGCGAGTGATGTCATGATTGATGCCGAGGGCGCCGCAGGGCTGTCCATCATCGTCCAAGAGGGGCACGACGATACTTTCGATCCACCCGACGGTGCCGTCACGATGCAGCATCTTGATCTCACCGGTCCACTTGCCCTCCTCTTCAACGGCCTTGAGAACCTCGGCCGTTCGATCAGGCTCGTCCTTGACGTGCAGGATGCTGACCGGTTGACCTATGGCTTCATCCCGAGACCACCCGTAGAGCTTTTCCGCTCCGACATTCCAATCGGTGATGATGCCGTCGAAGTCAGTGACGACCACAGCGTCAAAGACGTGTTCGAAGGCTCTGGCTCTTTGTTCGAGAGTTCTGAGATCCAATGTGCCGACCCCCCCCCAAGGGTATCTACGATTTCCAGCGTTGCCGGTTGAGGCGCGGCCATCCCAATGATGATAACCCGCACAGCGCATTCGCCGAAATCAGACGCTTTGATTTCTGATTCGTCACTTGATGTCCGAAGATATTTCCCAGTCCTCGAGATTGAGGTCGACGACTCGTGAGAACTCGCGCTGATTGTGGGTAACCAGAGTGCATTTTCCGGTGCGCGTGATGGCTGCGATCATCAGATCGTTGGGTCCGATCGGTGTCCCCAGGGCCTCGAGGTCGGAGCGGATGGCGCCATAGGCCTCGGCACACGAATCATCGAAGCATAACGAGGCCAGGGGTTCAAAAAAACGCCGCAAGAGCCTGAGATTTTCGGCCTTTCTTCGGCTTCGAAGGGCGCCGTAGACCAGTTCTGCCTTGACCACTGAACAGAGACAGATCTCGCTGGGAGCATGGGAGCGGAGGCGTGCGATCAGAGCCTCTGACGTATTGTTGATGATGCGAATACACGCGTTGGTGTCCAGAAGGTACATCAGAACTCGTCTCGAATTTCGCTGGCGCCCTGAGGTGGCCGGCTCAATCGTTCGCCCTTCCATCCGCCCACGACGTCCTTGAAAAAATCATCGGGCCAGTCCGAGCTAACCTCTCGCCGGACCAATCCTGCAAGAAACTGCGAGACGCTGAGTTCCGCCATTTCCGCCCGCCGTGTAATCTCGGCCGCCGTCGTCTCGGGAACGTATAGGTGTAGCTGTGGCATCTCCCACCTCCATGGCAAATATAGCACATATATTTGGACCATAGGAATTTGGTTACGGGTTCTGTGGCTTCTCGATGTGTTCTTGGAGTTTCTCCGGAAGCGACTGCCAGAGGACCGGGTGGGCTTCGACAAGTCGAGCGATGTCAGCGAGGTCTTTGATCCTTTTGCTCTGCCTTCGCTCGGGCGTGCCCCACACTTTGACCTTACCCCTGAGGGTGTCTTCGAGAGACGCTACGCGCATCAAAATGCCGTGCACATCAGCGGCCACACTGTGTGAGGGGAAGGTCTCGTAGAATGACTCTGTGCTCAGTTGGAGGCTGACTTGAGAACGGCCCTTGAAGTTGATCGACCACGGGAAAGTTTCCGCCTTGAAACCGGCCTCTTCGAGTACTCGTACGCAGTCGTCGATGGCCTCGGTTGTTACGACAAAATCGACATCCTGGGTGACCATCGGTTCAACGGCCCAGTGGTTGACTGCCACTCCGCCGATCGCACACCACACGACATCCGCACGCTCGAGAGCATCGATCATTCGCATGACGTCGTCGGTTCCGCCGGAGGTCTGCCAGTCGAAAAATTGCTTCGGAGTCATGGTCCCAGCCTACCATGGGATCCAATCCGGCGGAGCGGTTCGGCATCGTGTTCGGCCAGTGGATTGGTCTCGACGGCAGACTCCAAAAATGACTGAGCCTCGGCTGTGGCCTTTGGATCCTCAAGCAGGTGAAGAGCCGCACTGGTGATCATCGCCTGCCAGGATGCGGGGTTGAGTTTGAGGGCGCGATCGGCGTCGGCCAGTCCGCGGGCCACTTCGTTCCGAGGCGATGCGCCGGCCTGACTCAGAGTTGCTGCCTTCAGGCGGTGGACCTCTGCCGAGGTTTGCCAGGCCTCGGCGCTGGAGGAGTTGACTTCCAGTGCTTTTCGCACAGATGTGGCGGCTCGAGCCAGCGTGTCTCCCGGTGGCCGACCCCGGTCGAGGGCCGTCTGGGCGGCGATGAGCTCGAGAATGGCCCGTTCCTTGTGGGCGTATGCCAGTGAGGGGTTGATCGGGATGCCCTGGTCAAAAGCCTGGCGTGCACGGGCCAGTGTCGCAGTGGGGTCGTCTCCCCGGACCAGTTCGGCCTGGGCGCGGATTCGAAGGCTCATACCCAGATTGATCCATGCGTAGGCGTAGCGTGGGTTGATCCCCAGGGCCTGGTTGAAGGACACCTCGGCCAGGTCGAGGGCGGCCGAAGGATCGAGGTCCGAGTGGTGTTCCCAGAGCGCCCGGCGAAGGTGGGCGATTCCGGAATTATTGTGGGCGTTGGCATAGCCGGGGCTCAAAATCAGGGCCCGTTCGTAGTTGGTCAGGGCCTGTGTCAGGTCCAGCCTTGGGTCCACTCCGAGGCCGAGGTGGTACCGGGCCCTTCGGTCGTAGGCAAAGCCGAGGTTATCGGCGATCACCGGGTTGCTGGGCTCGATTGTGGCGGCCTGTTCCAGATGGTCGATGGCCTGAGCCATCACCAGCTCGGGATCTCCGCCGTGGGAGGCCGAGTTGAGGGCCGCGACCATCAGGCTGCCCCCCAAGGCGTGATGCCCTTCGGCGCTCTCAGGTGAGATTTCGATCGCCCTTCGGGCGGCCTCATCAGCCGAGGCGATCGCTGTCGTGGGATCCAATCCCCGATTGTTGAGATTGTCGGCTCGACGCCATTGCAGAAGGGCCGTCGCCTCCCAGGGACCGGTGTCGCTCGGGGCGGTCGTGCGAGCCGTTGTGCAGGCCTTTTCGGCATGGGTGAACGCGGCATCCCCGCCGTCACCGTGACGCTCTCGGACCTCCATTTCCAGCAACCACCGGAGGCACAGGGCGGTCATGGTATCGGCGTCGGAGCGGGCGATCTTCAATGCCCTTTCGTAGGCATTGCCTGCCTCTCCGAGGTGTCTCAGTGCGCCCTCGACATCCCCGTCACCTGCGGAATGTGTCGCGGCCGATGCGTGGATGTCGCCGGAGAGTCTGGGAATTTTCCAGTCCCACGGAGCTTCGACCGCTGCAATCGATGCGGCCTCGAGACCGGCTGTGTGGCGACCCTCGTAGTAGGCGATCAGTGCCTGTGTCAGCGCCGGACTCTCAAGTTCAGAGTGCCCGGAAGATTGCAGCAATTGGAGTGCGCGGTCCCTGAAGGTCAGAGCGGCATCTTCTTCGCTGGATCGGCGCAACTCGGGGTCTGAAATGTGACGGGTTCTCCGGAGGGCCTTTTCGTAGGCTCGTCCCAGGGCACGCCCCAGTGCGGTAGCGACCTCTGAATTTTGGAACCC
Source organism: Holophagae bacterium (assembly GCA_030618605.1). GTDB lineage: Bacteria > Acidobacteriota > Thermoanaerobaculia > Thermoanaerobaculales > Sulfomarinibacteraceae > DAOWGJ01. The sequence continues at coordinate 1,828 of JAUXDC010000087.1, read as the reverse complement.
AGAGTCCCAGGCGGTCTGGAGATCAGCGACAGCTTCGTCGACCTCGCCGAGAACCAGGTGAATCCGGCCGAGGGCGTAGCTGCTCGGGCCGCGCCCAATCTCGCCCATGGCCATCGCGTCCTGGCGAATTTCGTCGATCATGCTGTGAACTCGCAAGCGTTCGGGGCTGGTGTCATGGCGCGGCATCATGGCGCTCAGGCGCACGAACTCCTCGATGGTGTTGACGCGTTCGAGCAGGCCCTGGGCTATGGCCGCTCTCTTGGCCGACTGCCACCGGTTGTGGAGGCTGAGTGCGCCGATTGCCGCACCTGCGGTCAGAACTGCCACCAGTGCTGTTGTCGCCACCGGGTGCCTGCGAGCGATCTTGGAAATGCGGTAAACCAGGCTTCCCCGGCGGGCGGTGATCGGTTCGCCTGCAAGAAATCGGCGGAGGTCCTCGGCGACCTCGAAGGCCGAGTCGTAGCGTCGGTCCCGGTCGATTTCGAGGCACTTCAAGATGATGGTTTCGAGGTCTCGGTGGATCGCGGAATCGAGGTGCGAGGGCGGGGTCGGTCCGGTCAACGTCTGGCCTTCGAGAATCTCGGCGAAACTCCCCTCGAAGGGCGCCCGGCCTGTCAGGAACCAGTACAAGGTGGCGCCCAGGCTGTAGATGTCCGAACGGGCATCGATCTCGTCCGTCTTGCCGCGGAGCTGTTCCGGGGCTGCGAAGGCCGGTGTTCCAAGAATGGCCCCGGTTCTGGTGACGTCGCGGGTGTCGATCTCCCGGGCGATACCGAAGTCAACGACAAAGGGGCGCCAGCCTCCACCCGGGGTCACCTCAACCATGATGTTGGCCGGTTTGACATCCCGGTGGACAAGATCGAGGCGATGTGCGGCGTGCAGGGCTTCGGCGACATCGGCCATGATCTGCGCTTTCTCGCGGATGCCGAGCCGGTTCCGGACTTCGGGGAGTGCGCCTCCGGCAACGTATTGCATGACAATGAACGGGTGGCCTCCAACCTCACCAACCTCGTAGACCGGGCAGATGCCCTCGTGGTCAACCCGGGACTGAATGCGTGCTTCCCTGACGAATCGAGCCACCACGTCGGGGTCATCTCGCCTCAGGAACTTAATCGCGACAGTGCGGCCCAATCGTGGGTCGTTGGCTCGGAAGACGTCGCCCATGCCGCCCTGGCCGATGAAATCCACCAGTTCGTAACGGTCCCAATTTTCGACCGGCAGGCGGTCGAAGGGGTCACCCTTTGTGAGATCTCGGGAACCCTGTGCAGCCGCCTCCCGCTCCAGGCGGGCGACGGCGGTCGGGTGGAGCAGGCCGGTCTCGACGGCGATCTCGATCTTGCGGACTGCATCGATGGACTCGGCGTCCTCGCCGGCTGCCGCGATTGCGTTCTCCAGTGCCGCTAGAGTCAGGAGTTCTCGTCTGAGGGCCAGTTCCAGCGTGGCGGATGCCCGCCGTTCGTCACTGGAGGCGGTCGACGACCAGGGATCTGTGCCGGTCATCTTCGACCTCGGCGAACGATCGTGTTCACGCCTGCCGAGGGGTATCTGCCCGGTAAATTCATTGCCTCTCCGTTCACCTGCGCAGTGTACACCGGGAGAGGAAGGATGAAGGATGAAGGGTGAAGGATGAAAACGCGGGAGCGCCCCTCTCCGCCGGTGCGTGCCATTCTTGAGGTTGTCCTGGGCAGGCCGGCCGACTTCAACGAGGTTGCGGACAACGTCAAGGGTGGCAACACCCGGCGAGCGCGTAAAATACCGCGTCTCCCGGCTGAGCCGTAGGCCGCCGAGGTCTTTTCCCTCAAGGGGCTTTGACCTCCCGACTTCTGCT
>JAUXDC010000089.1 GCA_030618605.1 Holophagae bacterium | reverse complement strand
GGACAGGGGCTCTGATGGATGCGACCATGACCCTCTCGCGAGCCCTGGATCGCGCCCCCGCCGACCCCGGTCTTCTGAGGATGGCGGAGCGGCTTCGGCGTGAGGTTACGAAGCGATAGAAACAGCGATAGCAAGGCGTTCAGTATTGGCTTTCAAGGCGCCTGAGGGTTGGATTTTATCGAGGCCAATACTGCCCACCTTCCTATCGCTAGGAGCGCTTCGCGCATGGATAAAAAAACTCTCTTGGTGCGCGCAGCGCACTCTTCGCTGAGGCTCGACAGGGCATTGGCCTCGGTGGCCTTTATATCTTGAGAGGCGCAAGGGCCAACGCCCTGTCGAGCCTCAGCGATTGAACCGGCCGCCATCAGTATTTCGGGGGTTCCTCCGTGCCCAGTCCATCTGGCGACAGATGCCCCGGAAGATGGCTGCCTCGTTTTCGGTGATGCCGGCTCGGCCGAAGACCCTTCGGATCTTGCGCAAGATGCGATCCGGGTTGTCGGGGTCGAGGTAGCCGATGTCGGCCAGGGTTGTGTGGAGATGAGCCATCAGGGCCTCGACGGTCTGATGGGGGGCAGGTTCGGGTTGGTCGGTGTCGGATGGGCTGTTCTCAATCGCGAAGTGGCTCAAAAGGATGGCGATCGACTGAACCAGGTTGAGCACCGGGAATGCGGGATCGGTCGGAATGCGCACGGCCAGATCACATCGGTCGAGGTCCTCTCTGTTCATTCCGCGGGTTTCGCTGCCGAACACCAATGCAGTGCCTTCGGATCCTCGTTGCAGGACTGTATCGATTGCTTGGGACGGCGAAACGCTCGGTTGGTCGGGGCGGCCTCGTCCGGAGGCCGTGGCCACCAGGGTCCTGCTGTCGGCAGCAGCGGTATCGAGATCATCGAAGACATCGATGTCGACGTACTGCCTCGCTCCGCAGGCCCACTGGTCGACGATGGGATCCTTGAGCGCTGCCTTGGGCCGGACCAGAGCCACTGTGGTTACGCCGAAGTTGGCAGCAACCCTCAAAGCGGCGCCAAGGTTGCCCGGCGATGAAGTTTCGATCAGGATGAGTCGATTAATTTTCATATTTCCAGTTTCGAGTATCAAGTATCAAGTATCAAGTATCTTTTTCCACCCGCTATACTGGCTTCACCAATATACCTGGGGGCATGATGTTCTTACCCGTCGGGCATGATCAGAGTTCGGTTCGTCGCCTCCCGTGGGTGACCTTTAGTTTGATGGGTCTCTGCGTCGTGGTTTTTCTTCTGACCTTGGCTCCAGTCAAAAGCAGCGATGAGAGGATGGCGCGGTCTCTGAGCGAGATAGCGGAGTACTTTTTTGCCCACCCCAACCTCGAACTGGAACCGGAGATTGAGGAGTACCTCTTCGGTTTTGTTCCGGAGTATCAGGGGCAGCGGGAGGCATTCAAGGAGGTGCTCAAGGAGGGAGTGACAGGTTTTGGGCTCTTTGACGGTGAAGAAGAGGAACAAGGGCCGGAGGAGACGGAGGCCGAGCAACAGGCTGAGCTGGACAGGTTGACAGCGCAGTTCCACAAGGCCGTCAAGAGTTCACCGTATTTTGAGCTGGGCCTGGTCCCGGCTGATCAGCATATCTACGCCTACATCACCCACCAGTTCATGCACGGCGGGTGGATGCATTTGATCGGTAATCTACTCTTCCTCTATCTGGCCGGACCGTATCTCGAGGACGTTTGGGGGCGGCCGCTTTTCGCCGGTTTCTATCTTTCGGCCGGAGTCTTTGCAGCCCTGGTCTACGTACTGAAGTACCCATTGATGGAGGGGCCGATGGTCGGCGCGTCCGGAGCGATTGCAGGCCTGATGGGTGCGTTTCTGGTCCGTTATGGTGGTACCAAGATCAAGTTCCTCTTCTTCTTTTTCATGACGCCCAAGTTCTTCGATGCACCGGCGTGGCTGATGCTGCCATTGTGGCTTTTGCGGGAGGTTTTCTACGGGCAAGCGGTTGATTTCGGCGGGGGACAGGGTTCGGGCGTGGCGCACTGGGCCCACGTGGCGGGCTTTGTCTACGGTCTGGTGATCGCGGCCGGTGTCAAACAGCTGAAATTCGAAGAGAAGTACGTTGACACCGCACTGGAAGCCCAGTCCATCCAGCATCAGAACCTGGATCTCGAGGAGGCCCTGGAGGCCCGTCAGAGCGGCCAGGCGGAAAAGGCCGAAGAGATTCTGCTTTCCCAACTCAAGGGTAATCCGGGCGATTTTGACGCAGTGATGGCCTACTGGGATGTCCGTCGGGACATCGGCGACGTCGCCCCTGCAGTTCCCTTCATCCTGAGAGTTTTTCGGGATGCTCTTCGAAAGGGACAGCATGACCTGGTGGCGCCGCGGTGGCCTGAGATTCTCGAGATGGCTCCTGCGGGTTCGATTGATCCTGGTCTGGCGGCTAAAGTGGCCGAGGTTTTGGCTGAAGAGTTGGGGGAAGGCGGGCTCCAAGCGACCATCGACGCGGCAGCTGCAGGTGTGACGCCGTCAACGCCTTCCGGGCTTCTGGCTCGATTGACCCGAGTGGGGGCGGCGGTTGGGGCGTCCTCGGCGCGGAACCTGGCTGAGCGGGCGTTGGCGTCGATGGATCTGCCCGAAGAGACCCGGGCCGAGATCGAGGGGTTGGTTGTCGGCCCGTTGGCCTCGGTTGTGCCCGCCTCGGTGCCGGAGGAACAGCCCCCGGTAGCCGCTAAGGCGCTGGAGACCGACGAGACGGTCGAGCCGACAATCACTTTGGCGCCCGAAGACCATCAGTTGGAAATCATGGAGGCAGTGCCGACCGCATGGGAGGACGGTGTCCTGACCCTGTTGGTTGGTGGAAAGAGCCGGCCGATGGCCCTGAATCAGGTACTGGCGATCGCCGTTGGAGGCATCGTTCAGTCTGGCCAAGCGCCCTTCGTTATCGTCGACCTGATGCTCGACGCCCCTTGGAGCAAAAGGGTCAAGCTGAGAGTTATTCGTTTGTCCAGCACGGCCTTCGATCCTTCAGGCCTGGCCGAGGGACCTGACACGATGAGCTGTTTCAGGCAACTCCTGGTGGAGATGCTCGAAGTCTCGGATGCAGCTCCCTTGCCCGACCCCGATGCTGCAGTGGGAAACCCCTTCCAGCGGTTTGCAGCCATTTCCGATTACGAGCGAGAGGTGATCGGCCTAACGTCATGATCATCCGTTTGCCTTTTGGGCAGGGCGCCATCCCGGTCGATCTCAGGGGCTTCCGGATCCGTCCTCTTCAGCCAGAGGGGCCACGGGAACGGTCTGATCCAGCGCAGATGGTGTTGGACGCTGTTGCACGACCTCTCTCAGGGCCCTCCCTCGAGGTTCGTGCCCGGGCTGCCGGGAATGTCGTCGTTGTCGTACCTGACGGGACGCGGTCGGCCCGGATCCCGGAGATCCTTCCGGCGCTATTGCGGGCGTTGACTGACTGGGGCATCGCTCCCCAGCGGCAAACTATCGTCGTGGCCTGCGGTACCCATCCGTCTGTACCTCGGGAGGAACTCGAGGGGATTGTCGGATCGCTGGAGCCCCAAGTGAATGTGATTCAGCATGATGCGCGTAATGTCTCGGCGTTGATGACTGCGGGCACGGTGAAGGGTGGCGGGTTGATCCGCCTGAATGGCGCTGTCATGGAAGCCGACCTGCTGGTCACAATTGGGGGCGTTCGACACCACTATTTTGCGGGGTTCGGCGGCGGGCCGAAGATGGTCTTTCCCGGTGTTGCGGGGTACGAGGAAATTCAGGCCAACCACGCGAGGGTCTTTGACCGCTCAGGGGTGGAGCCCATTCGCCGACCTGAGTGCGAACCGGGTCGGCTCGAGGCCAATCCGGTCGCCGAAGAGATAGGGGAGGCGGCAGACCTACGACCTCCGGATGTCTCGGTGTGCCTGGTGCCTGGAATTGGCGGCGGTGCGGCCGAGGCTGTGGCGGGGCCCTGGCGAGATGCCTTTGATGCGGCCGTGGCCCGGGTCCGCGAGATATTTGAAGTGAGCGGGGATCAATTCGATTTGGTCGTTGCCTCCGGAGGGGGCGCTCCGTCTGATGAGACCTTGATCCAGGCACACAAGGGGCTGGACGCCGCGTGTAGATTTGCCCGCCCGGGCGCAGAAGTCCTTTTTCTCGCGTCGATGGCCGGGGGGACGGGTTCTAGCGCCATGACCCCCTTCCTCGAGGATCCACGGCCGGAGTCAATTCTCAAACGCTTGGCCGGCGGGTGGGTACAGTATGGCCACACGACCTTTCGCCTGGTCGAGAAGACTGCGCGGCATCGAGTCAGCCTGGTAACGGAAGGTGACTGGGCAGGGTTGGAGGGTCTGGGTTTCGAAAGAGTCGCCACCGCCGATGAGGTTGTCAATCGCTGGCGGGAGGAGTTTCCCGGCGCGACCGTTGGGGTGATGACCGGCCCGGCGGTCTATCCGAGGAAATAGGCTCATAATTGACCTGTAGGGGCGGACCCCTGTGTCTGCCCTTTCGAAAATGGGACCGCCAAAGAGATCCAGGGATCGGTCGAGAAAAGGAAGCCCCTACCGTCTTCGAACTGAACGACGCATTTTCTCACATACAATGGTTTCAAAGACCGGAAGGAGGGCGCCATGTACTGTCCGAATCCTGATTGTCCCGATCTGATCGAGGGTGGTGTGCGAGGCGAGTACGTCGAGGGGGTCACTCAGTGCCCGAGGTGCGGGGCCGCCCTGGTCGATGGTCTGCCTGTGGACCGCAGGGAGTTGATCGACGGTGATGTCGAGGTTGAATCGGTCTTTGTCACGGCAGACGGCACCGAGGCAACGGTTGTCCAGTCATTGCTTGAGGCCTCCGGTATCCCCTTCATGATGGATGGGGTTGCAGACCAGCACTATCTCGGGCTGGGTACGGCCGGGATCGGCGTCGTCGGCCGTGGCGGCGTGTCGTTCATGGTTCGTAAGAAGGATGCCGACACCGTAAGAGAACTGCTCGAGCAGAGGGACTTGGTCGAGGACGAGGAATTCTGATCCGAGGAGCCGGATGAAAGCGACAGGCTGCTGACCGCCTGATTTGAGATTGGTGGGCCAAGGCCCACCCTACGGGTTGTCGAGATTTTGTAGGGTGGGCCTTGGCCCACCAATGAGCGCCGGGGTCGTTTTCAGACGATGCCAAGATCCCTGAGAATGTCCGGTGCAAGCGATGACAGCGGATCGACATTGATTTTGGGCTCCGAAAGGTGTCCCGACAGCGTGAACCGGGTGGCGACGACCGGGGTGTTTTTCATGCCGAACCCCTCGAGAAAAGCTCCGAGGACCGGCACGGCGCCGACCAGACGCTGAAGGGAAGCGGCCGGAATCAGGAGGCCTTCGCCGTCGATGCGGCCGGCATCCAGTGCGATGTTGACGTGCCCCGTGATCTCCAGCTGATCGATCGAAATTCTGATCGACCGATAACTGACTCTGCCGGGTTCAATCGTAATTTCGGTCCGGGCATGGTCGATGGTCAGACCGTCGCTTGAGAGCAGGGACAGAAGTCCCGGGAGGGACGCCATCGTCAGTAATCGAGTGAGGAGGGGCGCCTGGAGGACGCGGGTTGTCCCGACCTCGACCGAGCCGGACCATGGCTCGTCGTCGTGGGGTCGATCAAGTCTCAGGGTCAGGCTGCCCCCGTCCAGCCGGCCTGAGATATTCAGAGCGGCGATCAGGGCGCCGATATCGGCTGATTGGATCACCAGCGTTTCCGGCTTCGAAGCGGCAGGCTTCGAGTAACGAAGTGTCGTTGGGACGCCGCCCAGGAGTGCGGCGCCTTCGACGGTGGTGAATCCGTTGGTGACCGTGACGCTGAATCGCCCCTCGGTGAGGTTCAGGCCGGCGAGTACCTTCGGAAGGTGGAGGTCTTGAACCTCGGCTCTTGTGTGGTGCTCCATTCGGGACAGGTCATCGAAGGTGAAGTTGAGGCCAATGTCGGCCTCAACTGTGCCCTGGACCAGGGAGGCCGGCAAAATGCCCGGTTCGATCAGTTCGAACGGCTTCTTCGACAGAATGTCGAGGGCGTCGTTGGCGGTGGCTTTGGCGTGGAAAGAGATGTCGGCATGGATTCGACTCTCGTTTCCCTGCTCATCGGTCGGTGGGGCGGCCGAGACGGCCGCCCCCACAATGTCGTCCGGACCATCGTGGCTGCGGGTTTCTCGCCATGGGGCCCAGCGAGATCTATTGTGGTGGCGGGCGTCTCGCCTGCCACGGTGCCCGTTATTGCCGCTGTCCTGACCGATGAGGATCTTTCCGCCGCCGATCGTGATTCTTCCGAATCGGCCGCCGGCGATGTCAAATCGGAGGGCTTTGCCGGTTGCAGTGGCAAATCCGTGCAGTGCCTCGAATGGGGCCTGGGACGGCAGTGCGTTGACCGTTGCTCCCGAGAAGAGCCATGGTCCGGTGAAATTCCTCAGACCACGAGGTGAAACAACTGTCGAAAGCGGTACGCGGAAGGTTACTTGAGCGAAGGAGACCCAGACATGGTCATCATCCGAAACGAGCCTGGTATCCCGCACCGTGATCTCAATCCCGGACCACCCCAAGCGGGTCGCAGTGAGGTCGCCGACCGTTGCGTGAAGGGGTACGACGCTGTCGTTGAGAAAATTCTCGAGTTGTGGGCGGAATCGTTCGAGCGAGAAGGGGCGCTGACGAAGACGGTAGACCGCCAAGCCGATCAGGATGACGATCACTCCAACCATCAGTCCGGCAGCTACGAGAAGGGTCATTATGGGCGGACCGTCCCAGATTGCGCGCCGTGGGGCTGAGAGCTTCCCGGCAAAGCCGGTCGCGTCGGAATCACGGCTTATGCCCCGTGATGATCCACCTTGTGGGGCCGACGTCGGTTCGTTCAATCGACTTCAGTCCGGCGTCAGTCATCCATGAACCGATATCGGCCTCGGTCCATGTGTCACCGAAATCTCTCATGTGGATGGCGAACAGCGTGCCCAGTTCCGGGCCGCAGCGGTCTGAATCAATTCGGAAGTCGACCACGCAGAGACGGCCGCCCGGCGCCAGGGCATCGGCCGCTCGCTGGATCAACTCTGAAGCCTGCTCAGCCAACTCCTGATGAAGGACATTGGCGATCAGGGCCAGGTCGTAGCCTGTGCCGAGGTCGTCCGAGAGGTAATCGCCGCCAAAAAAAGCAATGCGGCCCTCGAATTTGGTGCCCCTGTAAAGTTCCCGCCCGGCGGCGGCGGTCTCCTCGACGTCGAACACGGTGGCCGAGACGCCGGGCGCCTTCTTGCAGACGACCTGCGCCCAGTGGCCCAGGCTTCCGCCAATATCAAGCATCGTGCGGACACCTTCGAGGTCAATATGGTCGACGACCATCTTTGCCGTTCGTACGCCGACGCCCCGCATCGCCTTGCCGAAGTTCTGAACTTCTTTCGACTGTCTCTCCCTCTGAGGCCACGTGCCGGTCCGCAGCCAGGTCTCCAGGTTCTCGCCCCAATTCTCGTACATCCGGTGGGAGTGATTGAGGAAGGGCGCCAGATCATCCGGGCCTTGATCAAAAAGCGGCTCGAGGTCCGGGACCAGCCGGAAGACGGGCTCGTCGTATTCCAGAACTCCCAGCGCAACCAGGGCTCGTACAACCTTGTCGCACGCCTCCGGCGCCAGCCCGAGGTCTGCCGAAATCGCCCCAACGGTGGCCGGCTCCTGGGCCAAACGGTTCAAGATGCCGCATTTTGCTGCGGTCGTAACAGTCCGGTGACCAGCGAAGTTCCACAGGAGGTCTTGAAGTCCCTTGAGGTCGAGTGGTTGGGTCATTTTCAGTGCCTTTCTCGGACGAGGTCTACTTCAGGCGTTCACGAAGGTGGTCGTAAACATCTCTCCGATGGCCAACCGCCACGATCAGTATCTCGAGCTGGGCCTTGGTCACGCGGTAGACGATTCTCCAATCACTGGTTCGCCATGACCTCAGACCCTTGAGCGTCAACTGTAGGAGTTTTCCGCGGGTCGGGTCCTCGATAAGACGGTCGATTGCCGCCCGTACCTGGGCGCGCGTGCCAGGGTCGAGTTTTCGAATTGCTTTGGCCGCCGTCGGGGTGTAGTTAACCCGCACTTCTCACCGATTTTCGTCGCGAGGCCCGGAAGGCGTCGTGAGATCCGGTGTTTTCGAAGCATGAGCGAGTGAGGCGTACTTGACCGTACTCTGATCGAGCAAATGCGAGAAAACATTGAAGATTGCGGTGTATTTCGGGCCGTAGCAGATCATCGGTGAGAAGTGCGGGTTGCGCTGTCCAACTCACCCCAGAGCTCCTCGTGGGAAATTACGTCACCATCCGAGACCTCTGCGAGACCCTGTCTGACCGCTTCGGAGAGCTCAGGATCCGCGAGGATCTCCAGCGTTTCCACGAGACCGTCGTACTCCTCGATTGAGAGCAGCACTCCGGCCGGGCGACCCGAACGCGTGATGATGATCCGCTCGCCGATTTCCGAGACCTCGGCGAGAAGTCTGGGCAGGTGTGTTTTCGCATCAGAAAGCGTTACGGTGCTCATAATCTCTCCAGACTAGAAATTAGACCATAATTCTGGTCATGTCAACCCGGACCAGGGTTCTCATTCAACGTCCGAAAGCGTACACTCACGCCACGCCATGGTGGATCACCGACACCACACCGTGACCAACGATTCGTTCGAAGGAGAAGTCCGACAGGGCTTTGCTCTGCCCGAGCGCTGGAGATTGGAGCGGGTCTTGGGCGTCGGCGGCCAGGCCGAGGTGTGGCTGGCCTTCGATACCGAGTTGCAGGAGCATGTCGCGGTCAAGGTGTTGGCCCGGCCCGACCGCCCGACGGCAGTCGAGCGCCTCAAGCGTGAGGTAAGGGTCGGCCGGAGACTGCGTCACGAGCATCTGGTTCAGATCTATGAGTTGGTCGATGCCGGGCCTTCGATGGCGGTCGTCATGGAGTATTTGGAGGGCGGTAGTCTGTCCCAACGCCTGGGCGACGGAGGGCTGGAAATCCCTGAGGTCGAACGAATCGCCGAGGCCCTATTCGAAGCTCTGGAGTGCCTGCATCGTGAGGGTATCGTGCATCGGGACGTCAAGCCTTCGAATGTCCTGTTTGATGGAGCGGACGTCCCCAAGTTGGCGGATTTCGGTACTTTGAGCCCGATGAATGAGGCCGGTGACCTGACGGCCACCAACCTGACCGTTGGTACGCCGGCCTACATGAGTCCGGAGCAGGTTGGGGGCGAAGAGCCTGCACCGCCGTCGGACCTTTATTCCCTTGGCGTGACGCTTTATCACCTGCTGGCGGGCAAGCGGCCCTTCGAGGGCCGGTCGGAGTTCGACGTGGCCCGGATGCAGGTGACGGACGAGGCGCCGCCGGTCAGGCGTCAGCGCAGTGACTGTCCCCGGTGGTTGGCGCGGTTCGTTCACCGGTTGTTGGAAAAAGAACCGAAGAACCGATGGAAAGATGCCGGCGAATCCTTGGCGGCTTTCAGGGCTCGGCGGTGGCGGCCGTCCCGGCGGGTGGTTCTTCGCAATTTTGCAGTGGTGGCCATCGCTGCCGTTCTCGGATCCTTGGGTCTGATGGCCGCTGACCGGTGGTCAGACCTCCGGTCCTCGGTCGAAAACGGCGAGTTGGTCGTACGGAACGCCTTCGGCCGAACCCTGTGGCGAAAAGACATTGAGGGTGTGAGACCCCACTCCATCGTCATGGACCTCAACGAAGAAAGAGGACCGGAGGTCCTTGCGGCGGCGGAGACCCCTGAGGGATCGTCGGATCGGCTGGATCTCCTGCTGTTCAGTCGTGGTGGTCGTCTTTTGGATCGGTTTCGAGTGAGGCCCAGCCCCAGTGCCGGGCGTATTTTCCCAACGCTGACCGAAAAGTACGACATCAGGAGTCTTGAAGAGGCCGATTTCGGTGGAGATGTCGGTGACGTCGTCCTTTGGACGGCGATTCACCGGGAGGTCTATCCCTCGATTGTCGGGCTGTGGTCCAAACAGGGACCGCTCCAGGGTGTTCGGCCGATTTTCGTCAATTCAGGCCACATTTCTGGTGCCGCTGCCGTTGATTTTGACGGTGACGGGCGCAAGGAACTCTTGGTTGCGGGATTCAATAATGTACTTGGCAACCAGCTGTTTGCGGCTCTGATCGACGACCTTCGGGACGTTGGGGTATCCCCCGACCTTCTGAGGGGTGAGGAGAAGATCTACGTGACTCTGGGATTCAAGGGTTATTTTCTTCTCGGCGAGATCCGGAAGGAGGACCACCGTGGTCTTCATTTGGCGGTGGATGAGGGGGGGCGCCCGGTCTTGAGAACTGAGCGCCGGGAGTTTCTCATCGGCAAGGACGGCGCAATTGACGGTGTTCTCCCGGATCAATCGAATCGGTTCTGGCAGGACACCGTTCAGATGGCGGCGGCGTTCAAAGCTGGCTCCGTTGCGTGGCGGTCGTCAATGGACACCCTCTCGAAAAGGCACCAGGCCTTGTGGGCCAGGCCGCCCTTTCGGGTAGGCGCCGGTCTGATCTTGGCTGACGCCTTGGCTCAAGCGGGCCACCCCGCCGAAGGAGCCCTGGTGTTGGATCAGATTGCAGCGGCCGGCGCCGGGATGCGGCGGCTTCTGCGGAGGACGGGTGAGCTGCGATTGCTTTCGGGAGATCGGGGGGGTGGTCGTTCGGCGCTGAATGAGGCCATTGAGGCCCAGAGGCAAGCCTTTAATCCGGTGGATGAGCTGATCGACCTGGGGTTGGATGCCGCTCTCCATCAGGATCTTGAACTCTGGGGTGATGTTGCCGGCCGGCTCCAGGCGGGAGACTATCTCGAAGTGCGCAAAGAAGTGCAACTCGCCTTCGATTTCTTCGCCGGCCGCTTTGATGACTGTGGCGTTGATTTGTGGCTCCGGGAGGGCGCTCAGTACGCGGCCCACGTCCTCAAGATCTGGGCCGCAATCGAGGGTGGCGCCGTCCTTTCCGAGGTGGATGAGGAGCTCCGCTGGTTCGAGGGTAGGCGCGAGTGTGCCGAGGTGGCGGCCATCGCACGGGCTCGGGCCCTCACACTGGAAGGTCGAGCAGATCAGGCTGTCGGTATGGCGGTCGAAGCCCTCGACGTCTTGACGATGAGGGCCGCAACATCGTGGCCCGATGCAGTCATGTTGCCCCTGGCTGAGTGGGCGATGGGAACGATCTACGAGGCGTTGGGCGATGATGATCTGGCCCGCCTTCATCTGGAGTTTGCAGCGAGCAAGGCTCCCGAGACCTTCTTCGGGCAGGATGCGGCTGAGAGGCTGGGACGGTAGAACGCTGGGAAGCTGGGACGCTGGGACGCCAGGAAGCTGGGACGCCAGGGAGCTGGGAAGCCAGGACGCTGGAAGGCAGGACAGCGCTCGGTTTCCCCTTCGGTTGCTTGAATCCAGAGAATTGTAGGGACGGTCCCCTGTGTGTGGCCGCCCGTGCTCCTACAGGATCGGGTTTTGCCACCGAACGTCCGGAAAGCGGTTGAAGTCGGTGTCGGCAGTGTGCACGGTGGCTCGGTGCCGGTGAGCGATTGCGGCGATTTGTGCGTCTGTCGTGAGGTTGCCGCCCGAACCTGCTGCTTCCAGCCATTGGAGGGCCTGAAGCACATCGGCCTCCTGCGTGACGAGAAAGTCGGTCACCGGACGTTCGAGCCAGGATCGAACACGCTGGGCAGCCTCGTCGATTGTCATCGGATTTTCGAATGCCCTCCGGCTGGTACCAACTCTAATGAAGGCGAAAAGGACGACAGCGCACAAGCCCACCGGTTCGGCGCCGCCGAGACACTGTTTCCACCAGGCGGCCGCAGGTTTGTGAAAGCGACTGGTCGAGTCATAGGCGTAGAGCAGGAGATTGGCATCGGGGACGATCACTTTTGAGCAACCTTGAGCGCCTGGTCCTTATCCAGAAACTCTTGAATCTCCAGCTCGTTATCAAGGTCGCGGAGTCTGGCGGGGTCGATGCCGGACCTGAGGTGCATAGCCTTCGCTTCGACTACGAAGGGGGGCATTTGACCGCCCCCTTCGCCCTTGAGTCCGCGCCGGACGGCGTCGTTCAGCACCTGCTTGAAACTGGTGCGTCCGCGCTGGGTAGCGGTACGAAGCAACTGCTCCACATCTGCGTCGAGTGTGACTGTGGTTCTCATGGAGACATCATAGCATCAGGGAAAATTGCTGTCAAAGCATCATTTAACGAAATGCGCCCAACGCTGCGTGATCCAGGTGATGGCCCCTTGAGAGGCGAACCATGCCGCGTGAAGCTCGTCGATGATGGCCTCGGCCTCTGTTGTGTCGCCTGGTTGGTAATATGTTGGTTGCTCGGTTGGAAGCGGCTGGCGTCCGGTCAGGAACGGGGCGACGTGGGGATTGAATTTGAAGGCCGCGGTCAAGCGCCGCCGTGCCAGGCTGCCGTCGCCCTCTTTAAGGAAGGTCAGCAGGGCCCAGTTGTAGTGCCACGAGGCCGAGTGGGTTTCTTTGTATGTGGTGAGGAGATCTTCGGCTTCGTCGAATTCGCCCAGTTGGATCAGTGCCGTCGCCAAGAAGGTCCGAACGCCCTGATTGTCGTTGGGATTGAGGCGAAGAAGTTCACGAAGATGTTCAAGTGCTTCATCGGTGTGCTTTGATCCCCACAAGACCTGTGCCAGGGCCATTTTGGCTCGCATATAGGGGCGTGTCTCAATCAGGCCCCAGAAGTGGCCGACATCATCCGAGAAATATCCGGCGAGTTCTTTTTCTTCTTCTGAAACGCAACGACTTTACCCATAGGAGTGGTCCTCTTTTGTTGGCGAAATGCGGCTATCGAATACCAATGAGGAGAGTACCAGCACCCACTTGTGAGTTTCAAAAATTCTGATTTTGACTTAGTTCATGACTTAGTCTAAACTCCTCCTATTATGGAAGTCTCCGTTCATGAAGCCAAGACCCATCTTTCCCGGTTGTTGAGGAGGATTGCCTCGGGCGAAGAGGTGACGATTTCGAGGTCGGGAAAGCCGGTTGCCCGCCTGGTTCCGATACGAGAAAAGCCGTTGAGGCAACTAGGATTGGATGCCGGAAAGGTCCGTATCGCCGACGACTTCGACGCTCCTCTCCCGGAGGATCTCTTGAGGGCCTTTGAAGGATGAAAATTCTGCTGGATACTCACTGCTGGCTCTGGATGGCGGTGGCACCGGAACGATTTTCCCCTTCAACCCTCGAACTGATATCCGATACGGACAATCGGTTGTTCCTCTCGGCCGTC
>JAUXDC010000223.1 GCA_030618605.1 Holophagae bacterium | reverse complement strand
GCCCTGGCTAGCGGAGGCTACTTCTTCTATCCCTGGGACTACGTGCGCCTCAAGGCACGCAAGCCGGTGACCTGATCCCTGACTGAGACCTCAAGGTAACTTCCGCCGAAGAAATATATCGTCAATAACCCCTTGACACAGCCCCCGGCAGCATTCATGATTGGGTGGTCAGAAGTGGTCTAATATGGTCTAACGTGGTTTTTCGGACGGCACAGAGGGTCTCACGTGGACAGCCGAGGGGGTTATGGAACGATTCAGAGGGGGCTACCCCGCTACCGTCGATGCCAAGGGACGCGTTAAGCTCCCCGCGCGGTTGCGTGAGCAGATGGAGTCAGGATATGGACGTGAAGTCTATGTCTGCTCCCTCTTCCCCAATGAACTGAGCATCTACCCCCTGGCCGTGTGGGAGGTCTTTGAAGAACGTCTTCTCTCCAAGAGCGCCTTCAAACCGGCGATCCGAAAACTGGTGGAACGGGTCAACTACGGCCAATTACTGGAATTGGACGACCACGGACGTATCGTCATCCCTGCCCTTCTCCGAACAATCGTCGACATGGAAGGCGAAGTGGTCGTTTCCGGACGGATCAACCATCTGGTGATCACTCGCAGACATCGGGCGGCAGAAATTCTCAAGGACGATTCTCTGAGCAATGAAGAACTTGAAGAGCTGGCCCAACTGGAGTTGTGATGGAGGACGCCGGTGCCCGAGCTCCATCTACCGGTCCTCCTCAGGGAGGTTGTCTCAGGTCTCCAGCCTCCGGCCCCGGGTTTGCTCGTTGATGCCACGATCGGTCTCGGCGGCCACGCCCGGGCCCTCCTCACGACCTACCCGAATTGCTCTCTGCTCGGCCTTGATCGCGACCCTCAGGCCCTCGACCACACTCGCGTCCGTCTCAAGGATTTTACCGACCGGACAACACTGGTCTGTAGCCCGTTTGCCCGAATACCCGAGGTCCTGGCCGCAACCGACTCCCCCTCGCCGGTGGCGATCCTTGCGGACCTCGGGTGTTCCTCTTTGCAGTTGGATTCGCCCGACCGCGGATTCTCGTTCTCCACGGATGGACCGTTGGACATGCGAATGGGGGCCGACGGCCCCTCAGCTGCCGATTTGGTCAACACGGCGGAACCGGAGGCGCTGATGCGAATTCTCTGGGATTACGGCGAGGAACGCAGGGCTCGGGCAATCGTACGCGCCCTGGTGCGGCAACGGGAAACCAAACCCATAGAGACCACAGGAGAACTCAGCCGTCTGGTTCAGGGCGTTCTCGGCCGCAAACCAGGATCCAAGATCCATCCTGCCACCCGAACATTTCAGGCCTTGCGAATTGCCGTCAATGACGAACTCGGCCAGTTGGAGGCCTTCCTCGAGCCGGCGGTCCACGCACTGGCTCCGGCAGGCAAGATCGGCGTTATTTCTTTCCACTCGCTTGAGGACCGCATCGTCAAACACACATTGCGTCACCTCGAAGGCAGAACACCGATGCCCCCGGGACCACCGTCCCCGGAACCCCTTGCGCCGGCGCTCGTCCGCGTTCTGACCCGGCGTCCCATACGGCCGTCGGACGAGGAAGTCAAAAACAACCCGCGAGCTCGGTCCGCACGGCTTCGAATCGCCGAACGTCTTGGAGATTCAGGGTGAACCAGCGTCCGATTCCCCTGCCGACCAACCGCCACATCACGGCTCGCCGAGATCAAAAGTGGCCGTTGGCATTTGCGCTCCTGGGCCTGTCTTCGCTGGCCCTGGGCCTGACCCTGGCCCTGATCGGTTGGCCGCGCCTGCAGAGTGTTTCCCTTCACTATGACCTGGTACGACTTCGAACCGACGTCGAGAGGCTCCAGCACCAGGCCCGAGACCTCGAAGCCTCCATGGAACGACTCCGATCCCCCGCAAGCCTGGCTCTCGAAGCAGGAAGGCTGGGTTTGGCTCCACCCGGACCGTCGGCGATCACCGCCGACAACGGGGGATCGCGGTGAATCGGGCTCGCCTCTTGATCGTAGTCCTCGTACTGGCTTCCGGAGCCGTCGCCGTCCTCGGCCGTTCCGCTCAGGTTTCGATCCTCGATCATCAGTATTGGACCTCCAAGGCTTTTGAGCAGCACGAGAAGATGATCAATATCCAGGGACCCCGCGGTCAAATCCTGAGCTCGGACGGCTACGTCTTGGCCACCTCCTCCCGCCGCTATGCCCTCCAGGTTGACCGAGTCCATCTGGAATATCCGGGATTGTTCGCTGCCGCAGCCGCCTCCCTGCTCGATGAAACGACCGAGAGCATCATGCTCAAACTGAAAAACGGACCCCGCTACCAATGGCTGGCCAAAGGCCTGGATGCCGACACCGCACAGGCCATCCGGGCCCTCGAGCGCAACGCTATCGGGATCGTCCCCCACTGGGACCGGGTGTATCCACTGGGGCGTACAGCGGCGCCTCTCGTTGGGTTCGTCGGACGGGAGGAACTGCAACTGACGGGTCGTTCGGGCCTCGAAAGCTACTACGAGGCTCTCCTTGTCGGAGAAGCCGATCGTTGCCTCTTCGTCAAAGATGCACACGGTCGACAGCTCCAACTGGAAAGAGTCCGAAGAGGCCGCGCAGGATACGATCTGGAACTGACGCTCGACGCCAGGCTCCAGCATGCCGCGGAGACCGAACTGCTTGTCATGATGGAATCAGCCGGCGCCCAGCGGGGCTCCGTCGTGGTCCTCGAGGCGCATACCGGGAACCTCCTGGCTCTTGCATCGGCGCCCTTCTCCGAAAGACCATCCACCGGCGTCGGCTACGACAGCGAATGCTGGGCCCTCCGGCCGGTCCAAACCGCCATCGAGCCGGGTTCAACTATCAAACCCTTCATCGCCGCGGCAGGTCTGGCCGCCGGCGTCGTGCAGCCGGACGAACTCTTTGACTGCAAAGCCCGCGGCATCAGGGTGGGTCACATCTGGATCCGAGATCACGCCAGCCCGGACATCTACACCCTGGATGAAATCATCGCCCGTTCGTCCAATACCGGCATCATCCAGGTAGCACAGCGACTTGACGAAGACTATTTGTGGCAGATGTTCAATGGCCTGGGGTTCGGCCGTCGACCCGAGTTGGGCTTTGCCTCTGAGACCTCCGGTTTCCTGTGGCCGGTCGAACGGTGGTCGAGCATGAGCCGCTCCGGCCTGGCTCTTGGTCAGGAATTGACCGCAAGCCCCCTCCAGTTGGCGCTGGCCTATGCGGCAATAGCAAACGGTGGATGGCTACCCGAACCCCGGCTGGTCGATCGTATGCGAGGGCGGGTCGATTCCGCCCGTGACCGGATCCAGCCCCGCACACGGGTCATGGACCGGCAGTTGGCCGACCGCGTAGCCGCAATGTTGGAACAGGTGGTGGTTGAAGGCACAGGAATCAAGGCCCAGGTCCCCGGGTACCGCGCTGCGGGCAAAACCGGAACTGCTCAGATGGCGGTGAACGGTACCTTTGACGACGATCACCACACCGCCTGGTTTGCCGGCTTCCTTCCCATGCCTGATCCCCGCTGGGTAATCGTCGTCGCCATCGAGAACCCGACGGAGACATTCTGGGCTTCCTCAGTTGCAGCCCCCGTGTTCGCCCGGGTCGCACAAGCGACGATCCACATGGCCGGCCTCCCCCCAGCCGTCATTCTCCCTCAAACGGCAGAGGGCGATGCGTAATGCAGCAGGCTTCAATCCTTCACAGCCCCAATTCCTGGAGGCTGTCGTGCGCATGAGCGCGGACGCCGTCGCTCGGACCGTTGGTGGCGCCGTCCGTGGCGCCCGTGACGTCGTGGTCTCCGGGGCCGAAGTCGACTCGCGCCTCATCCGAAACGGAAATCTCTTCATCGCCCTGCCCGGCGAAAACGTCGATGGGCACGCCTTTGTCCCGAGGGCTCTAGAGAAAGCTGCGGCGGCACTGGTTCGCTCAGACGTCGACCTGCCGCCCCCTCCTACCGGTCGTGCCTTGATCTCGGTCACCGACCCACTTGGCGCCTACCACTGTCTGGCGACCGAGGACTGCCGCCGCCGCTCCTGGCAGGTAGCAACAGTCACCGGTTCCGTCGGAAAGACTACAACCAAAGACTTTCTGGCCCATATCCTGAAACACCACAGGATCACCGGCTCGTCACAGGGTAATCGGAATTCCACCCTGGGCCTTCCGGCACAGATTCTGTCACAAGATGAGAACATCGAGGTTTTCGTCGCCGAGGCCGGGATGAGCCAGGCCGGAGAATTGGACCTCCTCGGTACCATCCTTCATCCTGACCTTCTGCTCTATACCCGAATCACTCCGGCACATACCGAGTTCTTCTCGTCGATGGACGGTGTCGTCGAAGCCAAGGCCGAACTCTTGGCCCACCTGAAATCCGAGGGGATCCTCGTCATCAACGCCGACGATCCCAGGCAGGCAGACTTTTCACGGCGGACCAATGCCAGGGTCATGTCGTATGGAGGGCCTGAGGCCGACGCCAGACTGGAAGCTCTTGAGGACCTCGGCCTGGATGGAACCCAAGGAACCCTGGTACTGCCTTCGGGCACAGCCTCATTCCATCTTCCTCTCCCGGGCCTTTACCAGGCCGAAAATTTCTTGGCGGCAGCGACGGCCGGTGAAGCTCTGGGCATGCGGGTCAAGGACATCGCAAGTCTGGCCGAAACGATGATCGCGGCTCCTCACAGGGGCACAATCCTCCACCTTCAGGACAACATCACCGTCATCGACGACACCTACAACGCCTCGCCCGACGCCGTAAAACGGGCCCTCGAGTTGCTGGCAAAATGCTCCGGCCGGCGAGTGGCCGTTCTTGGAGAAATGTATGAACTGGGGTCGGCCGCCGCGGCAGCCCACCGAGACATCGGGCGCCTTGTTGCAGACCACTGTGATCTCCTCCTCACTGTTGGATGCGACATGAGCAACAAGGTGCTCGAAGGAGCGGTCGCGGCAGGCCTTCCCCGCCATCGAACCTACCAGGCCGAGGACTCGGCTGCAGCAACAGCCACCCTCGAGGCCATTCTTGAAGCCGGAGACACCATCTTGATCAAGGGCTCCCGTGGCGTCGGCCTGGATCGAATGGTATCGGCCCTGACCGAGGGGAGGGGCTGATGCTGTATTACCTGCTCTACCCCCTAAATGAGCATCTGGCCGGTTTCAATGTCTTTCGCTACATCACCTTCAGAACAGGTCTGGCTCTGGCGACCGCCTTTTTCCTCAGCCTGATCGCCGGGCCATGGTTGCTGGAAAAACTCCAGGCCCTTCAGGTTCGCCAGTCGATTCGCGAAGAGGGACCCAGCCACCACCAGATCAAGGCGGGGACACCGACTATGGGTGGCGTCTTGATGGTCGGCGCCTTCACCCTCTCCACGCTGCTGTGGGCCGACCCGACCAACGCCTACGTATGGACGGTGCTTGGGGTCACCATCGCCTTCGGCGCCATCGGATTCGCCGACGACTACATCAAGGTACGCTTGGGAAGGAATCTCGGGCTGACGACTCGGCAGAAGCTGGTCCTCCAGACCCTGGTTGGGCTCGGCGGCGCCCTGGCCGCACGAGCGGTGGCCGAACCGGCCACTCACGCCGGGGCCCTCGCCCTGCCGTTCGTCAAAGAACTCCTCCTTCCACTGGGTCTGTTCTACCTGCCGTTTGTCGCACTCGTGCTGATTGGGACCTCCAACGCCGTCAACCTGACCGACGGCCTCGACGGACTGGCCGTCGGCGCCGTGGCGATCGCCGCGACGACCTACACGCTCTTCCTGTACGTGGCGGGCCATATCCGTATCGCAGAGTACCTCCGGATCGTCCACGTATCAGGCGCAGGTGAGGTCGCCGTTTTCACCGGGGCCATGGTCGGTGCGGCGATGGGCTTTTTGTGGTTCAACTGCCATCCGGCACAGGTTTTCATGGGTGACGTCGGATCGCTGGCCCTCGGTGGAGGCCTGGGAATCGTTGCCGTCGTCGCCAAGCAGGAAATCCTCCTGGTCATCGTCGGAGGTCTGTTCGTACTCGAAGCTCTCTCGGTCATGATCCAAGTGGGTTCGTACAAGATGCGGGGCAAACGTGTCTTCCGAATGGCACCACTCCATCATCACTTCGAGCTCCTGGGTTGGAGCGAAACCCAGGTTGTCGTTCGTTTCTGGATCATCGCGCTGGTCTTTGCCCTCGCCGGCCTGGCCACATTGAAGTTGAGATGAGCTGATGACGGAAACCTTCTCTCACGTTGTGGTCATCGGCCTCGGAGCCTCGGGGTTGGGCGCGGCCCGTCTGGCGGCAGCCGACGGAGCCCAGGTCCTCATTACCGACCAACGCCCGACGGAGGCAGTCCAGGAAAGCGTTGATGCCCTTCCGGCAGGAACGCTGACCGAACTCGGCGGTCATCCCCTGATTGTTCTCGACAATGCAGACCTGATCGTCCTCTCCCCGGGCGTGCCGT
>JAUXDC010000198.1 GCA_030618605.1 Holophagae bacterium | reverse complement strand
GCCGTCCATGCGCCGCACCACGTTCCCCGGGAGTGGGCCGATAAATACAAGGGCCAATTCGACGCCGGCTGGGACGAGGTCCGTGCGAAAACGATCGCGCGGCAGAAAAAGATGGGTGTGATTCCCGCCGACACTGAATTGGGACCGAAGCCCGAGGACATCAAGGATTGGGATGCACTGTCCGCCGACGAACGCCGCCTGTTCAACCGTCAGGCCGAGGTGTTCGCCGGATTTCTCGAGCAGACCGACAACGAGGTCGGTCGCCTCGTTGCCGCGATCGAAGATATCGGCGAGATGGACAACACCCTGTTCATCTACATCGCCGGTGACAACGGCACCAGTGCCGAGGGCGGATTCGTCGGCATGTACAACGAGATGACCTACTTCAACAACGTCACCGAAAAGGTGGAGGATCTCCTGCCGTTGATCGACGAGTGGGGCGGTCCCTACACCTTCCCGCACATGGCTGCCGGCTGGGCGGTGGCCTTCGACTCACCATTTTCCTGGACGAAACAGGTGGCCTCTGACTTCGGCGGCACCCGCAACGGAATGATCATCCACTGGCCGGAGGGTATCAAGGAGAAGGGCGGACTGCGCACGCAGTTCTCGCACGTCATCGACATCGCGCCCACGATCTTGGAAGCCGCAACCCTGCCGGAACCCAAGAGTGTCAATGGAACACCGCAGACCCCGATCGAGGGAATCAGCCTTCTCTACACTTTTGCCGACGCGACGGCTCCGGAAAGGCACACCACACAGTACTTCGAGATGTTCGGCAATCGTGCGATCTATCGTGACGGTTGGTTTGCCCGCACCCTCCACCGGGCGCCCTGGCAGACCATCGACATGCCTCCGTTGGAGTCGGATACCTGGGATCTGTACAACGTCCGCGAGGATTTCAGTCTGACCAACAATCTGGCCGCTCAACGCCCTGAAAAGCTGAAGGAGCTGCAGGCCTTGTTCATGATCGAGGCAGAGAAATACAACGTATTGCCAATCGACGACCGGGTCATCGAGCGCATGAATCCGGCTCTCGCCGGGCGGCCGGACCTCCTGGGAGACCGCACGTCGTTGACGCTTTACGACGGTATGGACGGCATGCTCGAAAACACCTTCATGAATGTGAAGAATCGCTCGAAGATAATCACAGCCGAGGTGGTCATTCCATCAGGTGGCGCCAACGGCGTGATCCTTGCCCAGGGTGGGCGTTTCGGCGGCTGGTGTCTCTATATGAAGGACGGCAAACCGGTCTACACCTACAACTTCCTCGGGCTCGAGCGCTTTACCGTTGCATCGGACACAGTGGTGCCTGCCGGCGCAGCGACGGTCGTACTCGACTTCGTCTACGACGGAGGCGGGTTTGGCAAGGGTGGCCTGGCAACCCTCTCCGTCGACGGAGAGACCGTCGCCGAGGGTCGGATCGGGAAGACTCAACCCTTGATCTTCTCTGCTGATGAGACTGCCGACGTTGGTCTGGACAACCAGACGCCGGTCGCCGAAGACATTGGCATCGGACGTGAGGAGACCCGCTTCAGCGGCAAGATCCACAAAATCACTCTCGATGTGAAGGATGTGAAGTAGAAAGCCTCGGGGCTATTACAGTTCAATAACGGTTCAGCGGACGGGGCTCAAGCCCCTCCGCTGCATCAGAGCCAGGAGAAACAAAGTTAACAAAGTTGGAAAAGGTGTCACGCCACTACGCCTTTCCTCAAACCCCGGCCTTCTGGAGTGCCTTCGGCCCTCCAGCTCGGCGCATTCCCCTCAAGGGCAACAGAGCGAAGAACGGGAGGGCATCGCCCTTGAGGGAAAAGGCCTCGGCGACCTACGACGTAGTTTGGAGACTCGATCGCCAATGCGCTCGCCGGGGATTGCCCGGCAAGGCATTCTTCGCTGCGCCTTCGCTGGCGGGGGGGCCTGCCGGGTGAAGAATGCCATGCCTCCACTGAGGGAGGACGACCTACCGATCACCATCTACTCGGGGTCCGAAAAGCCCGAAGATACCTACGCTGCCATCGAGTACCGGGATCACTGGTTCTGGATTGACGACAAAGACTTTCAAAGCAAGAGGGTATTCACCTTCTTGATGATCATGCTGTCGTTGGCCGAGACGGGATCGACGCCCGCGGCGCCTCTCCTGACGGTTGGCACAGGGGGTTGAAGAGCTATAATCGATGTGAATACTGAGAAACGGAGTCCTCATGAATCAGAAGATCCTCGTCCTTGCACTTCTTCTCGTCCTTTCCGCTGGAGGCGTCTTCGCTGCCGACCTTACCCTGCCGACTTCGGATGGGCCGGTTCCGGTGACGGTGTTGGTCTACATGCTCGATGTGGACGAAGTCGACTCTTCCCAGCAGACCTTCACCGCCAATGTCTTCTTGAGATATGACTGGGACGATCCCCGCCTGGCACATCAGGGCGAAGGTCCGGTGATCATGGGCATGGATGAGATCTGGCATCCGCATCTTCAGATTCTCAACCAGCAGAAACTGTGGAAGACCTTTCCGGAGCATTTCAGGGTCTTTCCTGACGGACACGTCTCCTACCGCCAGCGGGTGTGGGGAGATTTTTCCCAGCCGATGGATCTCCGTGACTACCCGGCCGATGACCAGGTTCTCACCGTCCACCTGGCTGCAGCCGGATACAGCCTGGATCAGGTTGAGTTGGTGGCTTCAACCGAAGCGAAACATGCCATTTCGGCCGATTTGTCGGTTACCGATTTCGAAATCACAGGGTCGGAGGTGGTTGTGGAGCCATTCAGTCCGATGGATTCGGGTCCTGGTATTGCCTCCATCCGCAGTAGCTACTTCGCCAGCCGCAAGGTCGGCTACTTTGTGGTCAAGGTGATCATTCCGCTGATCCTGATCGTGATGATGTCGTGGAGTGTGTTCTGGATTGATCCGGCGGAGGGCGGGACTCAGATCGGTGTCGCCACCACGACCATGCTGACGTTGATCGCCTTCCGTTTCGCCATCGACGCCAGCCTGCCCAAGATCTCCTACCTGACCCGGTTGGACACCTTTGTCATGGCCTCGACGGTGCTTGTCTTCTTGAGTCTGTTCGAAGTGGTTATCACGTCGCGGCTGGCCAAGACCGGCCGCCAGGAGCGGGCGATGCTCTTGGATCGATGGTCGCGCTTGATCTTCCCCGGCGCCTTTGTGGTCGTGACGGTTCTGGCTCTTTCTTGAGTCGGTTGGGAGAGGGCATGCGAACCACGTCAGTCGCGTTCATCCTGATTCTCTGCCTGTGCCTGAGCGCCTGCACCATTGTGAGGCTCAAGCAGGACCTCGAGCAAATGGAGCATCTGGGCACCGTAATCGGCCGAGTGACGACGCCTGCCGGCTCGACCGACGATGTATATGTTGTGCTGTACGACGAGGGTGAGGCCGGACCCGAGGTGGTCAGCGTCGATAGTCTGAGTACCGCCATTTCAACATTCGGTTTCGTGCTTGATACTGAGCGCCGCTACACGGTTGCCGCATTTCATGATCTCAACGGGGACCTCAAGCGGAACCCTGGCGAGCCTGCGGCCATGCTGGGCGCGCCGGGATCCTTGACCATCGGGCCCGGAGAACGACTCGAGGGACAGGACATCGAGCTCAGCGCCGATGCACCAATGCCGGATGGTTACGATCTGGACCTCAGGGGCATCAATCTCGAGACCATGGAAGATCTGCCCCTGATTGCCGGAGAGATCATTTCCCTCGATGCCCCCATCTTCGGACAGGAATATGCCAAGGACGGCATGTGGCAGTCCAACACGGCCTGGGAAACGGTTGGTGCCGGCGTCTACTTCTTCGAGGAGTACAACCGGGCCAAGATTCCGGTGCTGTTCGTGCACGGGGTGGGAGGCTCGCCGACGGACTTTCGTGCCATCATCGAAAGTCTCGACCGCGATGAATTCCAACCGTGGGTTTTTCGTTACCCCTCAGGGGCGCGCCTTCTCCCGGTCGCTCGAGTTCTCAAGGGGTTGGTCGACGGCCTCCAATATGAGCATGGATTCGACACGTTATTTGTCACGGCTCACAGCATGGGCGGCCTGGTTGCGCGCTCGTTCGTACTACAAACCGGCGAAGATGAATTGCCAGACTACGTCAGCCTCTTCGTCTCGTTCGCCACTCCATACAATGGGCACGAGGCTGCAGCGAAGGGTGTCAAGTACATGCCGATTGAGGTGCCTTCCTGGCTCGATATCCAGCCGGACAGTGACTTTCTGAAATCTCTCCGTAGACCGCTCCCCGATGGTGTTCCCTTCTATCTCGTATTCGGCTTTGATTCCGACGGCATCAATCCGATCATGCCCTACAGCAGTGACAGTGTGGTTTCAGTCAGCAGCCAACTGGCCCCCTTTGCCCAGAAACAGGCCGTGCGCCTCTTCGGATACGACCTTGACCACGAAGAGATCCTCGCAGACGAAGCCGTACTTGAGCGCTACATGGAAATTCTGGATCGGCGAGCTGCCGAGCTCGGTCGTGGAGATCTTGCCGACTGAAAAAGATCTGAGCGATTCTGGCGGATAGAATAGGCCAGATTCTTGAGGCTCTGGTCCCGGCCGGTGGCGCACTGTATGATTGCCCGATGTCGAATTTCTCGCATTCATGGCTTCCGTTCATCTACCAATACGGACTGGGCGGCATCATCTTCATCGTTGGAATTGTAATCACCCTCAAGGCAGGCTCCTTTTCGCCAAAGACCAATGCCAAGCACAAGAAATGGTTCAGTATTCTGATCCTCGGGTTTGTCTGGTACCTGGTCATGCATGGCACCTGGATTCTGGCCGCGCTGGGCCATGAAGGCTGGGCGACTGCCGGTGGAGTTGTGGTGATGGTACTGGCGGTTATAGCAACCTGGTTGACATTTCATCGTTCGAGGGGAGTCGTTTGATGGGTGGCGTGACAACCTTCCACAGCATCGGAAGTTCCCTCGACTGGATCGTGATGATCGTCTACTTTGCCGCGATCATGCTCTTCGGCAGCTATTTTGGTCGTTACACCAAATCGACCTCAGACTTTTTCTTTGGAGGTCGACGTTTCGCCTGGTGGCTGATCACGATGTCGATTGTGGCGACCGGAGTCGGGAGTCACAGTTTCGTCAAGTATTCGGCCAAGGGGTTCGAGCACGGGATGTCCTCGTCGATCACCTATCTCAATGACTGGTTCATCTTCCCATTCTTCCTGTTCGGGTGGCTGCCGATCATCGTCTATTCCAGAGTGCGGTCGATTCCAGAGTACTTCGAGAAACGATTCAGCCCCTCCGCTCGTTTTCTGGCCACCATCTTGTTGCTGCTCTATATGGTCGGCTATATCGGGATTGGGTTTTTGACCCTCGGCAAGGCTTTGATCCCCATGTTGCCGGAGGCCTTCCACCTGGGGGGCTTGACGCTTCCGGTGACGCTGATGGGCGCCATCATCGTCGTCGCTATCGTCACCGGCATCTACATCACCTTCGGCGGCCAGACGGCGGTGATCTTTACCGATTTGGCGCAGGGTGCAATTCTCCTCTTCGCCGGTTTGATGCTTTTTGGATTGGGGCTGGCCTATCTCGGGGGTTTTCAACATTTCTGGGATCTTTTGCCGGTCGGTTGGCGATTACCCTTTCCCGATTTCAATAAGCCCCCGGATTTCAATTTTGCCGGAATCTTCTGGCAGGACGGTATCGCGGGAACAATCGGATTTCTCTTTCTCAATCAGGGCCTGATCATGCGGTTCATGGCCTGCAAGAACGTCGATGAGGGCCGCAAGGCCGCGGCGGTCAACGTCCTGCTGGTCATGCCGTTGTCGGCGATCGTTGTCGGTGGCGCCGGTTGGATCGGGAAGGCCATCAGCGTGGCCCACCCCAATGTCCTTGCGCCCAATACCTCACCGGACCAGGTTTTCGTCGTTGTTGCGAATATCGTCGCCAGTCCGGGGGTCTTCGGTTTCGTCATGGCTGCTCTGGTTGCCGCCCTGATGAGTACCGTCGACACCCTGATCAACGCAACGGCCGCCATTTTCATCAATGATATCTACCGGCCGGTCAAGCGGTTCTTGAAGGAGCGCAAAGTCACCACCCGGCAGCGGGATCGGGAAGAACTCTTCGCCGCCAGGGTCGCCTCGGTGGGCATCACGATTCTTGGCGTTGTGGCGGTTCTGGCTTTCAAGAATTTTCCAACGGTATACGAGGCCCACGGGTATTTCCACTCGACCTTGACACCACCCTTGGCGGTGGCCGTGTTCTTGGGGATCTTTTGGAAGAGGTTTACCCCGGCTGCAGTCATTGCGACTTTTCTCGGTGGCGTTGCACTGATGATTCTGGGTGCCCGGTATCCGGGGATTCTGATCGCTCCCTTCGATCACGGTATCGCCATGAATCCTGATCATCCATTTTCGTATATCAGGGCGCTGTACAACACCGTGGTTTGTTCGGGCGTCGGGGTCCTGACGGTGTGGACGACGGCCTGGCAGCAGGGTGTTGCTGCCCGGGTCAAGGATCGAATGGTCCTTGCTGCTCTCACCGCTGTCGGGGTGTTGTCATTCTTGGTTGTCGCAATGGGCTGGGGGAGCTTTGAGGTGGAGATCCTCGCGGCTGCACTGGTTGTTGTCGTCGTTCCCTTGGTAGTGACCGCAACCACGACTTATGACGAAGAAGAGAATACTCGTGGCCTGACGGTGTGGTCGATTGATGCGGCCAAGCGAATGTTCAAGGGGGGCGGCACACCTAACGAATTCGGTGGTGAGCCGGTGCCCGTTTCGTGGAAACTGATCGACGATGACGGCGAGGGCAGGATTTACCTTTCGTCCGGGGATATGGAGACATTGGAGGCTTCGCCGGGTGATCTGGTCTATCTCTGCGATCGTCGTGGCTGGCTGGGTGGACTGAAGTCCATTCACTCGGTTTTTGGAGAGCCTCATGACGAGCCGGGTGTGGTGTACGTCAATGAGTACCAAGTCGAGCACGGCCTTTTTTCCGAGGGACGTCCGCTCGTAGCCGTCAAGGAGATGTAGGGGGAAGCTATCAGCTATCGGCTATCAGCTCAGGCGCTTGCAGTAATCATGAAATAGCCACAAAAAGGCACGAAAAAGCACAAAAACGAAGCCAACAAGGCA
>JAUXDC010000183.1 GCA_030618605.1 Holophagae bacterium | reverse complement strand
CCTGTCGATCTGTTCCAAGGCCTCGCCGTCGGCATTGGCGGCGACCAAGGCCCTGATGAGCCAAACCATCGGCATGGGTTGGCGTGAAGCTCTGGCCGTGGCTGCAGAGGCCAACGCCGAGCAGCGCGTGCATCCGGAATGCCGAGGGGGCGTTCGATCCTTCCTGGAGACCAAGAAAACCCCGGATTGGTTGGAAGAGGACAAATTAAATTTGAATTCTTGAGCCTCTTGCAAAATTTACGACCTCAGCTCCCCTGGGACTCAGGGAATGTGATCCGGTCGCCATTCCACAAGGCAACTTCGATCTCGTACCCTGTCGGGTCCTTGACGTACCAGGCCAGGGAATGCGGCCAGCGGATGACGCCGTCGTAGAGGATCGGCACCTTTTCCCGCTCGACGATGTCCAGCCAGTCGGCCTCGTCGGTGATCCGCAGGCCGAAGTGGGCCATGCCGTGGAGGTGATGATCGCCCAACTCGAAGCGGTCAAGGTGGCGTCTGGCGGGGTGTTCGTAAACACACAGCAGCGCCTCGCCGGATTGAATCACGCCCCAGCGAATCCCGTCCTGGAGGCCCTCCTCGACCAGTTCAAAATCGAAGATGCGGGCGTACCAGTCGACGGTGTGCTCGAAATTGGCGACCGAAAGATTGATATGGTCAAGGTGTTTGACGTTCATGGCGCCTCCACAATCAAACCGCGCGCTTTCCCCCGAAACGCAACCGTTGCGATCCACCGGCCCGGGACCTCATGCCTCAGCAGAGTCCAGCGTTCGGCCTCGGTGACATCGCCGCCGAGAGCCAGCAATCGTGGTGGGGCGTCGGGGTTGGGATCGACCTCGACCTCCCTCACCGGAACGGTCAGGCCGCTGCCGGTGGCTTTGAGGACGGCCTCCTTGGCGGTCCAGCAGTGAAAGAACACGCGGTTTCGGTTGGCTTCGCCGGTGTGCTCGACGGCGTGTGATTCAGCCTCGGCAAAAAACCGCCTGGCCAGCCGCTTGGTTGGCGTGTCCCGGTCCAGTTCCTCGACGTCGATTCCCAGGTCGAGGCCTTCGGTCAGGGCGATGACGATGGTGTTTCCGGAGTGGGACAGATTGAATTTCAGGGCCGAGGGTGGATCGATTTCCGGTTTTCCATGGGGGCCGAGGGCGAAGGTCAACGATGTGGGATCCCGGCCAAGGCGTTCTCCGAGAGTTCGCCTGAGTGCCGCCCTGGCTGCGATGAAGATCCTCCGGGGATGATCGACAGTGAATCGTTCGGCTCGCCGGCATTCTCCGGTGTCGAGCGGGGCAAGGTCCTGGGCCGTATCGTCAGGGGGAGAGACGATGACCAGGGTGACTGCCGATGTCACGGCGAGGTCTCAAACAGATTGATCAAGGTTTGGCGAACTTCTTCCGGCACCCGGATCGGTCGTCCAGTTTCGTGGCGAATACAGACCTGGAGTGTTCGGGCAAGGACAGCCGTGCGGCCTTCAACCTCGATCAGGTACTCGAAGGCGAATGAGGACCTGCCGATATCGACAGCCCTCAGCCCGACCATCACCTCGTCGTAGAGCTTGATCGGTCTCTTGTAGTCGACCTCGAGTTTTGCGATGACGTAGGGGATGTCCATCACGTCGGAGCCCTTGAATACTTTGCGCCACATCTGGGCCCGGGCAATCTCAAGATAGGTAACGATCGTCGCGTTGTTGACGTGGTGGAAGGCGTCGATGTCCCGCCATCTGACGGGGATCGGGATGACATAGGGATAACCAGTCATCTCAGTCACTGACCCTCCCTTGCAAAGAACAAAAATGGTGGGCCAAGGCCCACCC
Organism: Holophagae bacterium; assembly: GCA_030618605.1. Taxonomy (GTDB): domain Bacteria; phylum Acidobacteriota; class Thermoanaerobaculia; order Thermoanaerobaculales; family Sulfomarinibacteraceae; genus DAOWGJ01. Next base: position 5,902 of record JAUXDC010000183.1, on the reverse strand, counting down.
TACAGAACTCAACTCCTCGTAGGGTGGGCCTTGGCCCACCAAGCTGACAGCCGATAGCTGAGAGCTGACAGCTCCGGGAGAAGCCGGTTCCGGCTTCATCCGGTCAGATCTCCAACCACCGGAACCAGATCGGGTGGTTCTTTTTGTACCATCGCAGGATCTCCTGAATCAGTGCCTTCTTGTCCGCAGGCATCACGGCGTCGTCGATCGCTTCGAAGTTGACCCTCAAGTGGTCGTTGTCGAGGTACTCGATGGCCTCCGAAACAAGGGTCTGGAGCTCGTTGCGGATGCGGCCGGAATCGGAGACCTTGACCGCTCGAGTGCGGTAGTCCTGCCCAGCGTAGAAACGGTCGAGGAGGGGCGAAAAAACCATTTTCATCTCGTCCATCGGATCGGCCAGTCGGAGAGTCAGCGTGACGTCGAGTTGACCCAGGCGCGTTGCGGCCCTGGTCGTGACCCGATAGACGCGTTCACCAACCTCCTCGACACCTTCGATGCCGGTATAGGGATCGGCCAGCATTCCGGAAGCCAGGCTGAGGATACGCCACGTTTTGGTCGGGAAAAAATCATCGGCGGTCGCGACCCGTTGACCGGCCGGCATACAGGCGTCGGCGGCATCTCGGATGTTGCCCCTGTAGAGCTCGATCGTTTCCTCGTCGAGGTCCTTCTCGAAGAGAGCGCTCAGCCCGGCGCCAAAATCAGCGGCTTCCGGGTCGAGGCGCATCAGGAACTGTTCCTTGTCGTAAGGAATCGTGAAGTGGGAGGAGAACATGCACATTGAAGTCCGGGTATCGACGATCTGGTCCAGGCTGGCCCCCTGCATCGCTTCAGCTGAGGCCGCATAACCGTCGCACAGAAAGACGTGGGCCTGACCGTCATCACCCTGGTACGGGCCGATACAGTAAACGGGGGCGTAGGTGCCGCTTTCGGTGAAGGCCCCGATACCGGTCCCCGGCATGGGCCAACCATCCTCGACCAGGTGGGCGCCGAGTTCACGCCACTGCTGCCACAGTGGTCCGATCCGTTTTTCCCGTGACGGTCCGCCCAGGGTCCAGACGTGGACGTTTGCGGGCACCAGGCCGGGGTAGGTTGCCAGAAGTGATTCCATTACCAGGTGGCGAGGTGTCAGGAAGTCAATCAGGACCGACCTGTCAGCGGCGGCCTCGACGACCTCCGCGGGCAGGATGAGATTGCCCATGTAGCCCTCGAAGGGGCGGGCAACCTTGAGCGGCTGGTCGAAGAGGTGAAAGACCGCCATTGGACCGTTTGGAGAGCCCTTGGCAAAACGGGAGGTGTTCTCCAGCGTATCGACGGCGGCGCCCCAAACGGTGATGCCCGCGTGGTTGATTTCGGCCCAGAACTCCGGCCATTCGTAGGCGGCATCGTTGAGCAGGCGGTGAACCGCATGGTCGAGGAAACGGGCAACTTCCGGCCGCGCGTAGACGCGCCCAAAACCCAACTGCGGGTTGGAGCCCATCTCCGGAGTCTCCCCGGCCTTGGGCATCAATCCCTCGCCGAGGGAGATCATCACGGCGTGGTTCTCCGGCAGCGAGCGGGTCAGATACCACAGGGCTTCGGACAGGGCGTAGGCCGAGACCGCATCGGCGTCCTTCTTGACACGGTTGACCGTCGCCTTGTCCTGTCCCGCGCCTTCGCCGAAGCGACCGAAAAGCCGGGTTCCCAGTGCGGTCACAGCGTTGGCTACGATGAAGCCGCGCTCCAGGGAATCGCCTGTGAATGCGTGATCCTTGTCCGGTTGTCCATCGAGCCAGTGCTCTTCGACATCCTCCAGCCAGAGATGAAAACGGCCGAGAATTGAACGGGTGTCGAAGGCCCACTGTGCGATCAGATTGCGGCGCATTTGGTCCATGGTCGATCCTCCACCGCTACCATGCCACGAAGAGGGCGTGATCTCAAGAGGTCAGCGGAAAATTGACGTACTGATCGGCCAATATCTTCAGGTCACAGGGTCCAGGGATCAGGGATCAAGGTGCAGGTGAGGCCAAGAAAACCGTGCAATATCAACATCGAAGGCATTGCCTGGCTAATGGCCGATAACTAACAGCTGCCGATACCGACGTTCTCCCGCCACCACTGAAGCAGGTCGGCAAGTGTTTGTTCGAGCGATATCTCAGGTTGCCATCCGGTGGTTCGGGAGAACAGGGTTCGGTCGCCATACAGGCTCTCGATCTCTCCGGTGCGCAGGAGTCCAGCATCGGTTCGGACTTCAACCTCGATACTGGTCTTTTCGAGGAGGAGGTCCAAGAGCCGACGAATCGGTGTCGGGCGGCCGGAGCAGACGTTGTAGGCTTCACCCGGGCGGCCTCGCAGGGCCGCCAGGCGCCAGGCTTTGGCGATGTCCCGGACATCGGTGAAGTCCCGGGCGACGTCGAGGTTGCCGGCGTGGATCACCGGTTCACGCAGGCCCCGTTCGATTTCGGCCAGTTGTTTGGCAAAGCTCGAGGCGACAAACTGCGGTGGGCGGCCGGGACCCGTGTGGTTAAAGAGTCTCAAGCGAACGGTTGGGAGACCGTGTGCCGCATGGTACTGGCCGGCCTGAAGGTCCTGGACTGCCTTGGTGACCGCATAGGGCGAAAGCGGCCGCAGTGGCGCCTCCTCGGAGATCGGCTTGCCGTCGTGGCCGTCGCGACCGTAGATTTCGGCCGACGAGGCAATGACGACGGTCGGCATTTTTTTCATGGACCGTGCGGCTTCAAGGAGATGGAGCTGTCCCAGAATATTGGTGTGGTAGGCAGGTTCGGGATCCAGCCATGACGTGGCCACCGAGGATGCCGCGGCCAGATGCAGGATGATTTCAGGCTGTGCCTGGTCGATAACCTGGGCGATACTTCGAGAGTCGGTCAATTCTCCGGCAAGGATCTGGAGGTTGGGATGGGGTTGGGGCCACGAGTCTTGAGGAGCATCACGCCACACCATGCCGAAGATCAGAGCATCGGTTTCCTGCTCCAGGAGATAGGGCAGCAAGTGAGTGGCGACAAAGCCGTCGGCGCCAGTTATCAGCCAGCGCATGAATCATCCATGTAGCGGGCCAGGGCATCCTGCCACGACGGCATCGGTCGACCCAGAATCGTGTGCAGCCGGTTGATGTCCAGCACCGAATAGGCGGGGCGAGGTGCGGGGCGGGGGTATGCCTCGGTGCCTACCGGCAGTATTGGGATCGATGATCCCAGGATACGGGCCACTTCAGAGGCGAAACCGTACCAAGTCGTTTCTCCGGAGTTGACGACATGAACGACGCCTTCAGCATCACTTTCGGCCAGATCGAGCATGGCCGTAGCCAAGTCGTCACAGAAGGTCGGGCAGCCTCGCTGATCGGCGACGACCCGGAGTTCCTCAGCGCCGCCTTCTATTTGACCGCGGATGGCTTCGACGAAATTCCTGCCGCCCCTTCCGTAGAGCCAGGCGGTGCGAACGATCAGGTGGCCAGGGGCCTGGGCCGCCATCTCTTCCCCGATCAGTTTGGTTCGCCCGTAGGCGCTGGCCGGCCCGAGCTCGTCGGATTCCAGGTATGGCTGTGAGCCGGTCCCGTTAAACACGTAGTCGGTTGAGACGTGAATCAACCGGGTCTTATGCCGGCGGCAGGCTGCCGCAAGATGGCCGACCGCCGTACCGTTGATTGCCTCGGCCAAAGCCTCTTGCTCTTCGCAGTCATCGACGGCGGTGAAGGCGGCACAGTTGATCAGCGTTCGTGGCTTGTAAGCGCCGACCCACTCCTCGACCTGGGCGGCACTGGTGATATCCAGCGTGTCGATATCCGAACCCGATACCGAGAGTCTGCGCGCTGCACCCAGTCGCTGGATGGCCCTGCCCAGTTGGCCGTGGTTTCCGGTGATCAGGATTTCAGTCATGCTCAATGCCTCGGCGGTGGATGGTAGCAGATGGGAGAGGCCAAAAAGAAAAGCGGGAGGCGGGATGATTTCCGAAGCCCATTGATCGGCACATCGCTGGGTTATGTCGAAGGTCAGAGGATTCGCAGCGTCAGGGCCTTCGTTACGGCTTCCAACTGGCTGTTGACCTCGAGCACTCGCAGGATCTTCTGGATGTGAGAGCGAATTGTGTGGATGCTCAGACCCAGGGCGTCCGAAATTTCGTTGGAGGTTTTTCCGTCGGCAAGGAGGCGTAACACCTCCTTTTGACGGCTGGTCAGACGAAAGACATCGGTCATCCCGCGTGCGTCCTCGCCAACGTACGCCCCGTCTGCTGAGGTCCCGACTCCAACGAGAATCTGGTCGAGAAACTGGTCGGACCGGCGCCTTCGTTGGATCCTCGTCAACAGGTAAATCAGTTGGTAGTCGTCCGAATCCGACTCGAGAACGATGATGATCGAGACTCCGACAAAGAGGTGCTTTCCCTTGCCGGTCGTGATGTTGAGTTTGAAATCCTTGACCAATTCGAAATTCTGGACCATTTCGTGAAGGCCTTCATTCTCCCGGTTCAACAGATTTCCGAAAATGTCCCGGGCATCGAGCATTTGAAACAGGTTGACCCCAAGAAGTTCATCTACGGATCGTTTGACGAGATCGCCGAACACGTCATTGAAGGCAACAACACGGTTGTCTTTGCCGGTCGCCACTGCGGCGTTTGGGATCGAATTCACGACGGTTGTGATTCTGGTGCCTCCGTGATGAGAAATTTGATCACAGTCCGTCATCGGTAAAGCCTCCCGGGAAATATTATCGTCTTTGATCCCGGCCCAAGAATTCTTTCGTATGTTTTCATATTCTCGACTTTATTATACTCTGATTTGCACAATCCTGATAATCTCAGCTTTGGAGATGGAGGCGCGTGATGCACGACCAAAACGAAGATCAGATTCTCGCCGATTATTCGAATGACGGCATTCCGCGTGAGCGAGAGGGGGAGATCATCGCCCGTGTGGCAGGTCACATGGCCGGGGTGATGCGAGAACTGCACATGGACCTTGACGATCCCAATTTTGAGGGTACGCCCGAGCGGGTCGCCAAGATGTACCTGGAGATGTTCCACGGGCTATTCGAGGGGTCGGAACCCAAAGTGACGACCTTTCCCAATGACGAAGGCTACGACCACATGGTGATCGAGCGGGAAATTCCCTTCTATTCAATGTGTGCCCATCATTTCGTCCCGTTTTACGGGCATGCCCACATCGCCTATATCCCGAAGGAGACCATTGTCGGCCTCTCAAAGTTGCCCCGAATTCTCGAGTTCTATGCCAAGCGCCCACAACTGCAGGAGCGTCTGACCGAACAGGTTGCCGGATACCTCTGGACGCAGCTGAAACCGTTGGGGGTGATGGTGGTCATCGAAGCGCGTCATTTGTGCGTCGAGATGCGTGGCGTCAAGAAACCCGGCGCTTCGACGACGACCTCGGCTCTCCGCGGCTGCTTCGCCGATCATGACGTGAGAGAGGAATTCCTGGCCTTGATCCGCCGCCCGGTTGCGTTCTAACCTCTGAGAGCCTCCTACTCCACCTCGGCGAAGATGTAGACCTTGGCTATGTGGGCGAGATTGCCGCCGTCAACCTTGATTTTCTGAATGTCCTGATTGTACCGGCCGGGGCCCACTTTGATCCTTTTGAATTCGACCCTCTCGAGCTGTCGGCCGCGGTCGTCTTCCAAGAGGAGAATGATTGAGAGGGTCAGCGTTGTGTCAGTCAGGTTCTCCAACTCATTGGTGAACGATGTCTTGGTCGTTTTGCCGGCGGTCCATCCGGAATCATCACCGGCGTCAGCTTTCAGAACTGTCCATTTGATGCCGTCAATACGAAGATTGAGGTTGAGGATCTGGCCGATCTTGAAGTCGAATTCTTCCTGGAGCGGACTCCCAACCTCTTGGAAGTCAGGGCCTTGGGCAGCCGCAATTCCCGCAATAGCCAGAATGGCTCCAAATATAATCAAGATTT
>JAUXDC010000276.1 GCA_030618605.1 Holophagae bacterium | reverse complement strand
CCCGTTGTCGTATGCGGCATTTCCGCACTCGGTTTCGGTCTGCTTGACGGACGGGGGCCAATAGGCCGCTTCTCCATCGAGACCGGGTAGCGGCCCTTGATCGACTTGAGACGAGGCGTTCATTGACGGGACGTTTTCGAGGACAATCGATGGCAGGTCAGAAGTTGCCGCAAAAGTTGAAATCAAGATTGCGAGTACAAATACTACAAGGGGAAGGCCCCCACATCTCCTGTAGGTACGCGAAAAATCGCTCATCTCATCAGTATTCTACGACAAGATCCACAGAAAATCCTATTTTGAAAGAGCACCGGCCACCGTGCTTCTCCCTCTTCGGTCCAGAAATTTGACGGATTTATCAACCTTAAGTATATTGAACGAAGTTAGTGAATATTCACTAACGTTTCTGGAGGCCGAGATGACCACAGAGAACGGAACCACTGCCAAGCAGACGGAGATTCTGGACAAGGCGCTGATCCTGGTTGGCGAAAGCGGACTGTCGGGCCTGACGATCCGCAAAATCGCCGAACGTATGAATTTTTCCGAACCGGCGCTCTACCGTCACTTCCCGAATAAACAGGCAGTGATCCTGGGGCTGATGGACCGGCTCGAAGTGATGTTGGTTGATGCCGCGAGGCATATCGCGGAAGAGACGTCTCTTCCTGCACGAGAGCGACTCTCCCGCATCATCACTCACCACGTTCAACTGGTCCGCAAATACAACAGCCTCCCGATTCTGCTTTTGGCCGAAGCCTCAACGTCCGACGACCCTGTTTTGCTGGACAGGATGCGCACGATCCTCCATGCCTATATGGCGCTTCTCGTCGAGGTCGTCACCGAGGGACAGGCAATGGGCACGATCGATCCTTCAGTTCAACCCAACTGCCTTGCCCTCGGCCTTATGGGCACGCCAACCGCCCTTGCGGTGCGGCACCGACTGTTCCCGGATACCGCTTTCGAAGATCGGATCGAAGAGGCATGGATTCCATATTTCCTCGACCGGATCGGTCCCGTTGAAGGAGGACATCAATGATCATGCGGATTGCCACCATCGCACTCGCACTCGCACTGGCGGTATTTGCGGGAACAGCCAAAGCCCAACAACCGCGTACACTCGGGCTCGACCAGGCGGTTCAAGCCGCTCTCGAAAACAATCCCGGTCTCAAGTCGCTTGACCATCAAGTCATGGCCGCCGAAGGTCGCGCCAGCGCGGCATCACGCACCCGGTGGGGTCGGCTCGACGCCTTTTTCTACACACAACGCACCAACGACGCGTGGTTGGTCCGACCGATGTCCGAAGAACTCTTCGAGGAGGCAGGCGGTTTTGCCGATCTGCCGTGGGACCGCAATCAGAATCACTGGGGCGCAAGTTTCGTCATCCCAATCTACACGGGGGGCTCACTGAACAGCGGTATCGAGATCGGCCGGCTTCAGTCCGAAGGGATCACCGCCCTGGCAGAAGGCACCCGTTGGCAGCTGCGTTTTAATGCAACGTCGTTGTATACGGCCGCACAGGCCCTCGACCAGGTCCTCATCGCCCAGGATCAACAGATTGCTGCCCTCATTCGAACCAGAGAAAATCTCGACCTGATGGTTTCTGTCGGAAAGAGACCGGAACTCGACGGGCTCAAGGTCGTTGCTTCTTTGGAGGCCGTGCGGTCCGGGCGGGCCGGCACGGCTGCCGAGCGGGTCAAGGTCGGCGCCCTCCTCCTCGCCCTGATGGGGGAGAACCCAGAGATGCCCATCACAGTCGATCCGCTGCCCGAACACGCATTACAACTCCTGGTTCCACCCGAGGAATTGCATCAATCATTGGGCGAGTCATCATCGCTCAGGCGCGCCCAGTTTGTGCTGGAACAGGCAGATCGAATGGTGACGGCGGAGCGCAGTTCCTTCATTCCGAAGGTCACAGCCAGCGGCAACTACAGCTGGCACGATGCACCGTCCCTCGATGGAAGTCTGAATACCTGGGAGGTCAAACTTGGCATCATCGTACCAATTTTTGCCGGAGGTTCCCGCAGCGAGAACCTTGGATCGGCCAAGGAAAACGCAGCAGCGGCAGGGCAGGACCACGAACGCGTACGCCACGAAACGACAGCTGGACTCGTCGAATCGGTGGCGGCTTTCGGCGCAGCCCAGCAACAGATTGTTGCAGACCGGGCCCGTGGTGCGGCCGCGACGGAGGCGGCGAGGATCGAGGAGATCCGGTACGACTCCGGCGCAGGAACGATCGAAGATTTTCTGCTTGCACGTGCCGAAGAACAGGATGCTCGAGCAGCGCTTGCAAGGGCCCTCGCCGGGGCTCGCACCGCAGGAGAACGCATCAACAGTATCGTTGAGAAAGAGGTCGTCAAATGAAACGTCTAGGCTGGATCATCGTTGTCGTAGTAGTCGTCGTAGGTCTTGCGGCCCTCCGCATGAAGAGGGTCGACCAGAAAGAAAATGAGCCCCTACTCACCCCCTCAATACCAACGGTTGAGGTTTCAGAGGTCCGCATGGGCCGCGTCGCTCAATCCCGTAACGTGATCGGTACCGTCGTAGCCGACAACGAAGCGACGGTGGCCCCCCTGATCATGGCTCAGATTCTCGAAATCAGGGTTCGCGAAGGTGATTCGGTCGCCAGAGGGGATCTTCTCGCGTTTCTCGATTCCAGGGAACTCGAGGACGCTCTCTCTCAGGCGGAAGCGGGTCTCGAGGGGAGTCGCAGTGCGATCGCGGCGGCAAAGGCAGCATGGCAGACCCAAGAAGCCGCCACGAAACGGGATCAGTTGCTCTTCGAGGCCAAAGCAATCTCTCAGGAGCAATGGGATCACTCCCAAACGGCTGAAATTTCGGCCCTCGCCCGGCTCGAGGCGACACAGGCCGAGATGCGGATCGCCGCCAAACGACGGGATCAGGCCAGGACCCGCCAGGGCTACGCCAGGCTGACGGCGCCGTTTAATGGAAGAGTGGTCAACCGCTCAGCCGACCCGGGGGACCTCGCGATCCCGGGCAAGCCGGTGCTGACCTTGGTTCAGGGAGATGGCATCCGGGTTCGAGCTCAACTGCCGGCGGGCGATCTGACCGCCATCACAGAGGGACTTGAGGTGCGCCTCTCTCTCGGGGGCGCCAGCATCGATTCGACTATTTCAAGGGTGGTGCCCGCGATGGACAGATCCAGGCTCGCGGTCTTTGAAATCGACATTGATGCGCCTCCCGCCCAGTTCGTTCCGGGGGCCACCGTCACGGTAGATCTCAAGCTACGGGCCACCGAGGGCGTGATGGTTCCGAACCGTGCTCTGCTCGAAGGAGAGGACGGCACATGGATCTTCACGGTAGTAGGCGACACTGTTCATCCGGTCGAGGTTGAAGTATCGACGCGATCAACGACACACGCCGTGGTCAACGGCGACCTCAATGAAAAAGACATGGTCGTCACCGCACTCCCCTCGCGCCTGATGTTGTTGGCCGAAGGCATGAAGGTCCACGTGCTCGGTGGTGAACAGTGAATTTCGTCGACGCCTATCTCAAACGCCCTCATTTCGTGGCGTCGCTACTGATACTTGGCGCGGTTCTGGGGATCATCGGCTACAACCAGCTGCCGCTGAATCTCTTCCCCGACACCGAAAGACCCCAGATCGCTGTGATTACGGTGCAACAGGGCGCCTCTGCGCTCGATGTCGAGAGCGACATCACGCGCCCGATCGAGAAAGAGCTGTCGGCCTTGGAACAGATTCGAACGGTTCGTTCGACCAGCCGCGACGAGGTTTCGGTAGTTACCGCCGAATATCGCTACTCAAAGGATCTGGATTCGGCGTCCAACGAGGTCGCCAACGCTCTCGACCGCCTCACATCGCTCCTTCCCCGTGGTACCAGAGCGCCCATGATCTTCAAGATCTCCCCGGCCACTCCTGCGGTCATGACCCTGGGGCTGACGCCCAACGACGGCACCCATCTCGATCTCTCGATGGTGCGCCAGATCGCCGCCAACCAGGTCAAGGACCGCCTGCTGCAGCTTCCCGAGGTCGCCAACGCCGAGGTCTTCGGCGCCCACGATCCGGTGATCTTGATCATGCCCGATCGCGACCGTCTCGACCGCTACGGACTCGCGGCCGCCGACCTTCAGCGCGCCTTGACTGCCGCCAACGCCAATCAGCCGGCAGGTTTGATCATCGGCGACGGGTCGCAAATTGTGCTCAAGAGAACCGGCGCCGTCACGAGCGTATCCGATGTCGAAGAGGTCGTCTTGACCCACAGCGGCCCCGGTGTGATCCGAATCAGGGATGTTGCCAACATTCGCCGCGGCGTCACCGATCCGCGCAGCGCCTACCAAGCCAACGGCAAGAGTGCCATCGCGATCAACATTCAACGGCAACTCTCGGGCAATGTGCTCGATACCGTCGTCGCTGTTCAACAACTGTTGCCGGAACTGAAACGCAACTTTCCCAATATTGAATTCTCAATACCTGATTCCCAGGAGGGACTGATTACGGTCGCCGTCAGCAACATGCAGGGCGCTCTTCGCAGCTCAATTTTAATGACCGTTGCCGTACTCTTTCTCTTTCTTGCCAACGGCCGGAGCCTGACCCTCGTCAGCGTTTCCCTGCCGATGACATTTCTGCTCACCTTTGGCGTCATGTGGCTCATCGGCATGGAACTCAACATCGTCACTCTGACTGCCATTACACTGGCGGTGGGCATGTTGGTTGACGACGCAATCGTGGTTGTCGAGAACATCCAGCGCCATCTCGACGAGCTCGGCAAACCTGTGCGGCAGGCCGTCGTCGACGGAACGAAGGAAATTCTGCCGGCGGATTTTTCCGGCACCGTCACGACCGTGCTGGCCCTCGCCCCCATCCTCTTCGTGGGAGGGTACGTCGAACGTGTACTGCGGCCTCTCTCGTTGACCTTGATCATCGCCCTGATGTCCTCATTCATCGTCTCGGTCACCATCATCCCGCTGCTGGCGCCATGGATCCTCCGTCGTGCAGAGGACCGTACTCCGTCCTTGCCCGAGCGCTTGACCCAAAGACTTGCCGACGCGGCCCTTGGCCGGCTGAATACCTTTTATCAAACGACGCTGAGATTTGCCCTGCAGCATCGCGCCCTTTTTCTCCTCGTGGCCTTCATACTCCTCGCCGTCTCAGCACGCCAGCTTCCCCTGGCCGGGCGTGACCTCATGCCCCC